>JAZRYK010000033.1:0-109101 GCA_045600725.1 Lachnospiraceae bacterium
ATCCAAGTAGAAATACTGAAGACCCCTTGAAGACTACGAGGTAGATAGGGCCAAGGTGTAAGTGCAGTAATGCATTCAGCTGATGGTTACTAATAGGTCGAAAGCTTTACCAGGAAGAGGTGGAGAGTTTCGAGAGAAACAAATCTTCTGTTTTGTATTAAGTTTTCAAGAGAACGCACAACATTGGTTGTGCGTTTTTTTTATTTTTTTCTTTTTGTGCGATATGTTAATAATTCGTTTTTATTTTAGTAAACATTTGATATTTTTATACAATATGGTATAATTTTTATAAATTATGTGGTTATTGACCAAGAAATGTTGTGATTCACTAGACTAATTATTCAGATGGGAGACTTCATTAATGGAAACTAAGATTCTTTTAGAGAACGGAACTAATGAATTGGAGGTATTAGAGTTTATTCTTGCAGGTAATTCTTATGGAATCAATGTTGCAAAGATTCGTGAGATTATTCCTTATGCTGCGGTTACTCCCGTACCCAATTCTCATCCCAGTATAGAAGGTATATTTATGCCGCGAGATACTATGATTACTGCAATTGATTTAAAGAATTGCTTGCAGAGAGGTAAATCCGAGCCGGGCGGTTTGTTTATTGTAACAAATTTCAATAAATTAGACATTGCTTTCCATGTTGATCAGGTCGTTGGTATTCATCGAGTTTCATGGTCTGATATTATTAAACCCGGTGCTACAGTATCTACATCTGAAGACGGCATTTCTACCGGTATTGTTAAATTGAATGAAAAGCTTATTATTATCTTAGATTTTGAAAAAATTGTCAGCGATATTAATCCTGAGACCGGTCTTAAGACTACAGAAATCGATGCTCTTGGTGATAGAGAAAGAAATGATGTAGGTATTCTTATTGCTGAAGATTCTGTTCTTCTTAATAAAATGATTGTTGATTCTTTAAAAAGAGCAGGATATGTAAATCTTATCCACACAGAGAATGGACAAGAAGCTTTTGACATCATTCAAGATTGTAAAAAGCGTGGAACATTAAAAGAACATATTGGTTGTGTTATTACTGATATTGAGATGCCTATTATGGATGGTCACAGACTTACAAAACTTATTAAGTCTGATGATGCAACGAAAGATATTCCTGTTGTAATTTTCTCTTCATTGGTAAATGATGAAATGAGAAAGAAAGGTGAAGCTCTGGGGGCAAATGCTCAGCTTTCAAAACCCGAAATCGGAAATCTTGTAAGAGAAATCGATAAATTGGTTTTGTAAATAGATATCGATGAGACCGGATTTTGTCCGGTCTCATTTTATATAAGAGATTGAAGTAAATATATTATATTTTGAATTGCATCTTTGCTGTTTCATTAATAATGAAATGTCAAAATTAAAAGATGCATATAGGATTTTATATGGATAAACTTAAAAATGCCGATATGATTCTTATTGGTATCGGTGAAGAATTTGAAAATATAGATGATGGAGTATATGTTTATAATAAATTGGCTGAAGAACTGGAAGGAAAAAATTATTTTATTGTTACATTATGTATGGATGACCAGATATTTTCTTCCAATTTAGATTCAACTAGGATTGTTGCCCCTATGGGTGGAAAAAGATTTAAACAATGTCCGAATGCATGTACTCATGATTTATACTCATTGGATGAGAATGTTTGTATGCATTGTGGAAAAGAATTGGTTTATAATTCTATGCTTGCACCTGTTTATGTTGAAGAAGGTTATATGCCTCAATGGCAAAAATATAGGATGTGGTTAACCGGAACCTTAAACAAAAAATTATTACTCCTGGAATTGGGTGTTAGTATGAAAATGCCGGGGATTATTAGATTTGCTTTTGAAAGAACAACTGCATTAAACATTAAATCGGAATTGATACGTGTTAATGAGTTACTTCCACAAGTTGATATTAATATATCTGACAGAGCAGAGGCTGTTCACCAGTCTGCAGTTGAATGGGTTAAAAGCTTATGTTAGAATAAATAATTAATGTTATTATGCATAATAAACGGAGATTTGTATGGCTAGTACAGAAGATTATCTTGACAGTTTACTAAAACAGGCACAAGCAGATATTGATCCTAATTCTGCAATAAGTAAAGTTAGTGAGTTGACAAGACAGGCTGAAATCGAAAGTCAATCAAATATAGAATTGAGTAATATTCATGGCGAATCTGCGGAATCTGCAGATTCTGTTGTTATGTCCGAAATAACAGACTCAGACTTTCTGAGTAATGACGTTATAGAAGCCGATGAAAGCTTAAATTTAACAGATGTTTCTTTGCCGAATGACAATGTTTCGAATACAAATAGTACTTTGACAGAGAATACTGTTGATGCTGATAGTACGATTGTTCCGGAAGTACCTGCAGCGTCAGCAGATAACGCGAAGATGGACCAGGATGCAATTGCTGCGCTTATAAACAGCATGAATGAGGAAACTACAGCTCCGGAACTGTCTCTTGATGAAATAGTAGCATCAGTAGAGGCAGATTCAGTTGAAGAAACAGCGGAAGAAATAACTGCACCGGCCCGGGAAGTACAGGCACCTGCAGCGTCAGCGGATAACGCGAAGATGGACCAGGATGCAATTGCTGCGCTTATAAACAGCATGAATGAGGAAACTGCTACATCTGAAACAAAGGATGAAACACCTGCTGTCGATACGTTTGATTTTGGTGACGAATTAAGTGCTGCAGAGATTTCCAGATTATTTAACGGTGATTCGAATGACGAACCTGATTCATCCGAGCCCATAAATATGGAAACTTTGCTTGATTATATTGATGAAGAAGAAAAAAATGAGTCTTCATTCGCACAATCGGATTCGTTTGTACCCGGAGCCGGTTCGATGGATAATTTTTCACAGGAAGATATTGAAAAACTTCTAAATGATGCCGGTGATGTCAAGAATGAACCTGAAGAACCGATTGAAATTGATTTGGAAGACCTTGACTCTTTGGAAGCGCTTGGTATTTTTGATAAGGATTCCAAGATGGATTCTATTGATCCGCAAAATAGTTCAGAAATGGATGATGTTTCAAAACTTCTTGGATCTGACAGTGGATCTTCCGATGATGATTTACTTGCCTTATTGGCTGAAGGCGAAGATAATTCTTCCAAAGAAAATTCGACTGAAGATGATGCGGAGATAATTGGCGAAAAATCTGTAAAGACTAAGAAAGAGAAGAAGAATAAAAAGACTAAGAGGGCAGAAGGCGGCGAAGATACAGAAGATAAGCCTAAAAAACAGGGATTTATTGCAAAGATAATATCTTTCTTAACCGCATCGGATGAAGATGATGCAGAGGTAATTGATGGTGTTAACATAGGAGAAGCCGGCTTTGAAGACGTTCAGGGAGAAAATAAGGAAATCCTTGAAAAGTTAGACAAAGAAGGCGAAGAGGATACAAAGAAGAAAAAGAAAAAAGGCAAAAAAGACAAAAAGAACAAAAAAGGTGATGAGAAAAATCCCGATGGAGATGGGGATGACGAAGAAGGAGAAACTCCCAAAAAGGCGAAGAAGGAAAAAAAGCCTAAAAAAGAGAAGAAGCCTAAACCGGTCGAAGTTGACAATTCCAAACCTTTAAATAAGAAGAATGTTATAAGAATATTTATTTTGTGTGCAACATTGCTTGTATTTATTCTTCTTGTTTTATATTTTGTCCCCTCATTCATAAATAATATGCAGGCAAGGAAGGCATATTATAAAGGAGATTATGAAACAACATATTCGGATTTTCTTGGACAGAAGTTAAGCGAAGGTGATCAGATTCTATTTAACAGGTCTGAGATTATTCTTACCGTTAAGCACAAATACGATGCACATTTAAGTTATAACAAGATGAATATGCGTACAGAAGCTCTTGACCAGCTTCTTCAGGCTGTTGAAAATCATGATGTATGGAATGCAATCGCACAGGATTGCGGGGCAGATATTCAATTTAATGAGCAGTATAAACTGATAGAGGATGCACTTTTAGTTGAGTACAATCTTTCGACGGAAGATGCTCTCGAGATTCTTGCATTACCCACTAACGAGGAGTATACGCTCAAAGTTATGTCCATAGCTAACGGAACGGAATATATTGATATTTATGCACCTCTTCCGGAACCATTTACTCCGGACGAGTTGCAACCGACTGATCCAAGTGAATATAAAGATGTTTTACCGGAGGAGCAATATTAATGATCGCAATTATTGATTATGATGCAGGAAATATTAAAAGTGTTGAAAAGGCACTTATGTTTCTTGGATGTGAAGTAAAAATAACAAGAAATAAAGATGAAATACTTTCTGCAAGCCACGTTGTTCTGCCGGGTGTAGGTAATTTTGGCGATTGTATGAACAAACTTAATCAATATGATCTTGTAAGTGTTATTCGTGAGGTTGTAAACAGGCACATTCCTTTTTTGGGGATATGTTTGGGTTACCAGCTTATGTTTGAGGAAAGCGAAGAGGCACCCGGTGTTAAAGGTTTGGGTATTTTTAAGGGCAAATGTGTAAAATTTCCTGAAAAAGAAGGCTATAAAGTACCGCAAATCGGCTGGAACAGCTTATCATTTCCTAAAACTTCCAAAATTTTTGATGGGCTTAATAACGGTGACTTTGTATATTTTGTTCATTCTTTTCATGTTGTGGCGGAAGATAGAAATATTGTAGCAGCCACATCTGATTATATTCTTGATTTTGATGCAGCCTGTGAGAACGGATCTGTTTACGGTTGCCAGTTCCATCCTGAAAAAAGTTCGGAAGTAGGACTGAAAATATTAAAGAACTTTATTCAACAGTAAGGAGAAATATATGTATACAAAGCGTATTATTCCGTGCCTTGATGTAAAAGACGGAAGGGTTGTTAAAGGAGTTAATTTTGTAAATTTAGTTGATGCCGGGGATGCTGTTGAACAGGCAATGATTTACGATAAGGAAGGCGCCGACGAATTGGTTTTTCTTGATATCACTGCCTCAAGTGATAACAGAGATACTGTGGTTGACATGGTCAGAAGTGTAGCTCGTAAGTTGTTTATTCCTTTTACCGTCGGCGGTGGAATCAGAACAGTTGATGATTTTAAAAAGATTCTTCGTGAGGGTGCAGATAAGGTTGCCGTAAATTCGGCTGCTATTATGAATCCTAATCTTATTGCTGAAGCAGCGGATAAATTTGGATCACAATGTGTTGTTCTTGCTATCGATGCAAAAAGAAGAGAAGATGGCACCGGTTGGAACATTTTTAAAAACGGCGGACGCGTTGATATGGGTATTGATGCGGTTGAATGGGCAAAGAAAGGTGTTGAACTGGGCGCGGGTGAAATTCTTCTTACCAGTATGGATTGTGACGGGACAAAAGCCGGTTTTGACAATGAATTAACCCGAATAATTTCGGATTCTGTAAGTGTTCCCGTTATTGCATCCGGAGGCGCAGGAAAACTTGAACATTTTTATGATGCATTTGATAAAGGACATGCTGATGCTGCTTTGGCCGCGTCTCTTTTTCATTTTAAAGAATTGTCAATAGGTGAAGTAAAGTCATATTTGGATGGACGTGGCATTTCAGTGCGTCGTTAGGAGTTTTGAATGATAGATAATGATTGGCTTCCTTATCTTAAGCCTGAATTTTCTAAAGATTACTATAAGAACTTATATAATTTTGTGAAAGAAGAATACTCAACACACATTATATTTCCCCCATCCGAAGACATTTTTAATGCGTTAAAATATACCTCTTTGTCTGATGTTAAGATTGTTCTTCTGGGACAGGATCCTTATCATGAAGAAGGTCAGGCGCATGGAATGAGTTTTTCGGTAAAACCCGGGATAAAAACACCTCCTTCATTGCAAAATATGTATAAAGAAATTAAAGATGAATATGGATATGATATTCCGAATAACGGATATTTGATGAAGTGGGCCGAACAGGGCGTGTTACTTTTAAATACTGTGTTGACAGTTCGCAACGGTGCTGCAAATTCTCATAAAAACAAAGGCTGGGAGCAGTTTACAGATGCAATAATAAGAACGGTTAACGAACAGGACAGGTCAATAGTATACTTTTTGTGGGGCTCAAATGCCCGAGCAAAGAAAAGTTTGATAACAAATCCAAAGCATCTTGTATTGGAAACGGTTCATCCAAGTCCCTTGTCCGCTTATAATGGATTCTTTGGATGCGGTCATTTTAAAATGGCGAATGAGTATCTTGAAAAGAATGGAATTGTTCCAATTGATTGGAAAATTGAAAACATTTGATATTTTCTGAGAAGTGTGTTAATATGATTTCTGCAACAAACGCCGGCATGTCGGAATGGCAGACGAGGCAGACTCAAAATCTGTTGGCGGCAACGTCGTGTGGGTTCAAGTCCCACTGCCGGCAGGCGAAAGCAAAAAAAGTAGGTGCTACAGCACCTGCTTTTTTTGTTTGAGCCGACGGCCGGGACCTTGAAACCAGGTTCAAGGTCTCGCCTTCGGCTCGGTCGGAGCTAAACGCGTGCCACCGGCACGCAGCACCCCACTGCCGGCAACAGGTAGCGAAAAGGAACATTAAGCCGGTGTGTTCAAGGTCTCGCCTTCGGCTCGGTCGGAGCTAAACGCGTGTCACCGGCACGCAGCACCCCACTGCCGGCAACAGGTAGCGAAAAGTAAAATTATGCCGGTGTGTGAGAGAATATAAATTATGTTTATATCCTGATTCTGATTGTTCAGATTATGCAATTAAAGGTCATGGACATGTATATGAAGTGAACTATTAAATATTTGTAGTGAAAAGAAGGATTATATCATTCAAGATTTAATCCTTCTTTTTTTGTGATTTCTTTTATTATCATTCGGTTGCTAAAATGACCTGTTAGGGTGTAAACTAATATTTGGATTTTTATGCCCTTTAGGAGGAAAATATGAAGAAGAAAAAAGCATATACAATTGCACAAAAGTATTGCGAAGAATGCCGTGGGTATGATGATCCCCGTGATGAAAAATTTGTTTTTCCCGAAAATGTTGAAGCTAAGAGAGATATTGCTTATGGTCCGCATGATGTCGATAATATGTTGGATGTCTATAGACCCAAGGATAAAAACGGAAAACTGCCTGTTCTTGTCAGTGCACATGGCGGCGGTTATGCATACGGTGATAAAGAAAGATATCAGTTTTATACTTCACAATTTTGTGAATATGGTTTTGCTGTTATTAATTATAATTACAGAAAAACACCTAATATTATGTTTCCAAGTCCGATAATTGAGACAAATAAAGTATTTAAATGGATTGTAGAAAATGCAGAAGAGTACGGTTTTGATACAGATAACATCGTTATGCTTGGTGATTCTGCCGGTGCACAGATGACAAGCCAGTATGCCACTGCCGTAACCAATCCTACTTATGCTAAAATTCTTAAACTTGATATTCCAAAGTTTACTTTGCGAGCTGTATCACTCGGATGTGGTTTGTATGATTTAACAGAGTCTTCTGACGATATCAGTGACATAAAGGAAATATATCTTACAAAGAATCCTCTTAGATTCCGCGAAAAAGCGAAAGTTTTGAAATATATTACTTCTAAATTTCCGCCTGCCTACCTTATGAGTTCACCGGGAGATTTTCTTCTTTCAAAGATGGAGCCTATGTACAAATATCTTTCTGAAAAGGGCGTAGAAGCCGAGCGAAAGGTATACGGTAATGAAGAAACATATCATGTTTTCTTCTGCGATTTAAATAATCCTTACGGAAAAGAAGCAAATAAGGATCAGATAGAGTTCTTGTTAAAACATATTAACAATTAATTCGGAGATTACAAACTTGAACTGTGTCGATTATGAAAAGTATATAACTTCATATTTTGCAGGAACGCTTGGAGATGATGAAACACTTGATCTGTTTGAACATTTAGAAATATGTTCTTCATGTAATGAGGAATTTCTTGTTCAGCATCTTGTTACGATAAGCTTAAGTAACTCCGACGATTTGGAAGACTTAAATTCCTCAAATGAAATCAATTCAAAAAAGAGGGAGATATTTAGGCGAATTCACAAAAATGATGTCTCCGAAAGGGCTTATCTTGGATTTGTTTATCTGGGAGTTATGGTTGTGGTAATGGCATTGTTATTAATATTTATGTAGGAAGAAAAATGGCAGAAAAAATATTACTTATTGACGGAAATTCAATAATGAATCGAGGATATTACGGACTTCCTCTTTTAACTAACAAAGAGGGAATTCATACGAATGCTCTTTTGGGTTTTTTTAATATTTTAGCCAAAACTCTTGATACAGATAAATTCGATTATTTATGTGTTGCTTTTGATCTTAAGGCGCCGACATTCAGACATAAAATGTTCCCTGAATATAAAGGAACAAGAAAGCCTGCACCGCAGGAATTTGTTGAACAGCTTCCTCTTATCAGAATTTTACTCAAAAGCATGAAAATTCCGGTTATTGAGTTGGAAGGGTATGAAGCTGACGATATTCTCGGAACTCTTGCCAAAAGATTTGAAAAAGAAGGGCTTCTTGTTACACTTCTTTCCGGAGACAGGGATCTTTTACAAATCGCATCCGACAATATTACGGTTTCGATTCCTAAAACTATAAAAGGCAAGACAGAAACATACAATTACAATACTGCTCAGGTTATAGAGGAATACGGCGTTACACCTCTTGAATTTATTGAAGTTAAGGCGTTGCAGGGTGACAGTAGCGACAATATTCCGGGTGTTAACAAAGTAGGCCCAAAGACTGCCACGGAACTTATTCAGAACTATAAAAATCTTGAAACAATTTATGAACATATTGATGAAATAAACAAGGCGGCACTAAAAGAGAATCTTATAACTTGTAAAGAACAGGCATTTCTTTCACGAACATTGGCCACAATTGAAATTAATGCACCTGTTGTTCTTGATTTAAATGATTGTGCAACTGTTGATTTTATCAATGAAGAGTCTATCGAGACACTCAGAAAGTATGAACTCAACAGCGTTATCAAAAGGCTTGAAGCATTTGACGGAGCAGTTTCGGAAAATGTTATAGATAATAAAAAAGATGAGGTTTCTTTTACAGAAACAGAGGATATAAGCGAAGCAGAAACTATTATATTAAAGATTGCAAAATCAAAGGAAATCGGTTTATATCCGGTGCCGGAAAAAGGTGTTGCAATATGTTTCTCTGAAGAAGAAACATATTTTATTAACGAGCTATTCTTTATTACGGACGATTATCTTAAAGAAGCGATATCGGATGCGGTAAAAAATGTTAATGTTGATACATTTGATATCAAAAGAAGTTATGATTATATCGGCGATTTTAGAATCGGTTTTAACGATTGCGAATTGCTTGCATATCTGTTGGATCCCTTAAGAGGAAGCTATTCTGCGGTTCATGTTGGAGAAAGATATTTAGACAGGTTCCCGGGACCGGAAAAAGAAATACTTGAAAATGAAACGTTGTATGCCTGCATTGCAGCCAGAAACGCACTGATTCTTTCAAATAAGCTCCGTAATCTCGTAAAAGAAGCCGGAATGATTTCTTTGTACGATGATATCGAGATGCCACTTTCATTTGTTTTGTATTCAATGGAAAAAGAAGGTGTTCTTGTAAATCGTGATGATTTACAAGATTTCAGTGAAAAACTGAATGATCGTATTATAGAGCTTGAAAAGAAGATTTATGATCAGGCAGGAGCTGAATTTAATATAAATTCGCCCAAACAACTCGGCGAGGTTTTGTTTGAAAAAATGGGATTGCCCGGAGGTAAGAAGACAAAATCCGGTTATTCAACGGCCGCAGATGTTTTGGAGAAACTTGCCGCTGATAATGAGATTGTGCGGAATATTCTTGAATACAGAACCTACAGTAAATTAAAATCCACATATGCTGACGGTTTACAGAATTATATTGAGGAAGACGGAAGAATTCATACTCATTTCAATCAGACAATTACCGCCACAGGGCGTATCAGCTCATCAGAACCTAACCTTCAAAATATTCCGATAAGAACTGAACTGGGCAGAGAACTCAGAAAGGTTTTCAGACCCGGGGAAGGATATGTTTTTGTAGATGCGGACTACTCGCAAATCGAATTACGACTTATGGCACATATGTCTTCCGATGAGAAGCTTATTGAAGCATATCGGTCCAACAAAGATATTCATAGAATTACTGCATCGCAGGTATTTAATAAACCATTTGAGGATGTAACCGATTTGGACAGAAGAAATGCCAAAGCTGTTAATTTCGGAATTATTTACGGAATCAGTTCATATGGGTTAAGTCAGGATCTTTCAATTTCTGCAAAGGATGCAAAAAAATATATTGAAGATTATTTTGTTGCATATCCCGGCGTGAAAAAATATATTGACGGTTCGGTTTCAAGGGCAAAAGAAGACGGTTATTCGAAAACTCTTTACGGTCGAATAAGGCCGATACCTGAGATAAAAGATTCCAACTTCATGCGTAGATCCTTTGGCGAACGAGTGGCAATGAATGCGCCCTTACAGGGAACAGCTGCCGATATTATGAAAATTGCCATGATAAATATTTTTAATCGGCTTAAGGCAGAAGCTCCGGACTCGAAACTTATTATTCAGGTTCATGACGAAGTACTTGTTGAAACGAAAGAGTCTGATCTTGAACTTGTCAACAGAATTATTTATGAGGAAATGACAGGAGCTGCAGATTTGAAAGTTAAGCTTGAATCCGATGTTAAATCGGGAAAAAACTGGTATGAGGCTCATTGATGAAAGTTATCGGTGTAACAGGCGGTGTCGGAGCAGGAAAATCAAAGGTACTTGAATATTTAAATGACAATTCAAATTGTCGCATTATTTATTCCGACAACCTTGCAAAAGATCTCGAAAAAAAGAATAAACCATGTTATCAACCCATAGTGGAGTTACTTGGAGAAGACATTTTGGGCGAAGACGGAGAGATAGTTCCCAAACTTATGGCTGCAAAAATTTATGCTGCTCCGGATCTTCTTGAAAAGGTAAATAATATTATTCATCCACAGGTTAAAATAGCTATTATATCTATTATTACAGCCGAAAAACTTTCCGGGAAAATAGATTATCTGTTCATCGAAGCAGCTCTTCTTATTGAATGCGGTTATAAATCAATTGTGGACGAAATGTGGTATATTAGGGCCGATGACTCGGTCAGAAGAAAACGTCTTAAAGAATCACGCGGATATTCTGACGAAAAAATTACTCAGATATTATCAAGTCAGTTAAGTGATGAGGAATTTATGAAGAATTCGGATGTTATTATTGATAACAGTAATGATATCAAAGAAACATATAAAAGATTAAATGAAATATTATCAGGTGAGGTTTGATAGTTTATGAAGCAGATTGATTCTGAAAAACTTGTATTTGGTCTCGATATTGGTACAAGAAGTATAGTCGGAACAATTGGATATCGTGTGCGTGACAAATTTATTGTTGTTACGCAGAAGGTTAAGGAACATGACTCAAGATCTATGCTTGATGGACAAATTCACGATATTGGCCGTGTTGCGGAGACTATTCGGGCGGTTAAGGCTGAATGTGAAGAAGTAATCGGAAAAGAACTTAAACAGGTTTGTATTGCCGCAGCGGGACGGGTGCTCAGAACACTTGATACTCATATAGATATGGTTTTTGAAGAAGAAAGAGAAACAAAGGCAGAAGATATATCAAATCTTATGAGTCTGGGTATCGAACGGGCTTATAAGGAATTCAGTGATGAAGAATATTCTGAAACTAAATTCTATTGCGTCGGTTATTCAGTAATCAGATATTACCTTAACAATTCACCAATCGGTAATCTTGAAGGACACAAGGCCAAAAAAATATCTGCCGATATTATTGCGACATTTCTTCCTGATGATGTTGTTGACGGATTGTATAAATCAGTGGAACTTGCCGGGCTGGAAGTAGCAAATCTGACACTGGAGCCTATTGCCGCAATCAGTGTTGCCATACCGGAAAAGTTCAGAATGCTTAATATTGCACTTGTAGATGTTGGTGCAGGAACAAGTGATATATCTATTACTCGGGATGGATCTATTATTTCATACGGCATGATTCCTATGGCCGGTGATGCACTGACCGAAAAAATTGCAATGCATTGCCTTGTTGATTTTGATATGGCTGAGAAGATTAAACGTGATTCAGATACACTCGATTTTATTGAGTATGAAGATATCATGGGCCTTCCTCAGACGATTACCAAAGAGGAAGTACTCTCAATACTTAAGGACATAATAGAAGAAGAAGCCTCAAAAGTTGCTGCAGAGATTAAACGACTTAACGGTGATAAAGCTGTAAGTGCGGTTTTTGTTGTCGGCGGTGGTGGTATTATAACCGGATATACCGAAAAACTTGCAGAGGATCTTGGCATTGTTAAAGAACGAGTAGCCCTCCGTGGAAAAGAAGTTATGGGCAACATCGAATTTATGGAAGAAAATGCTCTGAAGACTTCTTTAATGGTTACTCCCATTGGAATTTGTCTTAATTTCTATGAACATAACAATAATCTTGTTTATGTTACATTCAACGGAAAAAGAATGAAACTCTATGATAATGGACATGTTTCGGTTGTAGATGTTGCCATACAGGGTGAGTTTCCGAACGACGGACTTTTTCCTAAAAGAGGAAAGGCTCTTACGTACAGCGTAAACGGTAAATCAAAGATTGCCAAAGGCGAACTTGGTGAAGCTGCAGAGATTACCGTTAACGGAAAACTTGCAGATATTAATACACCCGTAAAGATGAATGATAAGATTGTTATAAAGGAATCAACAGCAGGTGTTCGTGCCAGAATTCGCGTTGAAAATCTTCCGGAATTCAAAGAAGGTACAAAGCTTACAGTCGATGGAAAAGATATTGAACTTACACGCCCGGTCTTTGTTAACGGTCGTCCGGTTACAGAAGATTACGAAATTATGGAAGACGATCGTATTGAAATAAAGGATGCTTGTACGAAAGAACAACTTCTTGAAATGCTTTCAAATGATACAAAGAACGTTTACGAAACTACAGAATTGCCTGACTCTACCGGAGAAATCAATAAAGAATATACAATTTATTCCGAAGAGGAGAACAATATTTCTTCTTCCGTAACTGATATGAGTGAGGGTGATAATAAAAACGATATCGGTTCATCAACAGTAATGACTGATAATTCAGGTGCGATTACCGTTTTTGTCAACGGTTCACCTGTAACGCTTACCGGAAAACCGGAATATGTATTTGTCGATGTTTTTGATTTTATTGATTTTGATTTGAGTAAGCCGCAGGGAAGCGCCGTTGTTACAAACCACAACGGAAATACAGCAGGCTATATGGACCCATTAAATGAGGGTGACAGACTGGAAATTTTTTGGAAGAATTAGTTTGAAAAAAATTGTGAAATGCGAGATTAATCTATGAGAATGTGCAGTATTGCAAGCGGTTCTTCCGGAAACTGTATTTATGTCGGAAATGATTGCACTCATATACTGGTTGATGTCGGAATCAGCGGAAAAAGAATCACTGAGGGACTTAACGGGATAGGCATAAAACCGGAAGAAATTGATGCAATAATGATTACCCATGAACATTCGGATCATATTCAGGGGCTTGGTGTTATTTCAAGAAAATATGGTATTCCAATTTATGCCACAGCCGGTACAATAGATGGCATTCAGGCTTCAAAGTGGTGTGTTGATGAAACGCTTTTGCATACAATAAAGGCTGATGAGAGATTTGTTATTAAGGATATGACATTAAATCCAATGAAGATTTCTCATGATGCAAAAGAACCTGTTGCATACAGGCTTTCTTCGGAAGGCAGTAAATGTGCTGTTGTAACGGATCTGGGTAAGTATGATGATTATATAATCGGTTGCTTACAAGGGATGGATGTTATCCTGGCTGAATCGAATCATGATGTGAGAATGCTGGAAGTCGGACCCTACAGTTATCCGCTTAAGCAACGCATATTGGGGGAGCGAGGTCATCTTTCAAATGAAAGCAGCGGAAAGATGATATCTGCCTTGCTTAATGATAATATTAAACATATTATTTTGGGGCATCTGAGTAAGGAAAATAATATGCCGGAGCTGGCTTATGAAACAGTCAGACTTGAAATAGAGGCATCGGATACACCTTATTCTGGAAATGATTTCCCTATATCGGTGGCTCGTCGCGATAAGCCTATGCCACCCATTGAATTTTGATTATTATTTTGGAGGATAAAGTGATGAACAAAACTATTATTACTGTAGTAGGAAAGGACACTGTCGGAATTATTGCCGGAGTTTGTACATATCTTGCAGAGAACGAAATCAATATTCTTGATATTTCTCAAACAATTGTACAGGATTATTTCAATATGATGATGATTGTAGACGCTACAAAGAGCCCTAAGAAACTCGGAACAATTCAGGATGAACTTTCCGAAGTGGGTACAAAAATAGGAGTAGTTATTAAGTGCCAGCAGGAAGATATTTTTGATTCCATGCATCGTATATAATTTGAAAGGACCTTTTGAAAAATGATTAATATGTATGAGGTCCGTGAGACCAACGAAATGATTGAGAAGGAAAACCTTGATGTAAGAACAATTACTCTCGGCATCAGTCTTCTTGATTGTATTGATTCCGATATTGATAAGCTTTGTGACAATATTTATAAAAAAATCACATTACTTGCAAAAAATCTTGTTTCCACAGGCGAAGAGATTTCACATGAATTTGGTATTCCGATTGTAAATAAAAGAATTTCCGTTACACCGATTGCCATGATTGGCGCCGCTGCCTGCAAGTGTCCGGGGGATTATGTAAAGATTGCTAAAACCTTGGACAAAGCCGCAAAGGAAGTAGGTGTTAACTTTCTTGGCGGATACAGTGCCATTGTGTCAAAGAGTATGACTACTGCTGACAAGATGTTTATGCAGTCAATTCCTGAAGCACTCACAAATACCGAATATCTTTGTTCATCCGTTAATCTTGGTTCGACTAAAACAGGAATCAATATGGATGCTGTAAGACTTATGGCTGATGTGATAAAAGAAACTGCAGAGAAATCAAATTCCTTTGGATGTGCAAAACTTGTTGTTTTCTGTAATGCTCCGGATGACAATCCTTTTATGGCCGGAGCATTCCACGGCGTAACTGAGGGCGATGCTGTTATTAATGTCGGAGTCAGTGGCCCCGGTGTAGTAAAAACTGCGCTCGAAAAAGTACGTGGTGAATCCTTTGAGGTGCTTTGCGAAACAATTAAAAAGACCGCATTCAAAGTAACGCGTGTGGGACAGCTTGTTGCTAAAGAAGCATCAAAAAGACTTAATGTTCCTTTCGGTATTGTAGATCTTTCATTGGCTCCTACACCTGCTATCGGTGATTCTGTTGCCGATATTCTTTGTGAAATGGGGCTTGAATATGCAGGTGCACCCGGCACAACTGCTGCACTGGCTCTTTTAAACGATCAGGTTAAAAAGGGCGGAGTAATGGCTTCTTCTTATGTCGGAGGATTAAGCGGTGCATTTATTCCCGTTTCGGAAGACCAGGGCATGATTGATGCTGTAAATGCAGGTGCACTTACAATTGAAAAACTTGAAGCAATGACATGTGTATGCTCAGTCGGTCTTGATATGATTGCTATTCCCGGAGATACAAAGGCTACAACAATTGCCGGTATCATTGCCGATGAACTTGCAATCGGAATGATTAATCAGAAAACTACTGCAGTCAGAATTATTCCTGTAATTGGCAAAGGTGTGGGAGAAACTGTTGAATTTGGCGGTTTACTCGGATATGCGCCTATTATGCCTGTAAATCAGTTTGCATGTGACGATTTTGTAAACAGAACAGGAAGAATTCCGGCACCGATTCATTCATTTAAAAATTAAATTTTGAGGAATTTTTATTAGTTATATAAATTTTAAAAAGTGTAAAGTGTTTTTACTTGACAACCCGCGCTTGCTTGTGTATTATTCTAAAGGTGCCTTAATTTAGGGGGTATCTATGGACAAAATAATAGAGCGTGGGTTGTTATTTGATTTTTACGGCGAATTACTTACCCCGCATCAACAGAAAATATACAGTGAAATTGTTTTTAATGATCTTTCTCTTGGAGAAATGAGCGAGCAGGAAGGTATTTCAAGACAAGGAATTCACGATTTGATTAAACGCTGTGATAAGCTTCTTCTTGAGTATGAGCATAAGCTGGGACTCATTGCAAAGTTTAAAAAGATTAAAGCAAGTGTTTCGGATATAGAAACATATGTTGATGAAATTGATATTGATCTGTCTGCAAAAGAGCATATTCAGGAATTGCTTGACAGTATTATAGAGGAATTGTAATGGCATTTGAAAGCTTAACCGAAAAACTGCAGAATGTCTTTAAAAACCTTCGCAGTAAGGGGCGTTTATCCGAAGCTGATGTTAAAACAGCTTTGAAGGATGTTAAAATGGCTCTGCTCGAGGCTGATGTAAACTTTAAAGTTGTAAAACAGTTTATTAATGCAGTAACCGAAAGAGCAGTTGGTCAGGATGTAATGGAAGGTATTAATCCGGGCCAGATGGTTATTAAAATTGTAAATGAAGAAATGTGCTCATTAATGGGCAGTGAGGTTACTGAGGTTAGTTTTAAAACCAAAGACATTTCTGTATTTATGATGTGCGGTCTTCAGGGTGCCGGTAAAACAACGGCAACAGCAAAATTGGCCGCAAATTTTAAAAGACGAGGTAAGGTTGTTCTTCTTGCCGCATGTGATGTATACCGTCCCGCAGCTATAGAGCAATTAAAGATTAACGGCGCTAAGGTTAATACAGAAGTATTTGAAATGGGTACTGATGTTAAGCCTTCCGAAATAGCGAAGAAAGCCGTTGAATATGCTGAGGCAAATCATTTTAATGTTGTTATTCTTGATACTGCAGGCCGTCTTCATGTAGACGAGGACATGATGCAGGAACTTGAGGATATAAAGGCATCGGTTGATGTTCATCAAACCTTCCTTGTAGTTGATGCCATGACCGGTCAGGATGCCGTAAATGTTGCAACAGAGTTCAATGAACGAATTGGTGTTGACGGCGTTATTCTTTCAAAAGCCGATGGTGATACCAGAGGTGGTGCGGCTCTTTCTGTAAAGGCTGTTACGGGAAAACCTATTTTGTTTGTTTCAAACGGTGAAAAGTTAGAAGATCTTGAACCTTTTTACCCCGACAGAATGGCAAACAGAATCTTGGGTATGGGTGATGTCCTTTCACTGATTGAAAAGGCCGAACAGGCAAATCTTGAAAGAGATGTCGAAAAAGACAAGGAAATGGCGAAACGTCTTAAAAAGGGTAAGTTTGATTTTAATGACTACCTTGAAAGTATTTCAGCCATGAAGAAAATGGGCGGTCTTGGTTCACTGATGTCTATGATGCCCGGTATGGGGATTAAGACAGGAGATATTGACACGGAAGCCGGAGAAATTCAGTTAAAGCGAACTGAAGCGATTGTTCTTAGTATGACAAAGGAAGAAAGAGCAAATCCCAAGCTTATGAATCCTCGTCGAAAGAACAGAATCGCAAAGGGTGCAGGCGTTGATATTGCTGATGTAAATCGCTTCATTAAACAGTTTGAACAAACTCAGAAAATGATGAAACAGCTTCCCGGAATGATGGGAAAACACGGAAGACGCTTTGGCGGATTTCCCTTTTAAATGATTTCAAACAACGGAAAAATATTTGTTTTTCAGGATTGTTAGAAATAGATACTAATAAATTAATTTATCTTGGAGGTAAAAGAAATGGCAGTTAAAATCAGATTAAGAAGAATGGGTCAGAAGAAGGCTCCTTTTTACAGAATTATCGTAGCAGATTCCAGATCACCTCGTGATGGACGTTTCATCGACGAAATCGGAACATACGATCCTAACGTTGAGCCCGCAGCAGTAAAGATTGATGCTGATGCAGCAAAGAAGTGGCTTGATAACGGAGCTCAGCCTACAGAAGTTGTAGCAAGACTCTTTAAGAATGCCGGAATTGAGAAGTAATTAACCACCAGCATGGCCGAAAGGCTAAAAGGAGAGCTTATGAAAGAACTTGTTGAAGTAATAGCAAAGGCTCTTGTTGAAAACCCCGATGAGGTAGTGGTTATTGAATCAAAAGAGGGCAGGGACATTGTCCTTGAGCTTCATGTTGCCCCTTCAGATATGGGCAAGGTTATCGGCAAGCAGGGAAGAATTGCCAAGTCAATCCGTGCGGTTGTTAAGGCTGCTTCCACAAAAGATAATACAAGAGTTGATGTTAAAATCTGTTAATTAACGGGAGGGTTTATGCCCTCCCTTTTAACTATTCTCAAAATTTGGAGTAATAAATGGAAGATTTTTTTCAGATTGGTGTTGTAACTACGGCTCATGGTGTTAAAGGAGAGTTGAAGGTTTACCCCACAACAGATGATCCCGTAAGATTTAAAAAACTAAAAAATGTTATTATTGATAACGGTAAAACAAGAAAAGAACATAAGGTTGAAAGCGTTAAGTTCTTTAAGCAATTTGTGATTCTGAAAGCAGAGGGTATCAATACAATGGATGATGCCCTATTATATAGAAATGCACAGCTGATTGTAGCAAGGAAAGATGCCGTAAAATGCTCAAAGGATGAGTATTTTATTGCCGATCTTATCGGAATCGGTGTGTATAATGAGAACGATGAGCCTGTCGGAGTGCTAAAGGATGTATTTCAGACAGGTGCAAATGATGTTTATGAGATTGAAATGCCGGATGGGAAAACATTTCTTCTTCCTGCGATTAAGGAATGCGTTCTTGATGTAAATCTTGATGAACAAAAAATGAAGATACATATAATGGATGGTCTTATTTAATGAATTTTCATATACTAACTCTTTTTCCCGAAATGGTAGAGTCAGGGCTTGATACAAGCATTTTGGGGCGGGCAAAAAAAGCCGGATTGATTTCATTTGAAGCAATAAACATTAGGGATTATACTGAAAATAAGAATAATCGTGTTGATGATTATACATATGGTGGCGGTGCCGGAATGCTAATGCAGGCACAACCGGTTTATGACTGCACGGAAACTGTACAAAAATCAATTACTGATGCAGGAAGAAACAGAGCAAGGGTCGTATTTGTTACGCCTCGCGGATTTACATTTACACAGGAAAAAGCCAAAGAATTGTCAAAAGAAGAAGATCTCATAATTTTATGCGGTCATTATGAAGGTATTGATGAACGTGTTTTGGAGGAAGTAGTTACAGATTACATTTCAATCGGTGATTATGTTCTTACAGGAGGAGAACTTCCCGCCATGGTGGTTGTGGACTGTATTTCCAGACTGGTCCCGGGAGTGCTTAATAATTCGGATTCATCTGAAATCGAATCATTTAGCGAAGGACTGCTTGAATATCCGCAGTATTCACGTCCGGCAAGATGGCATGGTAAAGATGTTCCGGAGGTTTTACTGAGCGGTCACCATGCAAATATTGAAAAGTGGCGTCTTGAGAAAAGTCTTGAAGAAACAAAGCGTTTTCGTCCGGACATGTATGAAGAATATATTCTTAAGCACCCGCCTATAGAAAAGAAAACAAAGAGAATAAAAACCTCTGACTTGAAAAGTGAATGAGGAATAACTCTCGGTTGAAAGGCATTGTCTTGAATAAAAGAAGAATTTCAACAGCGCAGTATATTGCGCTGGGATTTATGTTAATAATACTGACCGGTGCTGTCATTCTGATGTTTCCCTTTTGCTCAAGAAACGGAGAAACAACTGATTTTTTAACAACCCTGTTTACGGCTACCAGTGCGACCTGCGTTACCGGTCTTGTAAGAGTAGACACATATGAGCATTGGAACATGCTTGGACAGCTTATTATTATTACACTTATTCAAATAGGTGGTATGGGCTTTGTTACGGTCGGCGTCTGGTTTGCAACCTTTATGAGAAAGAGGATTGATCTTGCAAACAGAGGAAGAATGCAGGAAAGCGTAAATGCATTACAGATAAACGGAATTGTGGAATTGACAAAAAGAATCGTTAAAATTGTTTTTGCATGTGAAGGAATAGGAGCTGTATGTCTTTCATTTTTCTTTATTCCGCGTCTTGGATTTTTTAAGGGGCTGTATTACAGTATTTTTCACAGTATTTCAGCCTTTTGTAATGCAGGTTTTGATTTGATGAGCGGATATAGCGATACATCCGAAACATATACATCACTTACCGAACTATCAGACAATCTTTGGGTTAATATTGTGATTGTATCATTGATTGTTATTGGTGGTATCGGTTTCATGGTTCTTGGTGACATTTTCAAAAAGAAATGGAATATAAAGAAATATCGTCTTCAGACAAAAATGGTTATTGTGACAACATTTGCATTAATTGCCGGGGGCGCTGTTCTTTTCTTCATTTTGGAATATAACAATCTTGAAGTCGGCATGAGTTTAAAAGAAAAAATATTAACAAGTATTTTTTCTTCTGTTACGGCAAGAACAGCCGGATTTAATACTGTTGATACAGGCTCGCTTACAGACGCGTCAAAGTATTTGACAATCATTCTCATGTTTATCGGTGCCAGCCCCGGATCAACAGCCGGCGGTATAAAAACCACCACACTGATGATAATGGTTCTTTATATGTTCCATTCGCTTCGAGGACATGATGAGACTACTGTGTTTGGCAGAAGATTTTCCCTTGAAACACTTAACAAGGCGCTGCTTGTTTTTATTATCAATATAAGCTGTGGGATTGTCGGAACACTTGTTGTTTCTGCGTTGAATGACTTCCCTTTATCGGATGTTATGTTTGAGTGTTTTTCTGCTATCGGAACAGCCGGTATGTCAACGGGAATAACAAGAGACTTGGATGTTATTTCTCAAGTGGTTGTTATTTTGCTGATGTTCCTCGGACGTATAGGAAGCATGACATTTGCCATGGCATTTATGGAAAGTAAATCTACCAACAGCATTTCATTACCTATTGAAGAAGTTTCCGTAGGTTAATATTTAAGGAGGTGTCTTTAGTGAAAAATATAAAATCAATTCTTATCATAGGTCTCGGTAACTTTGGTCATCATCTTTGCAGAGAATTGGCTTCAATGGATACACAGATTATGATTGTTGATAAGTCCGAAGATACATTATCCGATCTTCTTAATATTGCTACTACTGCCAGGGTCGGAGACTGTACACGACTTGATGTATTGAAGAGCTTGGATGTTAAGAATTTTGATATGTGTTTTGTATGTTTGGGAGGAGACTCGTTCGGAAGCGCCCTGGAAATAACATACAATCTTAAGGAATTGGGAGCTCCTAAGGTTATCAGTAAGGCAGAGTATGATAATCATGCAAAATTCTTTTTGAGAAACGGCGCTGATGAAGTTATTTATCCCGAAAGAGATATAGCGGAAAGAGTTGCAAAAAGAATAACAACAACACATGCTCTTGATTATATTAATATTCCCGGTAAACTTTGTATATTTGAACATGTTGTACCCAAAGACTGGGTTGGCAAAGATATTAAAACTCTTAATATAAGACAGCGATTCGGTGTAAATATCATTGCAGTCAGAAAAGCAGGCAATTTTGATTCGCTGCTTGATCCTTCATATAAATTTAAGACAGGAGATGTATTATTTACCTGTGGTGACGAATCTACTATGACAAAACTTTTAAATAAGGATTGGAAAAAATAAGTATTGCATTACGGAAGTATTTCTGTTATACTTCCAATGTTGCATAAATGGGATGGTCCTCTGTTGCTTGTTAGCATTATGAACATCTAACGATCCAAGGAGGAATAGAAATGAACCAGATTATCAAGGCTATTGAAGACGCACAGTTAAAGGAAAAGGTTGACGAGTTCAACGTTGGTGATACTGTTAAAGTATTTGCTAACATCAAAGAAGGTAACAAGACAAGAATCCAGGTGTTCGAAGGAACTGTTCTTAAGAGACAGGGCGGCGGAGCAAGAGAGACTTTCACTGTTAGAAAGATTTCCAATGGCGTAGGCGTAGAAAAGACTTGGCCTGTACACTCACCCAATGTTGATCACATTGAAGTAGTACGTAGAGGTAAGGTTCGTCGTGCTAAACTTAACTACTTAAGACAGCGTGTTGGTAAGGCTGCTAAGGTTAAGGAAATCGTAAGATAATTTATCGCGGCATTGGGGAGCAGGATATTGTCCTGCTCCTTTTGTTTTTATGTTATTTATGATAGGATAACTTTATGAGCAGACGATATAATGGATTGGATTTTAATCGAAAACCTAAAAAGAAAATCAGCGGAGAACAAATCAGGGAAATGCTTAGCTGGCTGTTTTGGCTTATGATATCGGGCATTATTGCTTTCGTTATTATGTTTGTATTCGGACTTCGAACCAATATAATCGGTAATTCCATGGAACCTTCACTATATTCGGGTCAACAGATACTGATCGATCGTCTGATTTTAAATATTTCTTCCCCGAAACGTAATGATGTAGTGGCTTTTCAGCCTAACGGTAATGAAGATTCACATTTGTATGTTAAAAGAATTATAGGGCTTCCGGGTGAAACCGTTCAAATCAGAAACGGGTACATTTATATTGACGATGAGCTTCTGGACGAGCAGGGCGCATTTGACAAGATTGCCGATCCGGGAATTTTGGAGGAAGCGTTTACTCTTGGAGAAGACGAGTATATTGTTTTAGGTGACAACAGAAACTTTTCAGAGGATTCGAGAGCGGGAAGTATAGGCATTGTAAAAAGCGCGTATATTGTCGGAAAAGTATGGTTCAGGTTATCTAAAAAATTAGAGTATATAGGATTTGTGAGGTAAAAAATGTTAGTACAATGGTATCCGGGACATATGAATAAAGCTCGGAAAATGATGGAAAATGATGTTAAACTGGTTGAACTTGTAATCGAAATTCTTGATGCAAGATGTCCGGTTTCATCACGTAATCCGGATATAGATAAATTTGCAAAAAATAAATCTCGTCTTATTCTTTTAAATAAGGCTGATCTTGCCGATAAAAAAATAAGTGAGGAATGGAAAAACTATTTTAGAGAAAAGGGAATCAAAGTTGTTTTTCTTAATTCCAAGAATAAAGAAGGATTAAGAAATGTATTACCTGCCGTAAAGGAAGTTTGTGCAGACAGAATTAGACGTAACGAAGCAAAGGGGATTAAAAATCAGGCTATCAGAGCAATGGTTGTAGGTATTCCCAATGTTGGAAAATCAACATTTATTAATGCTTTTGCCGGAAAAAATATTGCTAAAACAGGTGACAGACCCGGTGTTACAACCGGCAAACAGTGGATAAAGTTAAATTCGGAATTAGAACTTTTGGATACTCCGGGAATATTATGGCCTAAGTTCGAAGACCAGACTGTTGCAATGAATTTGGCCTTCATAGGGTCAATAAATGACGAGATACTTGTTACGGAAGAACTGGCAGGAAGCCTTCTTTGCTTTTTATATGATAATTATCCGGAATCAATTAAGGAACGTTACGGTATTACAGACAGCATACTGGAGCCACTAAATGAAGAAGAACCGGAAGTGTTTTGCACAAAGGAATCACTTCTTCTTACGGCGGTTTCTCTTAAAATGGGATGTCTGAAAAAAGGCGGAGAAGCGGATTTGTTTAAAGGCTCTGCAAGATTTCTTGATGATTTCAGGGGCGGTAAAATAGGTAAGATTACTTTGGAAAGGCCTTGATATGAACGAAAAACTTAAAGAATTTCTCAGCACAAGTATATATTTGCTGGTTGTAGTTGCAGCTTCTTTTTTAATATTAAAATTTGTGGGCCAGAGAACAGAGGTTATCGGTGAATCAATGACTCATACGCTTCAGGACGGCGACAATCTGATTCTCGATAAAATTTCCTACAGATTTCATGATCCGGAACGTTTTGACATTGTTGTATTTCCCTTCAGAAATGGGAAAAAAGAAAATTACATAAAAAGAATTATAGGACTTCCGGGGGAGACCGTGCTTATTCTGCAGGACGGAACAATTCTTATAGACGGTGAAGTTCTTAATGAATCCTACGGTAGAGAAATAATTAAAAATCCGGGTAATGCGGCAAATCCTATTACGCTTGGTGAGGATGAATATTTTGTAATGGGAGATAACAGAAACAATTCAGAGGATTCACGATTTGATGCGGTGGGACTTGTAAAAAGAAAAGAGATACTCGGAAAAGTATGGATTAGAATATATCCGTTTTCTGAATTTGGAAAGGTAAAATAATGTCTGTCGGTGAAATAAAGTCGATGCTTGAAAATGCTTCTTTGGAAGAATTGCCCGGAATAATTGACGGATTGAGAGACGACGAAAGAAGCGGAGTTGTAGCGGCTGTTAATAAGGCATTAAAACGAATTAATGCATATGAACAGGAAATTGCACGAACTGAAAAATTAAAGGAATTTGAACGTAAATACGAAGATCTCGGATATGTTTGCGGAATAGATGAAGTGGGACGCGGACCCTTGGCAGGTCCTGTGGTTACCGGTGCGGTTATTCTTCCGAAGGATTCAAAAATATTATATTTAAATGATTCAAAGCAGTTATCTGAGAAGAAGCGTGAGGAGCTGTATGATGTGATAATGCGCGAAGCAGTCGCCACAGCAATCGGCATTAACAGCCCTGAAAGAATAGACGAGATTAATATTCTTCAAGCCACATATGAAGCAATGAGACAGGCTATATCAAAGCTGGATCCACAGCCGAATGTTCTTCTTAATGATGCTGTTACAATTCCGGGAGTGGAAATAAAGCAGATCCCTATAATAAAGGGAGATGCAAAAAGCGTCTCAATTGCCGCTGCAAGTATTATTGCGAAGGTTACACGAGACAGAATGATGGTAGAGTACGATAAAATATATCCTCAATATGGTTTTGCAAAGAATAAAGGTTATGGAAGTGCGGAACATATTGAAGCGTTGAAAAAGTACGGAAAAACACCTATTCACAGAAATTCATTTATTACTCATTTTATTTAAGTCATGCTGACAAGGGGTTAGGTTATGGCTATTTTGCCGGGGATTTTTACACCTAGAACAACTTCAGATTCAAACAATCAGGTATCAACCGGGCGAGAGTTGCTTAATTCGTTAAGGGACTCGAATCGTCAGGCTGTTCTTGATATGATTGATGGGCTTAATGTAGGAGATACATTGCTGGCTAAGGTGGTTTCTCAGTCCGGAAAAAATCTTCAAATTCTTACCCAGGAGGGACTTACACTTACCGCAAAAAATGATGCTTCCATTCAAATGGAGCAGGGTTCAACCATACTGTTTGAGGTAAAAAAGCATATCGGACGAGATATTTCAATCAGTCCACTCTACCAAAATACCAGCGTTCAAAAAACTGCTGAAACAGCATTAAATCAGGCAGGAATCCCAATTACAAACAGATCCCTTGAACTAGTGGGACGAAATATGGAATACGGAAATCCTATCGATAGGGTTGCATTGGCTGAGTCATATAAAGATGCAGCTTTATTTCCGGATGCTTCAATTAAAACAATTGTTGACTTACAGAAAATGGGTATTGAGGTTAATGAAAAAACAATATCCCAGTACAATTCTTTTTCAAATATGGAGAATTCAATTTCGGAAGGTTTTGATACAATTGCAGATTCCATAATTGAAGGACTAAAAGGAGAATTTACGTTCATACCTGAAAACAATAGTCCGGTGTCTTCTGTAAATGAATTTGTCGGTACGGTATATGAAAATATGATTGAAGAACAAAACGTTCCGTTGCCTTCCGAACCTATGACAGATACTATGCTTAAAATTGTGGATTCCTTGGAAAAGTCAGAATACGAAAATGGTGTAAAATTTTCGGCAGAAGAGTTTGATGCGCTTGTAAATGACGCAAGAGAATCCGGTCTTCTTCTTGATAATTTGGTGAATGCTTCATCACTCAAGGTTTCCGAAGACGGTTTTTCTCCTTTGTCGGTTTTAAAAGAACTTATAGATGATATCAATAATCCGGTTCAATATCTTGAGGAAAATATTATCACCGAAGAAGGGGAGGAACCGGTTGCTCCTGCCTTTGATGCTGCAGCCTCACTTAATGATTTTTTGTCTAAGGACAGTGTTTCAAATCTTTTGAAAAAGACTTTAGCTTCTCAGTGGTCACTGGATAAGAACAAATTGGGCGATAAGAATGAAATGAGGGATTTATATGCTCGATTATTTTCACAGACAAGAGATATTTTGGACATTTTAAATCAGAATATAGCAAAATCATCACAAATCAGTGAAAATGTATCAAATCTCAGAAGCAACCTTGATTTTATGCAGACTCTTAACGGATATGTTCCTTATTTGCAAATTCCGTTTCATTCGGACAATTCGGGTAATAATTCTGAATTATATGTATATACTAACAAAAAGAATCTTGCAACCCGGGACTCAGAGGTTAGTGCATTTATTCATCTTGATATGGAACACCTTGGCCCCACAGATGTGTACGTTAAATTATCGGGGGAACATGTTTCAACTAATTTTACCGTTAAAGATAATGACACATTACTGCTGATAGAAAATCATCTTGATTTGCTTGACAGAAGACTTAATGATAAGGGCTATTCATTTGAGTCAAATGTGCAAACCGGAGTAAACATTAAGTCGCCGATGGATCAGATTCTTTCCGATACACAAAGACACCTTGTCCTTCAGGAAACGAGTTTTGATGCAAGAGTATAAGTTGAATGATTGAGGAGACATAACAGTGGCTGAGGATTTAAACAGAAAAAAACAAAAACAGGCCGTTGCTCTTGAATATGATCCTTCCGACTATGCTCCGCGTGTTATTGCGACGGGTCAGGGAAAGATTGCTGAAAAAATTTTGGATGTTGCCAAGGAAGCAAATGTTCCTGTTCATAAAGACGAACAACTTGCAAAGACACTTTCAAAACTTGATGTCGGTGATGCAATTCCTCCTGAATTGTACGAGGTTGTGGCAGAAATACTTGTATTTGTAGATGCAATGGACAAAATAAAGAATAAACTTGACAAGTAGATGCTTGGGAATTAAAACTTGGGGATTATTGGTTGTTATGAAGAATAAAGGATTATTGAAAGACGGAACTTTCTATGTAATTCTTGCGGGAATATGCTGGGGTGTAATATCCATATTTATTAATCGTTTGAAAGAACAGGGGTATGATTCGTTGCAGATATGCTGTATAAGAAGCTGGTTCTCTGTTTTAATGATGGCTGTTTTTTTTCTGTTTCATAATACGAAATTATTTAAAATTCAATTGAAGGACATCTGGATGTTCATTGGGACAGGTGTTCTTAGTCTTACTTTTTTTTCATACTGTTATTTTTCAACAATTATTTCGGCGGGAGCAGCGGTTGCAGTTGTTCTTCTTTATACTTCACCTGTTTTTGTTATGCTCATGAGCGCAGTTATTTTTAAAGAAAAAATAAGTGTAAAAAAAATTACGGGACTTTTACTGACAGTCGCGGGATGCATATTTGTAGCCGGACTTATCGGCAGTCACGCGCCGTTATCAACCAAAGCATTATTTATTGGACTCGGAGCCGGTTTCGGATATGCACTTTATTCCATATTCGGAACCTTTGCAACAAAAAAATATTCTGCATTAACGATAACTTTTTATACATTGCTGTTTTCTGGAATCAGTCTTTTGTTCATATGTAAGCCGGTTGAGATGATTTCAAAAACACAACCGTCATATATATTATGGTTTGTGGGAATTTCATTGATTTGTACTGTTATTCCATATATAACCTATACTTTGGGGCTCTCAAAAATGGAACCCGGTAAAGCTGCGGTTTTGGTTACGGTAGAACCGCTTGTGGGGTGCATATTCGGCATTTTTATATGGCATGAAGATTTTAATTTAGTAAAACTGTTGGGAATGCTGTTTATTTTTACGGCAATTATTTTATTCAGCATAAAAGAAAAGGGTAAGGTATAGTGGTTGAATAAGAAGAATATCGGAAGTGCCTATGAAGAATTAGCGGTAAATTTTCTTGTTTCAAACGGACATGATATATTAATGAGAAATTTTACTGCAAGTAATGCGGAAATTGATATTATTTCAAAAGAAAAACAAAGTGACAATCCTTGTGGAATTTCTGAGTATATTGTTTTTACGGAAGTGAAATATCGAAATAGTGCGGATCATGGAAATCCATATGAAGCAGTCGGAGCGATGAAACAAAAAAAGATTTGCAGGGCAGCACTATACTATCTTCGCAAGTATGGATTTTCTGCGGATACACCTGTCAGATTTGATGTTATATCGATTGTTGATACGGAAATTACCTGGATTAGCAATGCATTTGAGTATGTTTTTTGAATAATTCTATAAGTTAAAAAAATATTAATAAAATAGACAATTCACATTAAACAATTACTGATAAATTATAATCGGTTTGAAACGATTAACTGTGCGGAGGAAGTTATGGCAAAAATACTTGTATGTGACGATGATAAAGAAATTGTAGAAGCAATTGAGATTTATCTTATTCAGGAAGGGTTTGAAGTTTTAAAAGCATATGACGGAATAGAAGCTATTGAAACATTAAAGAACAACGATGTTCAGCTTCTGATTATTGATGTGATGATGCCTCGTATGGATGGTATTCATGCTGTAATGAAAATTCGTGAAACATCAAGTATTCCAATTATTATTCTTTCAGCTAAGACAGAAGACCCCGACAAGATTTTAGGGCTTAATGTTGGCGCGGATGACTACCTTCCTAAGCCTTTTAATCCATTGGAACTTGTTGCAAGAGTAAAGAGTCAGTTAAGAAGATATACTAAGCTTGGCAATCTTCCTCAGGATTCCGGAGAAGTATTTCAGGTTGGCGGACTTGTGATTCATGATGATACAAAGGAAGTATATGTGGATGATGAACCGGTCAAACTTACTCCGATTGAATATAATATTCTTCTTTTACTTGTTAAGAATCAGGGCAGAGTATTTTCAATTGATCAGATTTATGAGATGATTTGGAATGAGCAGGCTATAGGAGCCGACAATACAGTAGCGGTACATATCAGACATATCAGAGAAAAGATTGAAATTAATCCCAAGGAACCCCGCTATTTAAAGGTTGTATGGGGAGTAGGATATAAGGTAGAAAAAGGCTAATGAAGATTAATGCAGTATTTAAAAAATATTGTTTCATAGTATTACAGGCATTGTGTGCGGTTCTCATCAGTGCCTGTATTTGTATTTATTCTTTTTGTTCAATTATGAAAGTTCGTTATACAAACGACGAATATACCACAAGGGTCTCCATAAGTGAGTTCAGAACCGATTACTATGACTCGGCTATTTATAAAACAAATATTCAGAATGCTATTGATAATGCAGTAAAATATGCTGTTATAAAATCTCAGCTTGAAACAGATGGCAAATATGATCCGGATAAAATTGTTTACATAGGTAAATATGCAAACAGATACAACACAGAGGAATATGACGGTGTTGATGCAGGCTATTATTTGAAGGATCTTATTGCATGGGGGCAGTACGGTATTTCTCAGAACGGTATTTCTCACAGTTATCGTACCTTCGATTCGTTTGAGGAAATGGAAAACTTTTTTGGACGAAACGGGGAACCCTACAGGAAAGACGAAGCGACTGAATCGGAAATAACATCTGAGATTCCCATGCTTGATGTTATCGGAAACGGATATTTAAGTATAGATAATAAAAATCTTGAATATTATGCCTATAATGCGGACGATTATAACATTCTTGCATCAAATCTTTCTTCATCGGCAATTGATCTCTACACTAATTATCGTTTTTATGCGGATTTAAAGGAATTTTTTGATGCCGATAACTCAAATATTCGTTTTTATTTGAATGACGGTAAAGGAAATGTATATACCAACCTCTTAAACTATAAAGTTCTTGATGAGACAAAACTATCAGAAACTTTTAAAGGAATGGGAGAGTATGTTTACTGCATGCCGGGCAAACTGGATTTTCTTACCAATACTCCTGTACAATATGATTTTGTAAAAGAAATAATGCTTTATTATTCTTATGCTTTGGATGATGATGCATTTTTCTGGATGGGACTTGATACCACTTATCCGGTAAGAGATTTGTTTTCCGATAATTATAACGGGTTAAAAAGAACCATTCATATGATTCCGTGGGTTATTTCGCTTGCTGCAATCGGGTTATTTGGATTCATCGGGCTCCTTGTTCTTTTGATTATTGAAGAAAGAAAACGATTTGCAATTGAAGATCCTGCGTCGGAATTGAAACTGGCAGATAGGCTTCCTCTGGAAATAGAAGCTTTACTGTATGCTCTGTTGTTTGTTGTGGTTAATGTCAGTGCAATTTTTATAATGCGTGACAATTCGGTTACAACAGCGGCAAGGCTTCGAAATATTCTGTTACCGGAATGCATTGTCACATTTATGTATTCGGTTACAACACTTCTTTTGTTTTATTCTGTTGTAAGAAGAATATTGGCACATGAATTTCTTTCGGAAAGCTACATTTACAGATTTTTTGCATGGTTTTTCGGCAAATTCTCATTCGTTACACGATGGGGAACAAGAATATATAATTCCTCAGGAATAGCTTTGAGAACTTGGGGTTCTTATTTGTTCTTTATAGTCTTTAATACGTTTTGGGCCTGCATGTTGTTCTTTAGCTCAATACCGGTTGTGGCTTTTGTGGTACTTTTGGTATTTGACGGAATTACCGGTATTATTCTTTTTAACAGAAATTGGGAGAAGAAAAGAATTATTGATGCCATAAGCATGATTAACGAAGGAAATTATGACGTTAAACTGGATTTGAACAAATATCATGGCGGCAACAAGGAACTGGCCGAAACTGTAAATGAAGTAGGAAAGTCAATTAAACAGGCTGTGGAAACAAGTTCTAAGGACGAAAAACTTAAAGCAGATTTAATTACAAATGTTTCTCATGATATAAAGACGCCTTTGACAAGCATAATTAACTATGTGGATTTGATTAAACGTGAAAATATCGATAATGAAAGGGTGAATAATTATATTCGAATTCTTGACGATAAATCGCAACGATTAAAACAGCTTACGGTTGACCTTGTTGAAGCATCAAAAATAACATCGGGAAATGTTAATTTGGAATTTACAAAAATAAATTTGCTTGAACTGCTTAATCAGGCAAAAGGAGAATTTGAAGAAAAATACGCTTCAAGAAACCTTACGTTGATTGAGACAGTGCCTTCCGGGGCGGTTATGATGGATGCCGATCCAAGGTACTTGTGGAGAATTGTCGAAAATCTCCTTCAAAACATATATAAATATGCGATGGAAGGAACCAGAGTATATCTTGACGTAACCATAGATGAAGAAACAAACTGTGTTTCAATGCTATTTAAAAATATATCAAAGCAACAGCTTAACATTGAAGCATCTGAACTTACGGAAAGATTTATTCGCGGAGACTTAGCAAGAAGTACGGAAGGAAGCGGTCTTGGCCTTTCAATTGTAAAATCCCTTGTAAAAGCACACAACGGCTCCTTTAATGTATATTTGGACGGAGACTTGTTTAAAGCAACGGTAACATTGCCATTACTTTCCGAGGAAGAAAAAAATAACAGCGCCGAATAATCGGCGCTGTTTTGATGTTCTATAACAAAGTATATTTTTGACGGTTGTTATATTTAGCAAGAACTTCATGTATCTTTTCCGTTGATGTGATTACATTTGATACAGAAACATCATGATTCATAAAATCAATAATCTGAGCGATAAATTTTGAAACATCTGCTTCTATATAGTAATGTTTGTTCTTTAATTCAGGACGTGTATAAATAAGATTTGTTGTAATAATTTTGTCAAATACACATTCTTCATATGCTTTGTCAAACATCTCAAGACCATTGTTGAACTGACCGAAAGTAGCAAGAATAAAAATTCTTTTTGCATTCATTTTCTTTAATTGTCTTGCTGTATCAAGCATGCTTTCTCCGGAGGAAATAATATCATCGATGATAATTACATCCTTTCCATCAATATTTTCACCTAAAAATTCGTGAGCAACAATAGGATTTTTACCGTTTACGATTGTTGAGTAATCACGACGCTTGTAAAACATTCCGGCATTAACGCCAAGAACGCTTGCAAAATAAATTGCTCTGTCAAGAGCTCCTTCGTCAGGAGAAATAACAATTGTGTGCTCTTTGTCTATCAAAAGATTGTCTTCACATGAAAGAAGAGCTTTTAAAAACTGATAATAAGCACTGAAATTGTCAAAACCGCAAAGAGGAGTGGCATTCTGAACTCTGGGGTCATGTGCATCAAAGGTAATAAGATTGGACACACCCATAGCTGCAAGCTCTTCAAGTGCCAAAGCGCAGTCGAGGCTTTCACGTGTTGATTTTTTATGCTGACGACCTTCGTAAAGGTAGGGCATAATGACATTGATTCTGTGTGCCTTACCATTTGCTGCCGAGATTATTCTTTTTAAATCCGCATAATGATCGTCGGGAGACATATGATTTGTGTAACCGTTTATATTATATGTAATGCTTGAATTGCAGATATCAACAAGAATATAAAGATCTTTTCCTCTGACTGATTCATTAATGGTTCCTTTTCCTTCACCTGATCCAAATCTGGGACAACCGGCATCGAGAATATAGGTAGGTTCCGCATATCCGTGAAAAGCAGGGTCGTTTTTTACGGCTGCATTCATTGATTTTCTGAACTCTACAAGATAGTTGTCGACGCTTCTGCCAAGTTTTGCGGCAGAACTAAGTGCAACAATTTTTAATGGAGCAACCGGCATTGCATTTTGAAGTTCATGTAAATTAGGCATATGTTTTTCTCCTTTTCACTTTATTTTTTATCATCCCATTAGTGACACGTCAAGAAAAATCATATATATTGATAGTATTCATAATAAATCAAGGAAATACATACAATTTATGGATAATATAAGTCAGAAAAAAATAAAAAGTCATATGGTAAGTGTAGTTTATGAAGGCTCAGCTGCACAAAAAGCCGGGATTAAACCCGGTGATGCGATAATTGCAATAAATGATGAACCGATCGAAGATATTTTTGATTACAGATATAATATTTTAACCGATAATCTTATTTTTACAATTAATCGTGATGACAATGAATTAAAAATCAAAGTTAATAAAGAAGAAGATGAAGATCCCGGAATAGAATTTGAAAACGGTTTGATGGATAATTACAGAAGCTGCCACAATAAGTGCATTTTCTGCTTTATCGATCAAATGCCTCCGGGAATGCGTCCGACTTTATATTTTAAGGATGACGATTCACGTCTTTCTTTTTTGCAGGGTAACTATGTTACCATGACAAATCTTTCAGAAAAGGATATTGAAAGAATTATCAAGTTCAAAATGGAACCCATTAACATATCTTTCCAGACAACAAATCCCGAACTTCGCTGCAAGATGCTAAACAACAGATTTGCGGGTGATGCCCTTAAGGTCGCAGACCGTTTCTATGAAGCCGGAATTGTTATGAACGGACAGATTGTTCTTTGCAAAGGGTATAATGATAAGGACGAACTGAAACGATCGATTGAAGATCTCTCAAAATATTTGCCTGTTTTGGAAAGCGTTTCGGTTGTTCCCGTAGGCCTTTCAAAATACAGAGAGGGGTTAACTCAGCTTGAACCGTTTAACAAGGAAGAAGCAGCCGAAGTCATTGACATGATTGAGTCATATCAGAAAAAATTTTATGACGAATTCGGACTTCATTTTATTCATGCCAGTGATGAATGGTATATAACTGCCGGAAGAGAAGTTCCTGAAGAAGAAAGATATGACGGATACCTTCAGCTTGAAAACGGAGTTGGAATGGTACGTCTCTTGGAAAATGAATTTTTGGAAGCGATGGAAGAGCATCGTATTTCGGGACTTAAAAAAATGTTTATGAAGAAATACGAATGCACTGTTGTTACGGGAAAACTTATCTATCCGTACATAAAGAAATTTGCTGATATGGTTATGGCCGAATATCCAAAGGTAAAGGTGGATGTCGCTATGATAAATAACGATTTTTTCGGTGAAAATATTACAGTAACAGGTCTGCTTACAGGGCAGGATATTTTAAAACAGTTAAAGGAAAGAGGATATGCGAAACGTGTTATTCTTCCTCAGAATACATTAAAGGCCGACGAACCTATTTTCCTTGATGATATGAGCCTTCAGGAACTGCAGGAATCTTTACAAGTAAAGGTGGATATTGTAAAATCAAGCGGATATGATTTATTTCTTAAGATGTTGAAAGATGGTGAATAAATGAGCGAAAAAAAGAGGAAGCCCATAGTAGCGGTTGTAGGTAGACCAAATGTTGGAAAATCCACATTTTTCAATGCGCTTGCGGGTGAAAAAATCTCTATTGTAAAAGATACTCCGGGTGTAACCAGAGACAGAATATATACAGATATTAATTGGTTGAATTACAGCTTTACATTAATTGACACCGGTGGAATTGAACCTGACAGTAATGACATTATACTAAAGCAGATGCGTGAGCAGGCCCAGATTGCAATAGATACCGCTGATGTTATTTTGTTCATGGTGGACGTAAAGCAAGGCCTTGTGGATTCAGACTCGAAGGTTTGCGATATGCTCAGACGTTCGAAAAAGCCGGTTGTTCTCGTTGTAAATAAGGTTGACGATTTTGCAAAATATGAAGCCGATGTTTATGAATTTTACAATCTTGGAATCGGTGATCCGTTTGCAGTCTCTTCTGTAAACAGACTTGGCTTTGGCGATCTTCTTGATGAGGTAATAAAGAACTTCGGTGATATGGACGCAACAGAAACGGAAGATGACAGAATCAAGGTTGCGGTTATCGGAAAACCGAATGTCGGTAAAAGTTCACTTATTAATAAAATTCTCGGTAAAAACAGACTTATTGTCTCTGACATTGCCGGAACAACAAGAGATGCTGTGGATACGGATGTTACGTATAACGGTAAGGAATATGTATTTATCGATACTGCCGGTATGAGACGTCACAGCCGTATTACGGAAGACCTTGAGCATTATATGATTATCAGATCTGTTGGCGCTGTTGAACGTGCGGATGTGGTAGTTGTAATGATAGACGCTAAAGAAGGTGTTACAGAGCAGGATGCTAAAATTGCAGGTGTTGCTCATGACAACGGAAAAGCGGTTATAATTGCCGTTAACAAATGGGATGCTGTGGAAAAAGACGATAAAACAATTTATCGTTTTACGGAAGACGTAAGAAAAACGCTATCTTTTATGCCATATGCCGAGATTATATTTATTTCTGCTGAAACGGGTCAGAGAATCAACAAACTGTTTGATACAATCGATGCCGTGTATGAAAATCAGAATATGCGTGTAGGAACCGGCGTTTTAAACGAGATTATGTCACGTGCCGTTTCTATGCAGCAGCCGCCCACAGATAAGGGCAAGAGACTTAAGCTGTTTTATATTACGCAGGCAGGAGTTAAACCTCCTACATTTGTTATTTTTGTAAATGACAAAGAACTAATGCATTTTTCATATACAAGATATATTGAAAACCAGATTAGAGATTCCTTCGGATTCAAAGGAACACCCCTTAAGTTTATAATCCGTGAAAGAAAGGAAGATAACTAAATATGAATACTATTCTTATTCGTATTATATGCATTTTGGTCGGATATTGCTTCGGTATGTTTCAGACCGCGTTTTTCCTTGGCAAATTAAAGGGTATCGATATACGTGAGCATGGTTCGGGCAATGCAGGAACAACGAACACACTGAGAGTTCTCGGTACAAAAGCCGGACTTATAGTGTTTGTGGGAGACCTTGCAAAAACCATTATTGCCGTTGTAATTTTGCGCAATATTTTTAAATATACCTGTCCTGATATTTATCCCGGAATGCTTCAGCTTATTGTATTATATACGGGCAGCGGATGTATTTTAGGTCATAATTTCCCATTCTATTTAAACTTTAAGGGTGGAAAAGGAATAGCAACGACTGCCGGAATGATTATTTCATTAACACCTTGGTATTTTATTCCTACAGGCGTTATTTTGTTCTTTGGAAATCTTTTTATAACTCATATTGTTTCCATCGGATCACTGCTTATTTTTGTGGGATTTTTAATTCAGTCTATTATTTTAGGTTTCACAGGTGGATACGGGCCTGATATGACAACAGCTCATTTGATTGAAATCGATATTATTATTTTCCTTCAGGGCTGTCTTGCCTGCTTTATGCATCGTGAAAATATAAAAAGACTTATTGCCGGAAACGAAAGAAAAACATATCTTTTTAAGAAGAAAAAAATGAATCCCGAAACTAACAAGGATGCAGAAAAAACTGTATCCGCTAATGAGGAGGAAAAATAATTGAAAATCGGAATTATCGGAGCCGGATCCTGGGGAATTGCACTGGCTGCATTGTTGTGCGGAAACGGTCATTCAGTACAGGTTTGGTCTATTATCGAAGATGAAATAAATATGCTTAATACTGAACATGAGCATAAAACAAAGCTTCCGGGTGTTAAGCTTGATGAAAAAATAACTTATACAACAAATCTTGAAGAAGCAGTTGTAAACAATGATATGCTTGTTCTTGCAGTACCTTCACCGTATGTAAGATCCACAACAAAATCAATGAAGTCTTTTGTTAAAGACGGTCAGATTATTGTAAGCGTTGCAAAGGGAATCGAAGAAGATACGCTTATGCGTCTTTCTGAGGTTATAGAAGAGGAAATACCTCAGTGTAAGGCTGTTGTTATGTGTGGGCCCTCCCATGCCGAAGAGGTTGGACGCGGACTTCCCACAACTATTGTAGTAGGTGCGAGAGAAAAGGCTACTGCCGAACTCGTTCAGGATACATTCATGAACGACGTTTTTCGTGTTTATACTTCTCCCGATATGCTTGGAATGGAAATCGGAGCAGCACTTAAGAATGTGGTTGCGTTGGCTGCCGGTGTAGCCGACGGCCTTGGATATGGGGATAACACAAAGGCAGCACTTATAACGAGAGGTATCGCTGAAATTACAAGACTTGGCGTTAAGATGGGCGGAAGTGCTGAAACTTTTGCCGGACTTACGGGAATCGGTGATCTTATTGTTACTTGTGCTTCGATGCATTCAAGAAACCGTCGTGCAGGTATTCTCATAGGTCAGGGAAAGACTATGCAGGAAGCAATGAATGAAGTACAGATGGTTGTAGAGGGAGTATTCTCAGCTAAGGCAGCTGTTGCTCTTGGAAAAAAATATGATGTTGAGCTTCCGATAATTGAAGCGGTTGCATCGGTATTATTTGAAGGTGCCGATGTAAAGAACACAGTAAAAGCATTGATGCTTCGTGATAAGAAGACTGAGATAGGAGAAAACTTTGGAAAATAAATTTACTTCAACAGAACAATATATTGCTTCACCCGAACTTATGTCATCAGTAAACATTGCTATGGCTCTTAAAAAGCCGCTTCTTATCAAAGGTGAGCCGGGAACGGGAAAAACGATGCTTGCTAAAGCAGTTAGTGAAGCACTTGGAAAGAAGTTGCTTGTATGGAATATCAAGTCAACAACCAAAGCGCAGGAAGGTTTATATACATATGATACCATTCAGCGTCTTTACGATTCTCAGTTCGGCGGTGAGGGTGTAGACGACATTTCGCATTATATTAAACTGGGTAAGCTTGGCGAGGCGTTTGAGTCTGACGAGCAGGTTGTTCTTCTTATCGATGAAATAGATAAGGCCGATTTGGAATTCCCCAATGATTTGCTGTGGGAACTTGATCAGATGGAATTTTATATTTATGAAACGAAAAGAACAGTTAAGGCAAAGCATCGTCCTATTGTTATTATTACATCAAATGCCGAGAAAGAACTTCCGGATGCTTTTTTAAGAAGATGTATTTTCCATTATATAGATTTCCCTGAAAAGGAACTCATGGAGGAAATCGTAAGAACTCACGTGCCTGATATTGAAGAAAAACTTCTTCAGCAGGCAATGCAGACATTTTACGATATCAGATCATATTCACAACTCAGAAAAAAGCCTGCAACCAGCGAACTCATTGATTGGCTTAATGCAATGATGATAGGCGGTGTGGATCCGGAACTTATAAAAAAAGAACTTCCTTTTGTAGGTGTATTGATTAAAAAGGATGAAGATCTTGAGGTTGTAAGAAGAAGGGTAGACTAATCATTTATGTTGACGACATTTTTCTATACTCTTAAAGCAAAGGGCCTGGATGTGTCATTAAGTGAATGGATTACTTTATTTAAAGCCATGGAGGAGGGCCTTCATGGCTCGTCACTTACCGGCTTTTATTATGTTGCCAGAGCAATTCTTGTAAAGAATGAAACTGACTTTGATAAATTTGATATGGCCTTTGAAGAATGCTTCAAGGGAATTAAATCCGAAAATACAATAACCGATACTATGCTTAAATGGCTCGATAAATCTGAATTTACCGAACTGGTTTCCGAGGAGGAACGTTTTTGGATGAATCAGATGGAAGATATGCATGTTGATAAAGATGAAGTTGAGTCGAAGTTTAAAGAGCGATTGAAGGATCAGGATTCCGAGCATAACGGAGGAAGTTACTGGATCGGTACCATGGGTAAAACCCAGTTTGGTAATATGGGTGGTAACGTAGGCGGAGTCAGAGTCGGTGGAAGTACCGGTTATCAGTCTGCTTTTGCTGTTGTGGGAGCACACAGATATAAGGACTTCAGAGATGACAGGATGCTGGATAACAGACAGTTTCAGCTTGCATTCCGACGACTTCGACAGTTTTCTTCAAAGCTCGATATACCTAAGACTGAACTTGATATTAACGGGACAATAAATTCCACATGTAATAATGGCGGTTATTTAAAAATTGAAATGGAACGTCCACGAAGAAATTCGGTGAAGCTCCTTCTTCTTATGGATTCGGGCGGAACCATGATTCCGTTTACAAATCTTTTAAACGAACTGTTTCAGGCTATTCATAAGTCAAATCATTATAAGGATGTAAAAACCTATTATTTTCATAACTGCATTTATTCGAATCTTTATAAAACTCCTGAATGTGATAACGGTGACTGGATAGAAACAGACTGGATGTTCAGAAATTTAGACAGCGATTATAAAGTTATTATTGTCGGTGATGCCGCTATGGCTCCGGAGGAACTCTATTCCACTACCGGTAATTACAGAGGCCCAAACGGTGGACTTTCCGGTGAACAATGGCTGTTGCTTTTAAAGCAGCATTATAAAAAGGTGGTCTGGCTAAATCCCAAAATGGCTCCGGGGCATGCTCCGTGGCGAGAGGCGGAAACCGCAATCAAAAAGATGTTTCCGATGTATAAGCTTACCATTGATGGTTTAAATGAAGCTTTGATTAATCTTATGTCTCGATAATGAAATTGTTTGACAATTATTTGCTATGATGCTATATTCTACAAATATATATTTTGAAAAGAGGAAATAGAAATGACTATTTTTGAAGAACTTAAAAGAAGAGGTTTGCTTGCACAGCTTACCGATGAAGAAGAAATAAAGAACCTTATCAATAATGGTAAGGCAACATTTTATATTGGATTTGATCCTACTGCTGATAGCCTTCATGTTGGCCATTTCATGGCTCTTTGCCTTATGAAGAGACTCCAGATGGCAGGAAATAAGCCTATCGCCCTTCTTGGTGGCGGTACCGGTATGATTGGTGATCCTTCAGGCCGTTCTGATATGAGAACAATGATGACAAAGGAAACAATTGATCATAACATTGAGTGCTTTAAAAAGCAGATGAGCCGTTTTATTGATTTTTCTGATGATAAGGCTCTTATGGTTAACAATGCTGAGTGGCTTCTTGATTTAAATTACGTTGAATTTTTAAGAGAAATCGGACCTCATTTCTCAGTAAACAACATGCTTCGTGCTGAGTGTTACAAGGAGAGAATGGAAAAGGGTCTCTCTTTCCTTGAGTTTAACTACATGCCTATGCAGAGCTACGACTTCTATGAATTATTCCAGCGTTACGGCTGTAATATGCAGTTTGGTGGCGATGATCAATGGTCCAATATGCTTGGCGGTACAGAGCTTATCAGAAGAAAGCTTGGTAAGGATGCATACGCAATGACAATTACACTTCTTCTTAACTCTGAAGGTAAGAAGATGGGAAAGACACAGAAGGGCGCTGTTTGGCTTGATCCTAACAAGACTTCTCCTTTCGAATTCTTCCAGTACTGGAGAAACGTTGATGACGCAGATGTTATCAAATGTATGAAGATGCTTACTTTCCTTCCCATTGAAGAAATCGAAGCTATGGAAAGCTGGCAGGGCAGTGAGCTTAATAAAGCAAAAGAAATTCTTGCCTTCGAGCTTACAAAGCTTGTTCATGGTGAAGAAGAAGCAACTAAAGCAATGGAAGCCGCTAAGGGACTTTTCGGAGGTGGAAATACAGCAAATATGCCTACGACAGAAATTTCTGACGAAGATTTTACAGATGGTTCTGTTGATGCCATTTCACTGCTTGTTAAAGCAGGACTTGTTCCTACAAGAAGCGAGGGAAGACGTGCAATTGAGCAGGGTGGTGTAACCGTAAATGATGAGAAGGTTACAGATGTAAAGACTGTATTTACAAAAGAGGATATTACCAAAGCTGATTTCATTATGAAGCGTGGTAAGAAAAACTTCAGAAAGATTGTTGTAAAATAGTTTTTCGTTTATAATAAGTGGAGGCGTATTTTCGCCTCCACTTTTTGATGTATTTCACTCACAATATGTATTATGTTTATTTTATTTAAGGGGTAAAGCATGAATATCGAACAACTTATTTCCGAGGCATTTTCTGCAAGAGAAAAATCATATTCACCGTATTCGGGATTTGCTGTTGGTGCAGCACTTCTTTGCAAAAATGGACAAATATATAAAGGATGCAATATTGAAAATGCGTCATACGGTGCTACAAATTGTGCAGAGAGAACAGCGTTTTTCAAAGCAATAAGCGATGGCATTACAGAATTTGAAGCAATTGCCGTTGCAGGTGGAAAAAAAGATTCTTCGGAAATCGATTATGCATATCCATGCGGTATATGCCGGCAGGTAATGAGAGAATTTGTAAACCCCAATGATTTTAAAATTATTGTAGCAAAAAATATGGATGAATATAAAATTTATACGTTGGAACAACTTTTACCAAGCAGTTTCGGACCGGAGAATTTATAAATGGAATATGTTATTTTTACAATTGTTATAGTACTTCTTTTTCTTGTTCTGTTTATCAGCGGAAGTATTTCCGATACTAAAAGAAAGAAGAAAATTATCGAAGAGATGCGTGAAGAATATGGAAAAATTCCGTATTCAAAATATTATTCAAGCGAACAAAAAAATATTAAAGAAATATTTGAGCGAAGAAAAACGAATGACTCAATAGATGATATTACTGCCGGTGATTTGGAACTGGATGATATTTTTAAGCGCATAAATTATTGCAGAAGCTCTATGGGAACATCTGTCCTGTATAATATTTTAAGAAATCCGGATCTTTCTTTGGAAAAAACATCTTCTTTGGAGTCCAAAATTAATTATTTTACGGAAAACAGTGAAGACAGATATAAACTTAGAACCGAGTTTAATGATATTGGCAGAATTCGTGTAAGCCTTTTTGAATGTCTTGATATTATTGAAAGTTTACCGACAAGAAATCTTTTGGTGGATTATCTTGCTGCTATTTTTATTATTGTCGGATTCGGCTCACTTTTTATAAACCCATATGTCGGTATTTTGATTTTGATTGCGGTACTTTGTTTTAATATTATTTCTTATTATTCGGCGCGTGGCGGGATTGAGCCGTTTATTATTGCTTTTGGGTATATCAATAAATTTATTCGTATTGCAAAGCCTTTTTCTTCTTTGAAAATTGACTGTATTCAGGAAGAAATTGATATTATAGAAAAAAATGTAAAGGTACTTAAGGGCTTTACAAAACATGCAGGACTGGTAATAAACAATAATTCTTCAAAAATCGGGTCAGGCAATCCTTTGGAAATAGTGCTTGATTATATGAAGATGCTTCTTCATGTGGATATTATTTATTTCTATAAAATGCTTAGTGAATTGATAAAAAACAGAAAGTGTGTCGAAGAACTTTATTATTCTTTGGGAGAAATAGAAAGCTATATCAGTATTGCTTACTATCGAGCATCCTTATCTGATTTTTGTATTCCCGAAAAGAGAGAAGATTTATCTATTACGAATGCATACCATCCGTTGATTAATAATCCTGTAAAGAATTCCATTACATGCAAAAGCGGTGTTCTTATAACCGGCTCAAATGCGTCTGGAAAATCAACTTTCTTAAAAACTGTTGCGGTTAATATTCTTTTGGCGGAAACCATACATACCTGTACTGCGGATTCATATTCAGGGCAGGGCTATGCATTGTTTTCTTCAATGTCATTACGCGATAATCTGTCCGGAAATGACAGTTATTTTATGGTTGAAATCAAAGCAATGAAAAGAATACTTGATTATAAAAACAGCCATCCGGAGACGGCGGTTATTTGCTTTGTCGATGAGGTGCTCAGAGGAACAAATACTCTCGAAAGAATTGCATCGAGTACTGAGATACTTAAATATCTCTTATCATCGGGAACAATTACATTTGCTGCGACACATGACGGCGAACTTACATATCTTCTTGAAGATTTATATGACAATTATCATTTTGAAGAAGAAATAAAAAACAATGATGTTATCTTTAATTATCGCCTGATTGAGGGACGTGCGGGAACAAGAAATGCAATTAAATTACTTAGCGTTATGGGCTTCCCGAAGGATATAATCGATAATGCCGAAAAACGGGCAAATAATTTTTTACAAACAGGTGAGTGGAAATAATGAAAGTAACAATTTATTCTGACGGTTCTGCAAAGGGAAATCCGGGAAACGGCGGTTATGGGACAATTTTACAATACATTGGAAAGAATAATGAGTTGTTTGAACTTGAACTTACCGAAGGATATCGTTTGACTACAAACAACCGTATGGAATTACTTGGGGCAATTGTGGGTTTGGAGGCTCTCAATAAACCTTGTGATGTTGAGATTGTTTCTGATTCACAGTATCTTGTAAATGCATTTGAAAAAAACTGGATAGGCAGCTGGCAACGTAATAATTGGCGAAAATCAGATAAATCCCCTGTTTTAAATACTGATTTGTGGAAACGACTGCTAATTGCCATGGAACCGCATAATGTTTCTTTTAAATGGATTAAAGGACATGCCGGTCACCCCGAAAATGAACGCTGCGACAAAATGGCCTTTAACAGTGCGGATAAAGACGATTTGATGATTGACGAGGAATACGAAAAAAACAATTGATTTTTCATTGAGAGGATTGTTAATCAATATGCCTAAATCACCCAGACAAAAAGAGAAATTATTACGTATACTGGAAATACTTGAAAGTAAAACAGATGAAGAACATTCAATTTCAACACAAGGTTTGATTGATGAATTGGCAAAGTATGATATTGAAGCCGAACGAAAAGCAATCTACGATGATATTCTTGTTCTTCAGAATATGAATTATGACATTCGTCAGACTAAAGGAAAAAGCGGAGGCTATGCTCTTGTTTCGCGTAAATTCGATAAAAGCGAAATAATGCCTCTTATTGATGCTGTTTCCTGTTCAAAATTTATTACAGAAAAGAAATCCCGTGAACTGATAAAAAAGCTTGAAAGCTTCTTAAGTGACTATGATGCAAAAGATATTGACAGAGATGTTTATGTAGTTGACAGAGTTAAATCAGATAATGAAAGCATTTTTTATGCCGTGGATGCAATAGCTACCGGCATATGCAGGAAAAAGAAAATCTCGTTTCTTTATTGTGACTGGAACATTAATAAACAGCTTGTTCCAAGACACGATAATAAGCGCTATGAAGTGTCACCCATAAGCCTGACATGGGACGATGAAAAATATTATCTGATAGCTTTCAGTGATGAACACGGAGAAATAAGACACTTCAGATGTGATAAGATGAAGGATGTTCGTATTATGGATGAGCGAACAACTTTAAATGACGCTATAAAGAATTTCAATGCCGTTAAATACGAAAACAGGACGTTCGGAATGTTTGCCGGACACGAAGAAGCAGTAACGCTTATTTTTCCGGAAAAACTTCTTGGGGTTATGATTGACAGATTCGGAAAAGAGCCTTCACTCAGAAAAGAAGGAGAGGATTTAATCAGTATTAGAGTGAATGTTAATGTCAGCCCTCAATTTTACGGCTGGGTAACTGCATTGGGCACTTCCGTTAAAATAAAAAGTCCCGAATATGTTGTAGAAGAATACAAAATTTACCTTCAAAATATCTTAACAAATTATTAATTTTATATTGCACTGGTCAAATATTTAAATTATACTATGAGAGGCACTATATATAGTGCCTCTCGTATTGTTTTTGACTAAAAATAGTATATATTTTGTTTAAGGAGTTTTTTATGAGCCAGGATGTTGACGTAAAATCAATCGATTACGGTACAAAATTTGTTCCCGACAAAGAAGTATGGGTTGTGAAGAAAGACGGAAGCCGTGAGGTTTTTAACGTTCAGAAGGTAATTAATGCTGTTTCCAAAAGTGCTTATCGTGCGCTTACAAAGTTCACAAATGCAGACAATGAGAAAATCTGCAAATATGTAATTGCGCGTATTAATGAGATGGATGCCAATGAAATACCGATTCCTGTTATGCACAATATAGTTGAAAGTGCGTTGGAAGAAGTAAAGCCCATTGTTGCAAAATCCTACAGAGATTATCGTAATTATAAGACAGACTTTGTTCGTATGCTTGATGATGTATATAAGAAGAGTCAGTCAATAATGTATATTGGCGACAAAGAGAATGCCAATACGGATTCCGCACTTGTTTCCACAAAGAGAAGTCTTATTTTTAATCAGTTAAACAAGGAACTGTATCAGAAGTTTTTCTTAACGACAGAAGAAATCCAGGCTTGTCGTGACGGTTATATTTATGTTCATGATATGTCTGCGCGCAGAGATACGATGAACTGTTGCCTGTTTGACGTACAAAACGTTTTGTCGGGCGGCTTTGAGATGGGTAACATTTGGTATAACGAGCCCAAAACCCTTGATGTTGCATTCGATGTAATCGGTGATATTGTTCTTTCGGCTGCTTCACAGCAGTACGGTGGATTTACGGTACCCAGCGTGGATCTTATTCTTGAGCCTTATGCTGAGAAATCTTATGAAAAATATGTTGAGAAGTATCTTAATCTTAACATTGTTGAAGAAATGGCAGAAGCAGAAGCATTAAAGGACGTTACCCGTGACTTCGAACAAGGTTTCCAGGGCTGGGAATACAAGTTTAATACAGTTGCTTCTTCACGAGGAGATTATCCTTTTATTACTGTAACAGCAGGTACCGGAACAGGTCGTTTTGCTAAACTTGCGACTATTCAAATGTTGAATGTAAGAAGAAAAGGACAAGGCAAGAAGGACTGCAAAAAGCCTGTTCTTTTCCCTAAGATCGTTTTCTTATATGATGAAAATCTTCATGGTCCCGGAAAGCCTTTGGAAGATGTTTTTGAAGCAGGAGTTGAATGTTCTGCCAAGACAATGTATCCTGACTGGCTTTCACTCACGGGTAAGGGCTATGTAGCTTCAATCTATAAGCAGTATGGTAAGATTATTTCTCCCATGGGATGTCGTGCATTCCTTTCACCCTGGTATGAAAGAGGCGGTATGCACCCTGCAGATGACAAAGATGTTCCGGTATTTGTAGGCAGATTTAATATCGGTGCTGTATCCTTGCATCTTCCCATGATTTTAGCTAAGGCAAGAAAGGAAAGCAGAGATTTTTACGAAGTTCTTGACTATTATCTTGAACTTATCAGACAGCTTCACATTCGTACATATGCATATTTGGGCGAGATGCGTGCTTCCACAAATCCGCTTGCATATTGTGAAGGCGGTTTCCTTGGCGGTCACTTAAAGCTTACGGATAAAATTAAACCATTGCTTAAATCTGCAACCGCAAGTTTCGGCATTACTGCATTAAATGAGCTTCAGGAACTTTATAACAACAAGTCGCTTGTAGAAGATGGTGAATTTGCATTGGAAGTTCTTGAGCATATCAACCAGAAAGTTTCGGAATATAAAGAAGCCGACGGTAATCTTTATGCGATTTACGGAACTCCGGCAGAAAACCTTTGCGGATTACAGGTTCAGCAGTTCAGAAAGAAGTATGGAATTATTGAGGGCGTAAGTGACAGAGAATATGTTTCCAATTCGTTCCATTGCCATGTTTCGGAAGATATTACTCCCATTATGAAACAGGACCTTGAGAATCGTTTCTGGGATCTTTCAAACGGTGGTAAAATTCAGTATGTTAAATACCCGATTGATTACAATATAGAAGCAGTTAAGACACTTATTCATCGTGCAATGGATATGGGCTTTTATGAAGGTGTAAATCTTTCACTTGCTTATTGTGATGACTGCGGACATCAGGAACTTGAAATGGATGTTTGTCCTAAGTGCGGAAGCCGAAATCTTACAAAAATTGACAGAATGAACGGATATCTTTCATATTCACGTGTTCATGGTGATACCAGACTGAATGATGCAAAGATGGCAGAGATTGCTGAAAGGAAGTCCATGTAATATGCGTTACCACAATATAACAAAGGATGATATGAAGAACGGCGACGGATTACGAGTGGTTTTATGGGTTGCCGGCTGCAATCATTGCTGTAAAAATTGTCAGAATCCTATCACTTGGGACCCTGACGGCGGCTTACCCTTTGATGATGCCGCAAAGCAGGAGATATTTGACCAGCTTGATAAGAGTTATATTTCAGGTCTGACTCTTTCGGGAGGAGATCCGCTTCATCCCGCAAACAGGAACGATGTGCGTAATTTCGTTGCCGAAGTAAGGGAGAAATATCCCAATAAAACGATATGGTTATATACCGGTGATTCGTGGGAAAATATATATCATTATCCGGTATTTAAAAATGTTGATGTAGTTGTTGACGGTGAATTTAAAAACGAGCTTCTTGATGTAACACTTATGTGGAAAGGAAGCTCAAACCAGCGTGTTATTGATGTCCAGGCTACATTGAAAACGACCGATCCGACCGTACCTGTTCTTCATTGCAAGGACCATTACAAATAGAAGAGGTGAAAGCACAATGAATCGAGTAGCAGAATTTATGAAAGTATCCGAATCACGTTTTGTGGCGGATTTTATTGACAGTTTTCCTGTTTATACGCCTGAACATGCAAAAGATATTTATGAAAATATTGTTCTTCCAAAGCGTGCGACAATGAAAAGTGCAGGATATGATATCTATACTCCCATTGATTTTGAACTTGCTCCCGGGGAAACCATAAAAATTCCTACAGGCATAAGAATCAAAATGAATGAAGATTATGTATTTATGATTTTTCCCAGAAGCGGACTCGGCTTCAAATATCGTCTTCAACTAAATAATACCGTAGGAATTATTGATGCTGATTATTTCGATTCCGATAATGAAGGTCACTTGTTTGTAAAAATAACAAATGATACCAACGAAGGAAAAACATTGAAACTCTCTGCGAAAGATGCATTTGCCCAAGGTATTTTTATGCAGTATGGAATAACTGTTGACGATGATGTTACAGCAAAGAGAAACGGCGGTCTTGGCAGTACATCGACAAAATAGTTTTCAATACTATATATAGCCATATATGAAGACATATAGCACCGCATAAAATACTAAATTAGTTGATATTATAATCTATTTCTGTTAGTATTTTTGTCAGAAATAGATTAATTTTTTAAAGGTGATTCATTATGTACGATTTTATTATTGTTTCAGACAGCACTGCAGATTTAAATGAAGAATATGTAAATAAAACAGGGCTTCCGATTTTTCATCTTACTTATACTATTGAAGGAAAATCTTATGGTTCAAATGAAGAACTTGATCCCAAAGTATTTTATAAAATGATGAGGGATGGTTCTATGCCTATTACCAGTCAGGTCAATCCTGATGAGGCTAAAGCCGGAATTATGGAACTTCTTAAGATTAACAAGAATGTTTTATATCTTGCTTTTTCGTCCGGCTTAAGCGGCACGTATAACAGTGTTCGTCTTGCTGCAGAGGAAATAAATGAAGAGGTAGAAGGCGCAAATGTTATAGTTTGCGATACTCTTGCAGCATCAATGGGCGAAGGATTGATAGTATACAAAGCTATTAAACTCAGAGAAGAAGGAAAAACCATTGAAGAAGTAGCTAAGTGGGTTGAAGAATATAAACTTAATTCTGTTCATATGTTTACCGTAGATGATTTAAATCATTTATATCGTGGTGGCCGAGTATCCAGAGGTACTGCTTTTATCGGTACAGTGTTAAGCATTAAGCCTGTTCTTCATGTTGATGATGAAGGGCATTTAATTCCTATCAGCAAGGAAAGAGGACGTAAAAAATCACTTCTTGCTTTAGTTGATTTGATGGAAGAGCGTATGGGGCGGTTTAAAGACGAAAACAATGATATGATTATGATTAGTCATGGTGATTGCGAAGAAGACGCTCTTTTTGTCAAAGAAGAAGTTGAAAAGCGTTTTGGATTTACAAATTTTATGATAAACTGTATTGGACCGACGATTGGTACTCATGCCGGTCCCGGTACCGTTGCACTGTTCTTCATGGGTGAGAATCGATAATTATTAGGGGTAAATAATAAATGTTTGGATACCATAACACTGCAAAATTGTGTCTTTTTGAATATTTGAGTGCAATGTTACTTCATGCGGTTTTTGCATTTTTTAAAGTGGGGACTGCAGCGGGTATTTTTGTTCTGTCACTAACAGCTGTTATGGTTACCCTTACTTTTTTGTTATATGTTTTTGTTAAAAATGAGAATATTGTAATTTCCGGTCTGTATTTATCGGTTATTATTTCAACGACTATTGTAGGAGCCTCGATCGGCACGCTTGGCTTCTCTGTTTTTATTTTTCTGTGTCTTCTTTGCGGTACTACCATTTTCATGAAAGAAAAACAATTGCTTATCTGTATGGGAATGGCTGCGGTTGCATTTGTTATTCATCTTGTATTTTTTAAGGATATTTTGTTACTCACAGTTTCCAGCATATATATGTATTTGGTATATATTATCTGCTACGGTTTTGCGTCCCTTGGATTGTATATTATTGTTAAGTATGCAAAGCTTTACATGAAGGGAATGAATGAGAAGACTGAAGAAGCAGAACGGGCGAACGAATCAAAAATGCTTTTTCTTGCAAATATGTCTCATGAAATACGCACGCCAATGAATGCTATTTGCGGATTATCGGAGCTTAACCTAAGGGAAGAACTTTCTCCGGTTGTCAGAGATAATTCCGAAGCAATTCATTCTTCGGGAAAAATTCTTCTTGCAATTGTAAATGATATTCTTGATTATTCAAAAATGGAAAGCGGTAATATGGAGATAGTTCCGGTTACTTATTCGTTGTCCCATTTGATTGAAGAAACCGCTTCTATGATGAAAATCAGACTTAACGATAAAGACGTTGATTTAAAGACTTCCATAGCGGACAATATTCCGGATAATTTGATCGGTGATGAGATTCGTGTTCGTCAGATTCTTTATAATTTACTTACCAATGCAACAAAATTTACCGATAACGGTTATATTTTTGTCGATGTCACTTCTGAAGAGATTGATGATCGAAATATACGAATCATTGTATCTGTTCAGGATTCGGGTATCGGTATCAGAAAAGAGGATTTGAACAAACTGTTTACTAGTTTTCAACAGCTTGATACACATAAAAGTCATGCGCGAGAAGGTACGGGTCTTGGCTTAGCTATATGTAAAGAGCTTGTTTCCATGATGAACGGTTCAATACATGTTGAAAGTACATATGGCGTAGGTACTAAATTTACATTTGATATTGTGCAGGGTATTTCTAAGAAGAAAGAAAAACTGGTTTATTCCGAAACGCAAACTGAGGGTAAGCATGTTGAACCCAAAATTCAGGCTCCGGATGCAAAAGTTTTGGTTGTAGATGACAACATGGTAAATCTTAAGGTTGCAAAAGGATTATTGCGAACCTTTGGACTTACCGTTGAAACCTGTAAGAGCGGTCGTGAATGTCTTGATATATTAAAAGATACTAAGGATTTTGATTTGATATTTATGGACCATATGATGCCCGAACTGGATGGAATAGAAACACTGAATCTTATTCGCGTGGATATGAATGATTATATGCAAAATGTTCCTGTTATTGCGCTTACCGCGAACGTTATGAGTGGAGTACGAGAGATGTTTATTAATGAAGGCTTTTCTGACTATGTACCCAAGCCGATTGATGTTAACTGGCTAAATGTAGTTTTGCGTAAATATCTGCCTCTTGAAAAACAAAGATGATTATTAAGTATTAAAAGAACGGAGAATTTTCTTCGTTCTTTTTTGTTCAATAGGAAATCGATTCCCTTTTTGAACAAAAATGCTTCGCAAGGATGCGCACTCGCGCGAGTGGAAAACAGTTGCATGCAACACGCGCTCGGCGCATAGTGCCCGCTTACGGACACTTTTTTATATTATAAAGTATTGAACTTCACTTTGGTTTTTTGTAGAATATATTGGCACGGTTAATTGGAGGTAGATAACAATGGAAAAAATCAGAACCAGATATGCACCCAGTCCTACAGGAAGAATGCATGTCGGAAATCTTCGTTCCGCATTGTACGAATTTCTTGTAGCTAAACATTCTGACGGAGATTTTATTCTTCGAATTGAAGATACCGATCAGGAACGTTTTGTGGAAGGTGCTGTCGAAATAATAAACGATACGTTAAAACTTACAGGACTTACATATGATGAAGGCCCCGACAAAGATAAAGGTTTTGGCCCTTATGTGCAGTCGGAAAGAATGAAGACAGGTATTTATTTAAAGTATGCAAAGGAACTTGTTGAAAAGAAAGAAGCATATTACTGTTTCTGTACAAAAGAAAGACTCGCTACTCTTAAATCTGAAATAGTAGAAGGAAAAGAAATTACTGTATATGACAAGCATTGTCTTGGTCTTTCGGAAGAAGAAGTTCAGGCTAATCTTGCTGCAGGTATTCCTTATGTTATACGTCAGAACAATCCTACGGAGGGAACAACAAGCTTTCACGATGAATTATATGGAGATGTATCCGTAGATAACGCTGAACTTGATGATATGATTTTGATTAAGTCGGATGGTTATCCAACATACAACTTTGCTAATGTTATCGATGATCATACAATGAACATTACTCACGTGGTAAGAGGAAACGAATATCTTTCTTCAACGCCGAAATACAACAGATTATATGATGCTTTTGGCTGGGAAATTCCAACATATATTCACCTTCCTCTTATTACAAATGAGGAACATAAAAAGCTTTCAAAACGTAGCGGTCATGCGTCATTTGAGGATTTGCTTGATTTAGGATTTCTTCCTGAAGCGGTAGTTAACTTTATTGCTCTTCTTGGTTGGAGCCCTGAAGATAATCAGGAAATTTTCACTCTTGACGAACTTATCAAAAATTTTGACTATAAACGTATTTCAAAGTCACCTGCTGTATTTGATATGGTTAAACTTCGCTGGATGAACGGTGAATATATCAAGGCAATGGATGACGACAGATACCTCGAAATGGCAATGCCTATTGTTAATGAAGTTATTTCAAAAGACATTGATAAGAAGAAAATTGCGATGATGTGCAAAACACGAATCGAAGTATTCCCTGATATCAAGGATCATATCGATTTCTTCGAAACATTACCTGAATACGATGTACATATGTATGAGCACAAGAAGATGAAGACGACAATTCAGACATCTCTTGAAACACTTAATGAAGTTATTCCCATGCTTGAAATGTGGAATGATTACAGTAATGATTCTCTCTACGAAATGTTATCCGGATATGTGGAAGGAAAACAAGTCAAAACAGGATTTGTTATGTGGCCTTTGAGAACTGCTTTGTCAGGAAAACAAATGACTCCTGCCGGTGCAACAGAAATAATGGAAGTTCTCGGAAAAGAAGAGTCATTAAGTCGTATTAAGAAGGGTATTGAGCTTCTTGAAAAGTCGTTATAATGACGAAAAGCAATTTGCGGCAATTAATCATGGTTCAGGCCCTGCACTGGTCAGTGCGGGGCCCGGATCAGGAAAAACATATGTAATTACTAATCGTATTCACAACCTTGTCTCCAAATTGGGAGTTTCTCCCGAAAAAATTCTGGTTATAACCTTTACCAAGGCCGCTGCCGGGGAAATGCGTGAACGGTATCTTAAATTATCCGATTCGCTTTCCACTGATGTTGCTTTTGGTACTTTTCATTCGGTATATTTCAATTTTCTTAGATATTTCAAATCAAAATCCGTATATAAAATAATTGAATTAAACAAACAGAAAGAACTAATAAATAATATTATTACTTCTTCGTCTTTATTTTCAAAAAATATTTATTTTGACAATGTCAATCCGGAGGATTTGATTTCTGCAATTTCTTATTATAAATCAACCGGTTTTTCTTATCCTTCTGATTTCCCCAAAGAATTATTTGAAGATTTTTATCATCAGTATGAAGAATGTATGAATGCCTCCGAAAGGATGGATTATGACGATATTCTTCTAAAATGTTATGATATGTTAAAAGAAAATTTGGATTATTGTGACATATTAAAACATAAATTTGATTATATTCTTGTTGATGAATTTCAGGATATAAATCATATTCAATATGACATATTAAAACTTATTGTTAATGAAAATCGAAATCTTTTTGTGGTAGGGGATGATGATCAGTCAATATATGGTTTTCGCGGAGCATCACCAAAAGTGATGTCGGATTTTCTTATCGACTTTCCAAATACAAAGATTATTTCTTTGAATTATAATTACAGAAGTAAGAAAAATATTATTGATGCGGCAGATAAATTAATTTCCCACAATATTGTAAGAATAAAAAAAGATAAACATTATTGTATAAATACAGCAGAAGCGGGAATATTTGAGACAAATTTTTATTCTTCAAAGGAAGAACAATATCAAAGCATTAAAAACATATATTTGCAACAACAGAATTTGGGTAACAGCGTTGCGATACTTGTACGTACAAATAAGGATGTATTTTCAATAAAAGAGTATATGATGAACAGCCTTGTTGTTTCATGGAATGAGAATATTCCTGCTGATTTAAAAAATGAAATCTATACTGATTTGCGGGCATATATTTCATTTGCGTTATATAATGACAGAGCGTCAATTTTGCGAATTGCAAATTGTCCGAACAGAAATCTACCCAGAAATATTTTTATTGATGAAAAAATAAATTTATCGGAATTGATAATCAAGTTTCAGGGAACATATAAAGGCATCGGCATATCAGTTCTAAAACGTCATTTCGATATCTTGTCAAAATCCAGTCCTTTTGCTTTTGTGACATATGTATTGAATATCATCGGTTACAAAGAATATCTTTTCGACAAATACTCCATTTTGAAAAAAGAATCAGAGAAAATATTTAATGAATTACTTGATACAGCACGAAATACAACAGGATTAAACAATTTGTCAGAAAAATTGTATGTATCCGAAATCACAACTAAAGATGATGAAACAAATAAGTTTAATATTATGACCTTTCATGCGTCGAAAGGATTGGAATTCGATACGGTAATCATACCTGATGTTAATGAGGGTAAAATTCCGGGACGAGCGTCAGTAAAATCAGACGATACGGAAGAAGAAAGACGCCTGTTTTATGTTGCCATGACGCGTGCAAAAAACAGACTTGTTGTAACATACGTAAAAGGAAACAGCGGTATGAGAGTATTACCATCAAGATTTATCACAGAATTTTTGGATAAATGAATTATTTCAAAAATATGACCGATACTTTCATTTTGAAAATATCGGTCATATGAAACAAAATAAATAAGTAGTAATAGACTTAATCCATTTCATCGAACTCGCAGTTATCTAAAAATTCATCATATTTATCAGCTACTGCATCATATTCGTCATCATCTTCAATATAAATCAATTCAGGTTCTTCATTAGGGTCATCAGGATTTTCCTTATACCCGTAGAACCATACTTCTTCTGTGATATTTCCTTTATTATCCATAGGGCATAAAACAATATAATCTTTATCTTGGATTGAAAGAATTGTAATAATTCTGCATGTAACATCTCCATCATCGAGATTTATAGTTACGGTCATTTCTTCATCGATTTCGTTTTGAAAATCTTCGGGTTTAAATTCGCTCATTATAGTTCCTTTCTAAAACAAATGTTCAAGTCTACATTGAAATAACTTTCGTAAACAATTATACTAAATGTTATGAATATAACAATAAAAAAATCCTCTTTTCAGGGGTTTGGTACGAAAAAAACTGAAAACGGTATATATTTCGGATGTAATCTTAGTTTTTTGAACGAAGGCGGAGTGCGTTTCTATGATAAGAAAACTAAGAATTTAGTCTATGATTTGAAATTGTCTGATGAATATGCATGCGGAAATGTTTATTCTTTCATCGTAGAAGGAATTTCCGGAAAAGATATATTATATCGTCAGTATTCAGATAAGGAAGAGTATCCCGACCCTTTTTCGTATTCTGTTTGCGGTAATGAATCTTTTGGGGACCTTATAAACGACAATGCTTTGTATTCGTCATTTGAAGATTTTGATGCTGAAGAATTCCTTAAAGATGATAAATGTCCGTTGCTTGATTTCTCGGATACCGTTATGTATTTGTGTCATGTTCGAGGCGGGTCAATGCTTGATAAGGCTGTTAAAAAGAAGGGAACCTTTGCAGGTCTTGTCGAAAAAATACCTTATCTTAAGAAACTGGGAGTTACGACTCTTCAATTAATGCCTTGTTATGAATATATTGAAAATAAAACAACTACAGCTACAGTAGGTTATAAGGTTGATATTTCAGCACCGGCTAAAGTAAATTACTGGGGCTTTTGTGATGCATTTTATTTTTCACCGAAAAAAAGTTTTTCTTCCTCGGGAAACTCATCAGAAGAATTTGCATATCTTATAAAAGAATTACATAAAAATAATATGGAACTGCTTATGATGATGTACTATCCGGAAGGAAACGACTATGAAATTATTTCATCATCACTCAGATATTATGTAACAAAATACCATGTTGACGGTTTCAGAATTATGGGTAATGCAGTTGATGTAAATAGAATTGTTAAAGATCCTTTTCTGTCCAAAACGAAACTTATTTTTGAAAATTGTGACATAAGCAGTTTGAATAAACGTAAAAATTCAAAGTACAAAAATGTAGCATTAATCAGAACCGATTATTCAGACAAAGCCAGAGGATTTCTTAAAGGTGACGAAGATAAGGTCGGCTATATGAGTTTTGCCGTTAGGGAAAACAACAGAGAATTTGCTCCGGTAAGATTATTGACCGATTACAATGGATTCACACTAAACGATCTTGTTTCATATTCAAAAAAGCATAATGAAGATAACGGAGAAGATAATACTGACGGTACAAACTATAATTACAGTTGGAACTGCGGGGCAGAAGGTGAAACAAAGAAAACACTAATAAATAAATTGCGGTTTCGACAGGCTCAAAATGCAATGTTGCTTACATTGCTTTGTCAGGGGGTACCACAAATTCTCGCAGGAGATGAGATACTGAATTCCGCACAGGGTAATAACAATCCTTGGTGTCAGGACAATGAAATCGGTTGGATTTCACCGGCAAAAACCAAAGCATCAAAAGATTTTTTGCAATTTACGCAAAATTGTATTGCTTTCAGAAAGCGTCATAAGATATTACATCAGTCGTATGATTTAAAGTTGTTTGATTACATGTCCTGCAAGTTACCGGATGTATCTTTTCATGGAGAAGAAGCCTTTAAAATGAACCAGGAACCTGTATCCAGAGAGTTTTCGGTTCTTTATGCGGGAGATTATGCAAAACAGTATACGGGAATAAAAGAGGATTCAGTCTTGATTATTTACAATATGCATTGGGAAGACAGAATCTTTTCACTTCCTGTTATTGACAAAAATTCCGAGTGGTACAAATTATTCAGTACGGATGGATCTACGGATATAAGCTTTAATGAAGAAAAAGCGGAAGCATATTTGAAAGAAAACTATATTGCAAAGGGAAGAAGTATAACTGTTTTTCTTCTTCGGAGATAATAATGAATTTTTTCGGACATTTACACACTGTAAACACACACAGACGATTGGTAAGGCATTATTGTTTTAAAGTTGGGTTATACCGTCAGGGGTTTACTCACGATTTATCAAAATATTCAATTTCGGAATTCTGGGTTGGAGTTAAATATTTTCAGGGGTTTAAAAGTCCAAATGCCGCGGAAAGAGATGAAAAAGGTTATTCGGAGTCCTGGATGCATCACAAAGGGCGTAATAAACACCATTATGAATACTGGAATGACTACTGCAAGGAGACAAAAAATCAGTTTCAGCCTGTAGAAATGCCCAGAAAATATCTGGTAGAAAGTATTTGCGACCGTTTGGCTGCATGTAAAGTATATAAAAAGAAAGAATATACGGATGCTGACGCATATGAATATTTTATATCCCATGATAAAGCTGAATATATTCATCCAAATACATATTCCGAGCTTGACCGTATTTTACTGATGTTAAAAAATGAAGGTGAGAAAAAGACCTTAAATTATTTAAAAAATGTGTACTTAAAAGAAAAAAAGTAGTAAACTTATGTAGTTTGAATGAGGAAATAATTCATTCAGATTGTATGGAGGTATTATAAATGATTGATAACAAGAAAATATTATTCAGCGGAATGCAGGCGACCGGAAATCTTACTCTCGGTAATTATATCGGAGCATTAAAGAACTGGCTTACATTGCAGGATGAATATGAGACTTTCTACTCTGTAGTCGATCTTCATTCAATTACTGTTAGACAGGATCCCGCTGAACTTCGAACAAGAGCAAGAAAACTTCTTACTCTTTATATAGCAGCCGGACTTGATCCCGAGAAAAACTGCATCTATTATCAGTCGCATGTAAGCGGTCATGCAGAACTTTCATGGATATTAAATTGTTTTACATATATGGGTGAACTTCAGAGAATGACTCAGTTTAAGGATAAGGCTGCTAAGCATGCAGACAATATTAACGCAGGTTTGTTCACTTATCCTGTTTTAATGGCTGCAGATATTCTTCTTTATCAGACAGATGTTGTTCCTGTTGGAAAGGATCAGCTCCAGCATTTGGAGATTACAAGAGATATTGCTCAAAGATTCAATGCTATTTACGGAGATGTGTTTACTATTCCCGAACCATACATCGGAAAAACCGGTGCTAAGATTATGTCTTTACAGGATCCGACCAAGAAAATGTCCAAGTCTGATGAAAATCTTAATGCAAGTATTTATCTTATGGATGACAGAGATACTATTATCAGAAAATTCAAGAGAGCCGTTACCGATTCGGAAGCAACAATCGCTTATAATGACACACAGCTTGGAATTCATAACTTGATTGATATTTATGCAGTCGCAACAGGAAAGACTCCTGATGAAGTTGTTAAGGAATTTGACGGTAAGGGGTATGGAGACTTTAAGCTTGCGGTCGGTGAAGCGGTAGCAGATATGCTTAATCCTCTTCAGATACGTTTTGCGGAGCTTGAAAAGGATAAGGCGTATATTGACGGCGTTATTAAAAACAATGCTGAGAAGGCCAATTATTATGCAAACAAGACCCTTAGAAAGGTGCAGAAAAAGGTTGGTTTTCCCCAAAAAATCTAATTCTTTTGCCTAAAAAAGATTCGATGCTTCAACGAATTTTTTTAAAAGAATTAGACCCGTCAGGGTGAGACGAAGTCTCATTTTTTCTTCCAAAGGTTCTCTCGAGTGAAGGTCCTGAATATCATAAAAAATAAATCCCTGCGAGTTTATCGCAGGGATTCTTTTTATAATCATATCAATCAGCTGATTTAACTTCCTTATATAACTGGCTGTAAAGATCGTCGCCGTCATTTCCAAGATAAAGGTATGTTTCAAGATCATATTGTGTTAAATCAGGGAATGCGATAGGAGAGTTTTTGATTTCTTCATCTTCAATCAAAGCTCTGGCTGCATCATTAGGGGTTGAATATGTGATATATTCAAAATTCATCAAAGCAATGTCGGGGCGACACATGAAATTGATGAATTTTTCTGCGTTAGCAACATTTTCAGCATTTGCGGGAATTACCCAGTTGTCAATCCATACGTTTGTTCCTTCTGAAGGTACAACATAAACAAGATCTTCGTTCTCACGCTGTGTATAAATGGCTTCACCGGAATAAATAACTCCGATTGCTGCTTCATTACCAATCATTTTATCTCTGACTTCATCTATTACATAAGCCTGTACAAGAGGTTTCTGAGCTATAAGATCTTTTTTTGCAATCTGAAGTTCGGTTTCATCAAGTGTATTCATTGAATAACCGTTTTTTCTTAATGCAACCATGAAAATGTCTCGTACTGAATCCTGCATTAAAATCTGACCTTCATATTGACTATCCCATAAATCAGCCCAGCTGGTGATTTCACCGTTTACCAGTGTTTTGTTATAAAGAATACCAACTGTTCCCCAGCAGTAGGGTACTGAGTATTTATTACCGGGATCAAATTGATTCGACTGTTCCCAATACTGCTTGCCGATATTTGCTTTGGCATTAGGAACATTATCAAAATTGATTTCCTGAAGAAGACCTTCTCTTATCATTTTGTCTACCATATAATCGGAAGGACAAATAACATCATATGCAGTAGCTTTAGCAGCAACCTTGGGATACATAAGTTCATTTGTTTCGAATTCATCGTAAACCACTTCAATCCCAAATTCTTCTTCAAACATATCGATTGTTTCGGGATCAATATATTCGCCCCAGTTATAAACAACAACCTTTCCGTTTTCATTGTTTTTACCGCAAGCGGTAAGAGAGAGTGCACCGACAAGCAGTGCTGTTAAAACAAGAACTTTTTTCAACGTAAAATCTCCTTTATTTAGTTTTTATTAAATTTATCTTCCTTTGGAGTTCTGTTTATGAGGAAGAGTAAAATTAAAATCGTAATAAAAATAAGGCTTGATAAAGCGTACATTTCAGGCTTTATCCCTTTTTTTACTTCCGAGTAAATCTTCGTTGAAAGTGTATCAACACCGGCACCTTTTGTAAAGTGAGTAATAACAAAATCATCAATCGACATTGTAAATGCCATCAAAAATCCGGATACTATGCCGGGAAGTAAATCCGGAATAACCACCTGGAAATACGCTTTTACAGGATGAGCACCAAGATCAAGGGCAGCTTCATATGTTGAAGGATTTAAGGTTTTCATTCGTGGCATAACACTTAGTATTACATAAGGAATATCAAAGGTTATATGAGCTATTAGAATAGTCATGTATCCAAATTTAATACCCAGAGCAATAAAAATAAGCATCAATGCTATTCCCGTAACAATATCCGCATTAAGCATAGGTATATTTGTTATACCCAGCCATACCGTTTTTCCTCTGCGTTTCATATGAGTAATTGCAATACATGCCAAAACACCGAAAACAGTAGAAACAATTGATGCAATAAGCGCTATTGAAACAGTATTCCAGAGGGCTTGCATTATTTCCCTATTTTGGAACAATGATATATACCATTTGACTGTAAAACCGCCCCATTTGGCACGTGACTTACTGGAATTAAAACTTAATACAATCAATGTAACAATAGGAGCGTACATAAAAATAACGATAAGAGCCAGATAAATTCTGCGGGCAATTTTGTTCATCATATAATATTACCCTCCCCGTCTTTATCGTTTATATTTTCTATAATCATACTGATCACAATAAATACCATAAGAACTATGGACAATCCTGAGCCAAGATGCCAGTTGTTGGTTTGTGAAAATTCCTGTTCGATAACATTACCGATAAGCAGAATTTTACTTCCGCCCAATAATGTGGAAATAACAAATGTTGTGAGAGAAGGTACAAAAACCATTGTTATTCCCGACATAATACCGGGTATAGTAAGTGGAAATGTAATTTTCAAAAATGTAGTAAACGAATTTGCGCCTAAGTCTCTGGCAGCATTAATCATATTTATATCGATTTTTTCCAATGAATTATATATTGGCAAAACCATAAACGGAAGAAAGTTATAAACCATACCGAAAACTATAGCTTCATCAGTGTTTATGAGAGACAAACCGTTTAGTCCGATAAATCTGAGCATAGTATTGATTACACCGTTATTTTCAAGCAATGTCTGCCAGGCCATTGTTCTTAGCAGAAAATTCATCCACATTGGAAGAATAAATATCATAACAAGAACGCTGGATTTACCCTTTCCGTGCTTGGACAATATCATACCGAGAGGATAAGCAAGAATCAGGCAGATAACCGTACTGAAAAAAGATAATTTCACGGCAAGCCAGAGTGACTTTGAATGCTCTGCGGTAGTAATTGCCAATATATTATTGAATGTAAAGGCTCCCGTTTTGTCTGTAAGTCCGTAATACAAAACCATCAACAGAGGAATAACAACAAACATTATTGACCAAACATAATAGGGAAGACCAAGCATAAGCTTTTTCTTATTCTTCCACATGAACAGCCTCCTCATCCTCGCTGGCGGGTTTGTTCATTATCTGGATGTTGGAGGGTTTGACTTTTATTCCGACTGTTGTACCGACAGGGAAGCATTCGGTTGAATGAACAAGCCACTCAAAACCGTCCGGCGTGGTAACCTCCATTTCATAATGTACGCCCTTAAAAATCAGATGTGTAATGTGACCGGTCAAAGTTCCTTCAGAAGGATCGACAAGTTCGACGTCTTCGGGTCTGATTACAACATCAACAGGAGTATGACTGCCGAAGCCTTCGTCCACGCATTCAAACTTTGCTCCGAATATCTCGACAACCCTATCACGGAGCATTAATCCGTCAACAATGTTCGAATCACCGATGAAGTCGGCAACAAATGCGTTTTCAGGCTCATTGTATATTTTTTCGGGAGTACCTATCTGCTGAATGTAGCCCTGGTTCATAACAACTATTGTATCAGACATTGTAAGTGCTTCTTCCTGGTCGTGGGTAACATATACAAAGGTAATTCCCAGTTCATTTTTGAGACGGATAAGCTCGTACTGCATATCCTGTCGAAGCTTTAAATCAAGAGCTCCAAGAGGCTCATCAAGAAGAAGAACCTTAGGCTCATTAACAATCGCACGTGCAATGGCAATACGCTGCTGCTGGCCGCCTGAAAGTGAATCAGGCATTCTCTTTTCATAGCCGTCAAGATTAACAAGTTTTAAAGCATATTTAATTTTGTCGTCGATATAAGATTTGGATTTGCCTTTGATTTTCAGTCCAAATGCTATGTTTTCGGCGATTGACATATGTGTAAATAAAGCATATTTCTGGAATACTGTATTAAGTTGTCGTTTGTTGGGAGGAAGATTTGTAATATCTTTTCCTTCAAAGAGAACAGTACCTTTATCGGGCTCGGTAAATCCGCCGATTATACGAAGCGTAGTAGTTTTACCGCATCCTGATGGACCGAGAAGAGTAAGGAATTCATTTTCCTTAATATAAAGCGTCAAATCATCAAGAATAATCTGTCCGTCATAGGATTTTGAAATATTCTTTAAATAAATGAGTTCATTTGCCATTTAGTGACACCTCTGATAATAATGTATTCTTACTTGTGCAATCTGAGACTACGCCTTATTTTGCCGTATACATTATAATACCAATTCATAATTAAATATATATCTTTATCAAGAATTCTTTTAACAAATTTAAATGAAGTGTGCTATACTGATTGTGAATGTGTTTTAATATGTTGTTTTTGGAGGATTATCCATGAATAAATACGTCGCATATGTATCAAGCTATACTCAGGGAACGAAGTATGGAATATCTATTTTTGACGTCGATGTGAAAAACGGTCGTTTCAAAGAAAAGGGATTTATACAGGTTTCCAATTCATCATATATTACTATTTCTCACAACAGACAGTTCCTGTATTCAATAACCGATCTTGGCGTTGAAAGCTATAAAGTGCTTGAAGACGGTATGCTTGAGAAGATTAATATGCAGTCAATTAACGGTATGAGAGGTTGCTATCTTTCAACATCCTACGATGACAATTATCTTTTCGTTGCAGGCTATCACGACGGAAAAATTACTGTATTAAAGCTTAAAGAAAACGGTGCGGTCGGAAAGATTACGGATGAAGTTTATTTAAAAGGTATGGGAAGTGTAGCCGAAAGAAATTTCCATCCCCATGTTACATGTGTAAAAATGACCCGCGATGATAAATACCTTCTGGCTGCAGATACCGGAATGGATCATGTAAATGTTTATTCGTTTGACCATTTGTCCGGAAAAATAAAACTTGTTGATATTATCAGAAGTGACCAGGAATCTGCACCCAGGCACATTAAATTTTCAAAAGACGGAAAGATTCTGTATATTGTGCACGAACTTAAATGTTATATCGATGTATATTCATATGAAAATGAAGGTGTAAACAGCCCACGATTTGAGAAGATTCAGACGATTTCCACAATGAATGATTACCACACCAGTACTACAGCGGCATGTGCATTGGATCTTTCCGATGATTTTAAATATGTTACCAGCTCAAACGCAGGAGATAATTCTGTAGTTGTTTACAAAGTTCTTTCGGACGGACATCTTGAAAAGATTCTCTGTCTTCCTATTTCGGGAGATTATCCGAAAGCGGCTGCATTATTCCCTGATAACAAACATCTTGTATCATGTAACAACGAGTCCGACACACTTACATTTTTTACAGTTAACATGAACGAGAAAACGTTAATAATGAATGGCCCTGAGATGAAACTCGTTAAGCCTAACTGTATTATTTTTCATAAGTTATAGAGGCATTGAAAGTGAACAAGTCATTTGAGGACAGAATAAAAGAATCTGCCCGTGCAACTGTAAAAAAACATAAGGCATTAAAACCTTTCGTCAAAGCTTACGTTTTTGTTTGCATTCTGCTTATTGATTTTTTTTCTTATTTTGGAAAAAACATTAAAAGATATGCGGTTATATGTACTGCGGTTGTTTTCTTTTTTATGAGTTCAAGTTTTTCATTTCCCGAGGAAGGAATGGATTCGGCGATTTATCTCATAAGCAGCGATGCCGACAATGATGATGTTTTCTCATTGGAAGTGTTCGATGAACCTGAAGATTTGTCTATCGAATCGCAGGAATGGATTGAAGACTCGGATTTGTATAATGCTGATTTGGAAAAGGATCTTTCCAGTACCGATAATATAGATACATTTACTCTTGAGGATTTTATAAAGCAGGAATCTATTGTAACGGCATCATCGGATACACAGGAGTCGGCTTTTGATAAAGAGGCATGGAATCTGATTCTCGTAAATAAGACACATCCCGTTCCGGATAATTATGATGTTCCGCTTACAAAAATCAGCGGATCAATGAAATGTGATGAGAGAGTTTTGGAACCGTTGACACAAATGCTTACGGCTGCCGGCAAGGATGGAGTAAGTTTGATAGTTACATCACCGTACAGAGACTATCAGCTTCAGGAACGTTTGTTTAACAGAAAAATTGTAGCTTATATGGACAGAGGATATTCATATATGGCTGCTTATAAGATGACCTGCTCAAATGTTACTGTTCCGGGAGCAAGTGAGCATCAGATAGGTATGGCATTTGATTTTGTTACTGCGGGTCATACTACTCTTGATAATGAATTTGCCAATACCAAAGCAGGAAAATGGCTTTACGAGCACGGCAAAGAATATGGATTTATTTTAAGATATCCTGCTGACAAAACGGATATTACCGGAATAATGTATGAGCCATGGCATTTCAGGTATGTCGGAACCGAAGCTGCTACATATATTATGGATAACGGACTTACCCTCGAAGAATTCATTGATGCTCTGGATTAAGGAGAACAAAGTGTATAAAATTTTAAAAACCGAAGGCCGCGCAAAACGCGCTGAGATGACGACTGTTCATGGAGTTATTCAAACACCTGTATTTATGAATGTTGGTACTGTTGCAGCGATTAAGGGTGCGGTTGCAACAACCGATCTTTATAATATAGGAACCCAGGTTGAACTTTCAAATACTTATCATTTACATGTTCGTCCCGGTGATAAACTTATAAAAGAAGTCGGAGGACTTCACAAATTTATGAAATGGGACCGACCGATTTTAACCGATTCCGGTGGATTTCAGGTATTTTCACTTGCTGGATTAAGAAAAATCAAAGAAGAAGGTGTCACTTTTCATTCTCATGTTGATGGCCGTATTATTTTTATGGGACCTGAAGAGAGTATGCAGATTCAGTCAAATCTTGGCTCAACAATAGCAATGGCATTTGACGAATGCCCCTCCAGTGTTGCTGAAAAGTCATATGTTGAACAATCTGTTGCCAGAACAACAAGATGGCTTGAACGCTGTAAAAAAGAAATGGCACGATTAAATTCTCTTGAAGACACCATAAACAAAAATCAACTTTTATTTGGCATAAATCAAGGCGGTGTTTATGAGGATATTCGAAAGGAACATGCCAAAATTATTTCTGAGATGGATCTTGACGGATATGCGGTAGGAGGACTTGCGGTAGGAGAGAGCCATGAAGAAATGTACCGTATTCTTGATGAAACGGTTCCTTTTCTTCCTAAGGATAAACCTACATATCTTATGGGCGTCGGTACTCCTGCAAATATTCTTGAGGGTGTTGAAAGAGGTGTTGATTTCTTTGACTGTGTATATCCCACAAGAAACGGTCGTCATGGGCATCTGTATACAAACCATGGAAAGATAAATCTTTTTAATCAGAAATTTGAAAAAGATATGCGTCCCATTGAGATTGGCTGTAAGTGTCCTGCGTGCCAAAACTATTCAAGAGCTTATATTCGTCATTTATTAAAGGCCGGGGAGATGCTGGGAATGAGACTTTGCGTACTTCATAACCTGTATTTTTATAATACAATGATGACTGAAATACGTAATGCTCTTGACGAAGGAAACTTTACCCAGTATAAAAAGAACAAACTTGATAGCATGGCTACACCTGTTGATTAACTCTATTTCTTTGTAAAAAAAATATAAAGATGATATTTTTTCTTGCTATACAATCTTTTTTTCGGTATTATACGAACAGAAATCAAATTGGAGGTTTATTTACATGATAGTTTTATTAGATGCTGCTGTTGCAGGCTCATATCAGATTATAACAATGGTAGGTTCATTTGTTGTTCTTGGTTTATTTTTCTATTTTATGATTATCAGACCGCAGAGAAAGGAACAGAAGAAGATGGCTGCAATGCTTTCTGCATTGGAAGTTGGTGATGCTGTTCTTACTACTGCAGGTTTTTACGGCACTGTAATCGATATTGCCGATGATACCGTAATTGTTGAATTCGGAAATAATAAAAATTGTCGAATTCCTATGCAGAAGAGTTCTATTACACAGGTTGAAAAAGTTTGATAAATCTGATGCGGAAGGCTAAGGCCTTCCGTTTTTTTACTTTAACGTCGGAGTAATCTCCGGCGTCTTTTATTTTGCATAAAATGCTTTCGTTCTTGATATTTTTGCGATGTTAGGATATCATAAAGTGATTTATTGTATATTTATAAATCTAATATTTAGTTATATATAAATGGAGGACAAAAATGACATACAACATTACCTGTATTCCGGGAGACGGAATAGGACCTGAAATAGTTGCTCAGGCAAAACTTGTTCTTGATAAAGTTGCAGCTAAATATGGTCATTCATTTAATTATAAGGATATTTTAATGGGAGGAGCTTCAATCGATGTTCACGGAATCCCCCTTACAGATGAGGCTATAGCCGATGCAAAAGCTGCTGATGCAGTGCTTATGGGTTCAATCGGCGGTGATACAAATACAAGCCCCTGGTATAAGTTAGAACCTTCAAAGCGTCCTGAAGCCGGACTTTTAAAGATTCGTAAAGAATTAAAACTTTTTGCAAACCTTCGTCCTGCCCTTCTTTATAAAGAACTTTCTGACGCTTGTGTTTTGAAAAAGGAAACCAGTGATGAGGGATTTGATTTAATTATTGTCAGAGAACTTACCGGTGGTCTTTATTTCGGAGCAAGAGAAACAGTTACCGAAAACGGTATAAGAAAAGCAACGGATACTCTTACTTACGATGAAAACGAAATTAGACGAGTTGCCATAAAAGCATTTGAAACCGCAGCAAAAAGAAGAAAGAAAGTTACCAGTGTTGATAAAGCGAATGTTCTTGATTCCTCCAGACTTTGGAGAGCGGTTGTAAACGAAGTCGCAAAAGACTATCCCGATATTGCATTAGAGCATATGCTTGTAGACAACTGCGCAATGCAGCTTGTTAAGGACCCCGCTCAGTTTGATGTTATTCTTACCGAGAATATGTTTGGCGATATACTTTCGGATGAAGCAAGTATGATTACCGGTTCTATCGGAATGCTTGCCAGCGCATCATTAAATGAAACAAAATTCGGTTTATATGAACCCAGTCACGGTTCGGCACCTGACATTGCCGGAAAAGATATTGCCAATCCTATAGCAACAATTCTTTCCGCAGCAATGATGCTCAGATTCAGCCTTGATCTTACAAAAGAAGCAGATGCAATTGAAGCAGCTGTTCAGAAGGCGCTTTCAGACGGTTTCAGAACAGGTGACATATGGACTGAAGGCATGAAAAAAACATCCTGCTCGGAAATGGGTAGAATTATAGCAGATAATATTTAGGAGGAGATTACCAGTATGATATCGGATAATGTAAAGGTTGGTGCACAGCAGGCACCGCACAGAAGTCTTTTTAATGCTCTTGGATACACAGAAGAAGAAAGAAAGCGTCCAATGATTGGTATCGTTTCTTCTTATAATGAAATTGTTCCCGGTCATATGAATCTTGATAAGATTGTTGATGCTGTAAAAATGGGAGTTGCCATGGCCGGCGGTATGCCCGTTATGTTTCCCGCAATTGCTGTATGTGACGGTATTGCAATGGGACATGTGGGAATGAAATATTCTCTTGTAACACGTGACCTTATCTGCGATTCCACTGAATGTATGGCAATGGCTCATCAGTTTGACGGACTTGTAATGGTTCCCAACTGTGATAAAAACGTTCCCGGTCTTTTAATGGCTGCCGCAAGACTTAATATTCCCACTATATTTGTATCAGGCGGTCCTATGCTTGCAGGTCATGTTAACGGACAGAAGAGAAGCCTTTCTTCCATGTTTGAAGCAGTAGGCTCAGTTGCAGCCGGAACAATGACTAATGAGCAGCTTTGTGAATTTGAAGAAAAAGTATGTCCTACATGCGGTTCCTGTTCCGGAATGTATACTGCAAATTCCATGAATTGTTTAACAGAGGCTATCGGAATGGGACTTCCCGGAAACGGAACAATCCCTGCAGTTTATTCTGAAAGAATTCGTCTTGCAAAGCACGCCGGAATGAAGATTATGGAACTTGTTGAAAAGAATATTCATCCCAGAGATATTATGACAGAGAAGACATTTATGAATGCTCTTACTGTTGATATGGCACTTGGATGTTCTACGAATTCTATGCTTCATCTTCCTGCAATCGCACATGAAGCAGGCGTTAAGATTAATCTTGAAATTGCCAATGAGCTTTCAGCAAAAACACCTAACCTTTGCCATCTTGCTCCTGCAGGTCCCACTTACATGGAAGACCTTAACGAAGCGGGCGGTGTATATGCCGTAATGAAGGAACTTACAAAACTTAACCTTCTTTACACAGACCAAATTTCCGTTACAGGAAAAACAATGGGTGAAAATATTGCCAATGCGATTAACAAGAATCCGGAAGTTATCAGACCTGTTGAAAATCCTTATTCAACAACAGGTGGAATTGCTGTACTTAAAGGAAATTTAGCTCCACAGGGATCTGTTGTTAAGCGTTCTGCTGTTGTAGCCGAAATGATGGAGCACTCAGGCCCTGCACGTGTGTTTGATTGTGAAGAAGATGCTATTGCTGCTATTAAGGGTGGTAAGATTGTAGCCGGTGATGTTGTTGTTATCAGATACGAAGGCCCTAAGGGCGGTCCCGGAATGAGAGAAATGCTTAATCCTACTTCTGCAATTGCAGGTATGGGACTCGGAGCAAGTGTTGCTTTGATTACAGACGGTCGTTTCTCAGGCGCATCAAGAGGTGCATCAATCGGTCATGTATCTCCCGAAGCTGCAGTCGGAGGTCCTATTGCATTTGTTAAGGAAGGTGACATTATTGATATTAACATTCCTGCAAATACAATTAATGTTCGTATATCCGATGAGGAATTTGAAGAAAGAAAGAAGAACTGGAAACCGGTTGAAAAGCCTGTATCCGGTTATCTTGCAAGATACAGAGAACTTGTAACAAGTGCTACTACCGGTGCCGTTTTACAGGTGCCCGGAAAGGAGAATTAATATGCAACTTACCGGTGCAGAAATAGTTGTTGAATGTTTAAAAGAACAGGGTGTTGATACAGTATTCGGATATCCCGGAGGAACTATTCTTAATGTATATGACGCGCTTTACAGTCACAGTGAAATCAAACATATTCTTACAAGCCACGAGCAGGGAGCAAGCCACGCTGCAGACGGATATGCAAGAGCTACCGGAAAAGTCGGTGTATGTATGGCTACATCCGGTCCCGGAGCTACAAACCTTGTAACAGGTATTGCTACCGCTTATATGGATTCTGTTCCTCTTGTAGCTATCACTGCCAACGTTGTTCTTCCATGGCTTGGAAAAGATACATTCCAGGAAGTAGACATTGCCGGTGTAACTATGCCTATTACTAAGCATGGATATATTGTAAAAGATGTTACTACGCTTGCCGATACAATCAGAAAAGCATTTGAAATTGCCCGTTCAGGCCGTCCCGGTCCTGTTCTTGTGGATATTACAAAGGATGTTACTGCCGCAAAATGCGAATACTCAAAAAGAGAACCGGCAAAATGTGAAAGACCCAGCCGCTTTACCGATGATGATATCGATAAGGCAATCGACATTATGCGTGGCTCAAAAAAGCCGTTCATTTATGTTGGCGGTGGTGCAATTATGAGCGATGCATGTGAAGAGGTTGCAAAATTCGCAGATCTTCTGGATGCTCCTGTTTGTGACACACTTATGGGTAAGGGCGCATATAACGCATATTCCGACAGATATACAGGAATGATTGGTATGCACGGAACAAAGGCTTCAAACCTTGGTGTAAGCGACTGTGATCTTCTTGTTGCTTTAGGTGCTCGTTTTTCAGACAGAGTAGTAGGAAATGTAGCTACTTTTGCAAAGAATGCCAAAGTTATTCATATTGATATTGATGCTGCTGAAATCAATAAGAATATTAAAACTGATGCTGCAATCATCGGTGACTTAAAGGCTGCTCTGACAAAGATTAACGGTCGTCTTGAACAGCAGAATCATGTTTACTGGATGAACAGCATTAAGGCATTAAAGGAAAAATTCCCTCTCGATTACGACAGAACAAAGCTTACATGTCCTTATATTATTGAGGAAACCGACAGAATAACTGAAGGTAAAGCTATTATGAGTACTGATGTCGGACAACACCAGATTTGGACATCTCAGTATTATAAATTTACAGAACCCAGAACTTTCTTATCCTCAGGTGGTCTGGGAACAATGGGCTATGGTCTTGGCGCATGCATAGGTGCAAAAATGGGACGTCCCGACAAGATTTGTATAAATGTGGCCGGAGACGGATGCTTCAGAATGAATTTAAATGAACTTGCAACAGCGAGCAGATTCAATATTCCTATTATTGAAATCGTTATTAACAATCATGTTCTTGGTATGGTTCGTCAGTGGCAGACACTTTTCTATGAAGGTCGTTATTCACAGACCGTACTTAATGACAGTGTTGACTTTTGCAAGGTAGCTGAAGGCCTTGGCTGCGATGCATACAGAGTAACTACCAAAGAGGAATTTGCACCTGCTCTTGAAGCTGCAATCAAAAATGGCAGACCCGCTGTTATAGATTGTATTATCAATGAAGATGACAAGGTATTTCCTATGGTTCCCGGCGGAAAGCCCTTAAGTGAAGTATTTGATGAAAAGGATCTTGAAGGCGGCAAATGAGTCGTAAAATAAAATTTTTTCTTATCCTTATCCCGTCAGCAATTGTTTTTTCGGTTCTATTGCTGTACTTTTCACTTTCTTTTTATTACAGGGAAGGTTTTTCCTATGGTACATGGATAAACGGTGTTTACTGTACGGGAAAAGGAATAGAAGAGATTAATTCGGAACTGAAAACTAAATATGTGACTACACCTGTTATTATCAGATTCGGTGAAGAAGAAAATGTAATTGATCCGACTTCTGTTGATATGGAAATTGATTTTACCGATTATCTTACTGATATTCTTAAAAATCAAAATTCATTTTTATGGTTTGAAAATTTATTCGGAAATGCGTATAAAACTGATATTGAACCGTTTTTTTTATATGATGAAGATAAGCTTTTAACTGAAATTTCGGCGTTATCCATTGTCAATAATCATAGAGTTAAAGACACTTATGAAGTTAAAATTGAGAAAAAAGAAAATGGATTTGAGTTAACCGATACATATGAAGCAGCAATCAATGTTGACAAACTAAAGGAAAGCGTTATAAATGCATTGTGTAACAATTCTGATGTATCGTTGGATGATTCATTTTTTGTAGTCACCGAATATACTGAAAAAGACCTGAACATTATTAATTGTTGGAATGATAGTCAGGAATTTTTTGAAACAAAGATTATTCTTGATATGGGCGCCGAGCAAGTTCCCATCGATAAAAGTGTTTTGAGCAGATTTATTTCGCTTGGGCCCGATGGAGTCTTTTTAAAAAAAGACAATTCATATGTTATAAACGAATCCGAAGTTAGTTTGTATGTTGATGAACTGCTTGATAAATATGATACCTATAAAGCAACCAGAGACTTTATGACAACAGATGGCGAGAAGAAAACTATTGATCTGATAATGTATGGAACATTAATTGATCATGATGATTTAAAAGTTTTTCTTTACGATGCAATACAAAACGATACAGTAGAAACATATACTCCAAAGTATATTAAAGAGGCGTATGTAAAGGGCCTTGATGATATCGGCGATACATATGTCGAAGTTGATATGGGAAAACAAGTGCTGTATTTTTATAAAAACGGAGAGCTTCAGTTAAAAACAGATGTTGTAACCGGAAGACCATCTATGAAAACCCCTGCTATGATTACTTCGGTCAGCAGTAAATCAAGAAATGTTGTTCTCCGTGGTGAAAACTATGCCTCACCGGTTAAATATTGGGTTCCGATTTATCCAAGAATGGGTATCGGCCTTCATGATGCATCCTGGCAGAAGAAATTTGGTTCCGATGTATATCTTACAAAAGGATCACACGGATGTATTAATATGATTACAGATGATATTGCATATCTTTACGATGAACTGGAAATTGGTATGCCTGTAATTTGTTATTATTAAAAACTTTTACATTTTATCACTTTAATACCACAAAGTGTTTGACTTAGTAATTGTATAATAGTATATTGATTTTAATTTGAGCCCGTTTGTTCGGGAGATTATAAAGATATCCAAGGAGGAATAAAAATGTCCAGAGTTTTTAATTTTTCAGCAGGACCGGCTATGATGCCTTTACCTGTGCTTGAGGAAATCCAAGCAGAACTTCTTGATTATAAGGGAAGCGGAATGAGCGTAATGGAGATGTCCCACCGTTCAAAGGTATTCCAGACTATTGCTGATGAAGCTGAAGCTGATCTTCGCAAACTCATGGGCATACCCGATAATTATAAAGTATTATTTATTCAGGGTGGTGCTACAGTTCAGTTTTCAATGATTCCCATGAACCTTTGTAAGAATGGTGTTTTTGACTACATTGTTACAGGTGCTTGGTCCAAGAAGGCAGCAACAGAAGCCAAGAAGTTTGGTAAGGTTAATGTTATTGCTACAAGTGAAGACAAGAACTACAGTTATATTCCCGACTGCTCTGATCTTGCAATTGATGACGATGCAGATTATGTTTACATTTGTGAAAATGAAACAATTCACGGAACAACTTTCCAGCAGCTTCCCAACACAAAGGGTAAGATTCTTGTATCAGACCAGTCTTCAATGTTCTTATCAAAGCCTGTAAATGTATCTGATTACGGTATGATTTACGGTGGTGTTCAGAAGAACATCGGACCTGCAGGTCTTTCCATTGTTATTATTCGTGAAGATTTAATCAAGGAAGATCTTGATCCAAAGACTCCTGTTTATTTAAGATATGACACTCATGCAAACAATGGATCTATGTACAATACTCCTAACTGTTGGGGAATTTATGTATGCGGTAAGGTATTTAAATATCTTCTTAGCATCGGTGGTCTTGAAGCAATGAATCAGAAGAATATTGAAAAAGCAAAGATTCTTTATGATTTCCTTGATTCTTCAAAGATGTTTAACGGAACTGTTGAGAAGGAATATCGTTCTCTTATGAATGTTCCCTTTGTTACAGACAGTGCTGAAAAGGACGCTGCAGTTGTTGCTGCTACAAAAGCTGCAGGTTTTGATAATCTTAAGGGACATAAGAGTGTTGGTGGTTTGAGAGCTTCAATATACAATGCAATGCCTAAGGAAGGTGTTGAAGCATTGGTTGAGTTCCTTAAGAAATACGAGGAGGAAAATGCGTAATGTTTAAATATAATTGCCTTAATCCGATTTCAGCAATCGGTCTTAAAGAGTTTTCCGAAGGCTACGAAAAAGTTGAAGATGTTAATGAAGCCGAAGGAATTCTTGTTCGTAGTGCTGTAATGCATGAGATGGAATTCTCAAAGAACCTTCTTTGCGTAGCAAGAGCAGGTGCCGGTGTTAACAACATCCCTCTTGATAAATGTGCCGAACAGGGCATCGTAGTATTCAATACACCCGGTGCAAATGCCAACGGTGTAAAGGAACTTGTATTTGCAGGAATGCTTTATGCTGCACGTGATATTGTCGGAGGTATTAACTGGTGTCTTGATAATCAGGATGATGTTAATATTGCAAAGACAGCTGAGAAGCAGAAAAAGAATTATGCCGGAACAGAAATTTTAGGCAAAAAGCTTGGTGTAATCGGCCTTGGAGCAATTGGTGCCAAGGTTGCCAATGCAGCAATTCATATGGGAATGGAAGTATACGGATACGATCCTTATATTTCTATCAACGCTGCCTGGAGCCTTGACCGTCAGATTAAGCATGTTACAGATATAAATGAAATTTACCGTGAATGTGATTACATCACAATTCATGTTCCCCTTCTTGACTCGACAAAGAAGACCATCAATGCAGAAGCAATCGCAATGATGAAGCCCACAGCTGTTGTTCTTAACTTTGCAAGAGACCTTCTTGTAGATGAAGAAGCAATGGTTGATGCACTTTCAAAGGGCAAGGTTGCCAAGTATGTTTCAGACTTCCCCAACACAACAACAGTTGGTGCAAAGGGATGTATCGTAACTCCTCACCTTGGAGCTTCAACAGAAGAAGCAGAAGACAATTGTGCTATTATGGCTGTTAAGGAAATGATGGATTATCTTGAAAACGGTAACATCAAGAATTCCGTAAACTATCCCATGGTAGATATGGGTATTTGCCAGAAGGCAGGACGTATTGCAATTTTCCATAAGAACATTGCAAATATGATTACACAGTTTACTGCTGCATTTGGTGATCTTGGAATCAATATCACAGACCTTGTAAACAAGTCAAAGGGTGAAGTTGCTTATACAATGTTTGACGTAGAAAACGAAGTTACAGATGATATTGTTTCTAAGCTTTCTTCAATCGAAGGCGTATTCAGAGTAAGAAAAGTTAAATAAATTCAATGCTATTTGATTGTTTCTGAAAGTTTTATACATGAGCAATATAAAAGCTCGAATCGGATTGTACCGGTTCGAGCTTATTTGTGTTTTATAGAAATATCAAAAATGCTTATAAATTCGTTTGTTCAAAAAAGATTGGATCTCCGTATGAATTCATGTTTCCCATTGTTGATTGGAATTTTCTTTCATTATCAACGGAAACCTGAGAAGCAGTATCCATATATCTTATAAAAATATCTTCGGGAGTGGTTTTTAATTCTTCAGCTAATTCAATCATCATAGGCTTAAGTTTTTCTAACTGGAAAGAAATCTGAACCTTTTGAGGATCAATTCCCGCTATAACCTCATCCGCATAAGCAGTAATCTTATCGTATATATATTTTTCTTCATTTTCCATAATCTATAACCTCCAAAATAGATGTATCTATAATAACACCTAAATGTTGTTATTTAAAAGAATATTTTATATAATTAATACAATTGTACACAAGAAAAAACACTTTTGGAGGAACTATGGCAACAATTCGACCTTTTATGGCGGTCAGACCCGCATCAGGACTTGAAGACCGTATTGCATCATTACCATATGACGTATTTAACCGAAAAGAGGCAACAGAATATGTATCTACTCATCCGGATTCATTTTTGAAAATAGACAGAGCCGAAACCTGTTTTTCCGATGAAATCGATACATATGACAAAATAGTGTACGAAAAAGCTTTGGAAATATATGAAGAAAAAAAATCAAACGGTCAGTTTGTAAAAGATTCATCGCCTTGCCTTTATCTCTATGAACAGACAATGTCAGGCAGAATACAAACCGGTCTTGTTTGTGTTGCATCTGTTGAAGAGTACTTAAATGGTACAATAAAAAAACATGAAAACACCAGAGCCGATAAAGAGAAAGATCGCATTAATCATGTTGATTCCTTGAGCGCTCAGACAGGCCCGATATTCCTTGCATACAGACAACGTGAAAAACTGGCTGATATATTTGAATCAATAAAAAAAGAAGCTCCTTATTGTTCGTTTGAAAATAATGGCGTATTACAGCGTTGCTGGCAGATATGTGATGAAAGTATTATTTCAGAGATTGTAAATGAATTTTCTGAGACAGAAAATCTTTATATTGCGGACGGTCATCACAGATGTGCTTCTGCGGTAAAGGTTTCGGTTATGAGAAAGGAAAGCGGCAAATCCGATAATGATGAACAGGATTATTTTTTAAGTGTTGTTTTTCCTGACAGTGAACTGATGATTATGGATTATAATCGAGTTTTGAAAGATTTAAACGGCCTTTCAAAGGATGAACTGCTAGAGCAAATTGATGACTATTTTGATATAGAAGAAATAGCTTTATCAAACAATAAACCATCTAAAAAAGGCGACATATATATGATATTTGATGACAGTGAATATTGTATAAGTCTCAAAAAAGAATTTATGTCTGACGACCCTGTTGAAAGCCTTGATGTTTCTGTTTTACAAAATTTTGTTCTGAATCCTTTACTTGGAATTGATGACCCTAAAACAAACACGCGTATTGATTTTGTAGGTGGTATAAGAGGGGTTGAAGAACTCCACCGAAGAATAAAAACTGACTGCAAACTGGCATTTGCAATGTACCCCACATCAATCAGTGAGCTTTTTTCCGTTGCAGATGCAGGGCTTTTGATGCCTCCGAAATCAACTTGGTTTGAGCCTAAGCTATTAAGCGGTTTATTTATTCACGAAATTTAAACATACTATAAAGAGGTAATGAATAATGGACAATAAGCTTTATAAAATGATGAATTGGCCTGAAATAGAGAGCGTAATTTATTCAGAGTGCGATCATCCTCATGAAATTCTTGGTAAACATTCTGCACATGGCGGCAGCCTTATTCAATGCTATTTTCCCGAAGCAAAAAAAGTGTTTATAAACATTAAGGAATCCGGCATTAAATTTGAAATGCAGCTTGCGGATGAAGAAGGATTTTTTGCTTATTGGACAAATGAAAAAGATATTCCTGACTATGATTATATAGTTGAGTATAATGATGGATCAACAAAGATAATTCCAGAATGTTACAATCTTTATAATAAACTTGAAAAAGCCGTTTTGGATAAATTCAATGCGGGAATTTTATATGATATGTATTCATATTTTGGAGCGCATGAAACTGAAATAAAAGGAGTTCGTGGAATAAGCTTTACTGTTTTTGCTCCCGGAGCATCACGTGTAAGTGTTGTGGGAGATTTCAACAACTGGGACGGACGCATAAGTCAAATGATGAAAACTACCGACAATGGTATTTTTGTTTTATTTGTGCCTTCACTTACACCCGGTTCTTTGTACAAATATGAAATAAAGATTCCCTCGGGATTAACATTTTTGAAGCGTGACCCATTTGCTTTTGACATGGAAAAAGGAAAAGGAACTGCATGTGCAGTACCTTCAAACGATTATTTTTCATGGTCTGATACAAAATATCTGGCATCAATCAAGGGATTAAACACGCGTGAAAAACCCATAGTATTTGGCGAAGCAAGCTTAAAAGATTTTTACGATGAAAAAGCAAGTGATTCTGTTTTTGCAGAGAAAATAGTATCGTACGCAAAATCAAAACAGATTTCTGCAATCATTATCGATAATTTATCTGTTTATACCGACAAGGAATGTACGAATGAAGGCGTGCTTTCATTGTTTTCCGTTAATGAAGAATCTATTCCTGCAGTGGCTGTAAAAAAAGCAGTCAATGTACTTCATGAGAATAATATTCCTATTATTTTCACCATTGATTTATCTTCATTTTTGCCTGATAACGAAGGCTTAATCGGTTTTTCTGGATGTAAAATGTACGAATCCTTTGATGACAGAAAAATAGAAGAACTTATAAGCTTTGATTTCGGTAATCCGTATGTGAGAAATTATCTTATAAGCGCGGCTTTCTATTATATTAAAAGTTTTCATGCGGATGGCCTTGTTTTAAAAGGTATCGATCGTATACTTTATTTGAATTATGGTCATATTGACGGAGATTATACGCCCAATATTTATGGTGGCCCCGAGAATCTTGGTGGTGAAGAGCTTCTTAAACATTTGAATTCAATCCTTCATAAAAAAGAGCCTGAGATTGTAACAATTGCCGCTGACTCACTTTATTCAAATTCATTAACAAAAATGCTTGATGAAAACGGTATTGGTTTTGATTTTAAAATCAGTAACAATTTTCATAAAGCAATTACTTCCTATATGGTTAATGAACCTTATGAAAGAAGCATGCATTATTCGGATTTAACAAATATATCTTTAAATGCATATTGCGAGGAATTTGTTTTATCACTTCCCCAAAAATCATTTGGAACAGACGAATTTACTCTTTGTGAGATAATACCGGGAGATTATGAAGAAAAAATAAAAGAAATAAAGTTGATTTTGGCAACCTTATTTCTTACTCCTAATAAAAAGTCTATACCGTTCTATGATTTTAAGGAGCCCGGACTAGATGAATTATTAAAGGAACTTACAAATATGTATTATAATGAGAAATCATTATATGAATTTGATAATTCACCCAATGGATTTGAATGGCTGGATGCCGTAGATTCCGAGCATTCAACAATTTCATTTATTAGAAAAGGTATAAAAGAGGAATTAATTTGTATAGGAAATTTCTCAGGAGAAAGTACAGAGGTTGCAGTTAAACTGCCTGAGTCTTCAAGATATATGGAAATATTCGATTCTGAAGAAATCAGATTCGGTGGAAAACATACATTATCTGAAAAAGTAATAAAGACTGTAGTGGGCAGAAGCGATAAGAAAAACACATTACGTATAAAATTACCTGCACTTTCATATAAAGTTCTCAAAAAACTGACTTAATGTCTTGCAAAGAATTGTTGTGTCCGTTATAATTACTTTCGCTTAGAAAGCAAGCTTCCGTGGCTCAGCTGGTAGAGCAACGCATTCGTAATGCGTAGGTCGCCGGTTCGAATCCGGCCGGGAGCTCAAGCCGGAATATATTTCCGGCTTTTTTTATAGCGAGGAAGGAAAACAAGCAGCCGCGAAGCGGATATTTGTTTTCACCCAAGCGGATCCGAAGGAGACGTAATTCTTTCGTTGTTGATAATCTAAATATCCTATGATAATATTAAATCTAATTTTAACAGTTAAAGGAGCGTTTATTTATGGCCCAGCTTTGGGGAGGTCGCTTCACAAAACAGACAGACGACCTTGTTTACAAATTCAATGCTTCAATCGGTTTCGATCAGAAAATGCTTAATGAAGACGCCGACGGAAGTATTGCTCATGCAAAAATGCTTGCAAAAACAGGAATAATTACTGAAGAGGAAAGCGCTGCAATATGCAAAGGGCTTGATGCCATAAGGAATGATGTTCTTGAAGGAAAACTTGAGATTTCAGACAAGTATGAAGACATTCATTCTTTTATGGAAGCTAATCTTATCGACAGAATCGGCGATACCGGTAAGAAATTACATACCGGACGAAGCAGAAACGATCAGGTTGCTCTTGATATGCGACTTTATACAAGAAAACAGGTTCTTGAAACAAAAGCTGAATTGAAGGCATTACTTGAGACAATTCTTGACATTATGGAGAATAATCTTGACACATATATGCCGGGATTTACTCATCTTCAAAAGGCTCAGCCCGTAACATTAGCTCATCATTTAGGTGCATATTTTGAAATGTTTAAGCGAGATGTTACAAGACTTGACGATATTTATGAGCGTATGAACTATTGTCCTCTCGGAGCAGGTGCTCTTGCAGGTACAACATATCCTCTTGACCGAGAAATGGTTGCTTCTTCTCTTGGATTTTATGGTCCTACCTTAAATTCAATGGATTCTGTATCGGACAGAGACTATCTTCTTGAATTTTTAAGTGCTTCATCAATTATAATGATGCATTTAAGCCGTTTTTGCGAAGAGATGATTATATGGAATTCAAACGAATACAGATTCATTGAGCTTGACGATGGATTTTCAACAGGTTCGTCAATCATGCCACAGAAGAAGAATCCGGACATTGCGGAACTGGTTCGTGGAAAGACAGGACGTGTTTACGGAAGCCTGTTTAGTCTGCTTACAACAATGAAGGGTATTCCTCTTGCATATAATAAGGATATGCAGGAAGATAAAGAATTTTCTTTTGACGCTTTTGACACCGTACTTGGTTGCATAAAGCTTTTTACAGGTATGCTTGCAACTACAAAATTCAATAAAGAGAATATGGCTGAAAGTGCTATGAAGGGCTTTACAAATGCTACAGACGCTGCGGATTATCTTGTTAAAAACGGTATGCCATTCAGAGATGCGCATAAGGTAATCGGCGAACTTGTTCTTTATTGTATAGATAATAAAAAAGCAATTGATGAATGCGACATAAAAGAGCTTAAGCAATTCAGTGAATTGTATAATGAGGATGTTTATGATGCGATTTCATTAAAAACCTGCGTTGAAAAACGCCTTACTTTAGGCGCTCCAGGCCCTGAAGTTATGAAAAAAGTTATTGAAAAAGAAAAAGAATTCTTATCAAATTTAAAATAATATTATCTTGGAGGATATTAACATGGCAAAATTAAAAGTAGGTATTTTAGGCGGAACAGGAATGGTAGGTCAGAGATTTATTTCTCTTCTTGAGAATCATCCCTGGTTTGAGGTTACAACAATTGCTGCTTCACCCCGTTCAGCGGGAAAGACTTATGAAGAAGCAGTAGGTGACAGATGGAAGATGGATACTCCAATGCCTGAAGCTGTAAAGAAGATTGTTGTTAAGGATGTTACTGATGTAGCAAATGTTGCTTCAGAGGTTGACTTCTGCTTCAGCGCCGTAGATATGACAAAGGAAGAAATTAAGGCTATTGAAGAAGAATATGCAAAGACAGAAACACCTGTTGTTTCTAACAACTCAGCTCACAGATGGACAAAGGATGTTCCCATGATTGTTCCTGAAATCAACGATGCTCATTGCGGACTTATCGAAGAGCAGAAGAAGAGACTCGGAACAACAAGAGGATTTATTGCCGTAAAGCCCAACTGTTCAATCCAGAGCTACACACCTGCTTTATGGGCATGGTCGGAATTTGAGCCTTATGAAGTTGTTGCTACAACATATCAGGCTATTTCCGGTGCGGGAAAAACATTTAAGGATTGGCCTGAAATGGTAGGAAATATTATTCCTTATATCGGTGGAGAAGAAGAAAAGAGTGAGCAGGAGCCTTTAAGAGTTCTCGGTACACTTGAAAACGGTGAAATTGTTAAAAAAGAAGGCTTAGTGATCACATCACAGTGTATTCGTGTTCCTGTTCTTAATGGTCACACTGCTGCCGTATTTGTTAAGTTCAGAAAGAAACCCACTAAGGAACAGCTTATTGAAAAACTTATTTCTGCAAAGGGTGCTCCTCAGGAACTTGAACTTCCCAGCGCTCCCAAGCAGTTTATTCAGTATCTTACAGAAGACAATCGTCCTCAGGTAAGTATGGATGTTAATTTTGAAAACGGAATGGGTGTTTCTATCGGCCGTATCCGTGAAGATTCGGTATATGATTACAAGTTTGTCGGTCTTTCACACAACACTGTAAGAGGTGCTGCCGGCGGTGCTGTTCTTTGCGCAGAACTTTTAAAGGCAAAAGGATATATTCAGGCAAAATAATTATATTGTAGAGGGATAAAAATGGACGATTATCGTTATCAGCTTGATATGCTGACGGCAATGAACAAAACATATGCCGCAAACGAGAAAATCTACAAGTTAATATGCGAAGTATCCAACAGAGTTTTTGTTTATTTTAATGCAGAAACAGGTTTATTAAGATCTTATGGTCATTGGAATGATTATTTTAATTTTACATTAAATGATTATTCCGATTTGACCAGGATTCTTGATATCTTTACCGATGAATGTCGCGATGAAGTAAGAAATCTTTTCTACTTAGAGCAGAAGGGAAAGTCTGAAGGACGTTGTATTGCTACATTAAAAGAAAACGGAAAGTATGTAGAAGTTACAGGAAATGTTATATATAACTCTGAAGATAAGGTACATGAAAAACTTTTTTCGTTGTCGGATGTAAACACACGCGAAAAATTAAAAAATGACCTTACCTATATGGCATATTATGATTTGATGACAAATCTTTACAACAGAAATTATTTTATTCAGAAGTTATCGGAATTTCTTGTTAAAGCCGAACTGGAAAAAACCGTTGTCAGTGTAATGATGATTAACATTGATGATTTTCATAAAATCAATGATAGTCTTGGAATAATTTACGGTGATGAAGTAATACAGGACTTTGGATTGTTTTTACAAACCTTTACTGACAGCGAAGCGGTTATAGGTTCACGTTTTGACGGAGATATTTATTCACTTGCAATATATGATCCTGCCGGAAGCAAGAGCGTGGATGCAATTTATTCGAAGATTAAAGAACGTCTTGAAGAGCCGTTTCTTCTTACTAACGGTTCGCAAATTACATTTACCGTTAGTATTGGTGTGGCTGAATATCCCGAATCAGGTACGAAAGCTCTTGAACTTTGCAATGGTGCCGAAATCGTAATGCTTAAGGTTAAAGAAAACGGCAAGAATAATATAAGTTATTTTGATTCACTTGTATTACAAAAGTTTATTGAGAATATTAATTTTGAAAAGAACTTAAAGGAAGCAGTCAGGGAAACAGATTTTACATTAAATTTTCAACCTCAATATTTTTCGAATTCAGAGCAGCTAAGAGGTGTTGAAGCACTTATTCGTTGGCGCGATAAGGAGGGAAATAATATTTCTCCTTCAGTTTTCATTAATGTTGCGGAGCGAATCGGTGAAATTGTATCTATTGGCGACTGGGTTTTGGATAAAGCAATTTCAACTTATATGGATTGGAAAAAGAAATATGATATTGAAATGACTATGTCGGTAAATGTTTCTCCGCTTCAGTATAAGCAGCCGGATTTTGTTTCAAAAGTAATAAATACTATCAATAAATATAATATGAACCCAAATAATCTTGAGCTGGAAATAACTGAAAGTGTACTCATTTCCGATATGAGTGCCGTATTTGAAAAAATGGAAGAGCTTAGAGATTTTGGTGTGAAAATTTCGATAGATGATTTTGGAACAGGTTATTCATCATTATCATATTTGAATAAACTTCCGGCGGATACAGTCAAGATTGATAAATCATTCATAGACAGTGTTGAAAACGATGAGGCCACAAGAGTTATAGTTGGTTCAGTTGTAGAAATGGCAAAAAAACTTGGCTTTGAAACTGTTGCCGAAGGTGTTGAAAACTCAAGCCAGTTGAACTTCTTAAAAGAACATGATTGCGAGCTTATTCAAGGATATCTGCTTGGCAAGCCTTTAACCCAGGAACAAATGGAAGATTTACTTCTTAGGATGATTTGATTTTTTATGATTTACGGACGAGCCAGTGAATTAAAACAATTAAATACTTATTACGACCGTGAAAATAGTCAGATTCTTGTTCTTTACGGTAAAAAATATGTCGGAAAAACAACACTCTTAAAGGAATTTTTAGTTGATAAACCGGGATTTTATTATTGTGCGGCTCCGGCATCGTCAAAGGAACAAAAATATCGTCTCGGAATGTGGCTTGCTTCACAAAATATTAAATCACTTAAATATCCTGAATTTACGGAGGTTTTTGCTGCATTAGGCAGGGAACATACCCAGAAAAAGGTTATTGTCATTGACGAATTCCAATATATAATCAAAAGTTGCCCTGAGTTTATCAACGAGCTTATTTCTTTTATTCACAGTTCGTGGAAAAATCAGGAATATTTAGTTGTTTTATCAAGCTCATCCGTTGAGTTTGTTGAAAATGCGATGGTGTCCAAGATCGGAGAAGCTGCATTTGAGTTATCAGGCTTTATTAAATTAAAGGAACTGACATTTAAAGATTTAAAAGAGCATTTTAGTATGTATACTCTTGAAAACTGTGCTACTGTTTGGGCAATTCTTGGCGGTATGCCGGGGCTTTGGGAAATGTTTGATCCCAAAATGTCCTTAAAAGAGAATATTATTAAAAAAATTATTAAACCCAACGGTTCTCTTCATTATACCGGATTTAATATGGTAAACGATGAACTCCGTGAGACCGGGGTATACAATACAATTCTTTCAGCTCTTTCTGAGGGTAAATTTAAATTAAACGATCTATATGAGCATACAGATTTTTCAAGGGCCAAAATAAGCGTTTATTTGAAAAATCTTATGGAACTTGAATTGGTCAAAAAAGTCTTTTCTGTAGATACGGAAGGACGTGATTATGTTCAAAAGGGAATTTATGCAATATCGGATCATTATGTCGATTTTACTTATTCTTTTTTGTATAGAAATATAAGTCTTCTTGAGTCAATGACTGCCGAAGAATTTTATTCTGCAGTGATTCAGCCGGCATTAAAGTCATATGTTCAGCGTTATTTTCCTGAAATTTGTTTGGAATATATGATGGCAGAAAACGATAAAGGAAGAATGATGATTAAGGCCGATTCTTTCGGAACCTGGGTTGGAAAAAACGGTACTATTGATATTGTAGCTTATAACGAAGACGGAGATGCTACATTGGGCATCTGCAATTTTGATAAGCCAATGTTTACTTACGAAGATTATGAATGGCTTATGTTTTGTGCGGATAAAGCGCAGCTTCCCACTGAGGAGGTCTATGTATTTGCCGCAGGCAGGTTTGACGAAAAACTTACTCTTGAGGGAAAAGTAAGTAAAAATCTTAAACTTGTTCTTCTTGACAGAATGTAATTATATTTAGTCCTGATTGAAGGTATACAGATTTGGGAAAAAAACTGATTATTACCGAAAAGCCGTCTGTGGCACGAGATTATGCCAGAGTTTTACAGGTTAACGGCAAACAGAACGGTTATATAGAAAATGATTCTTATGTAATATCATGGTGTTATGGCCATCTTGTTTCTATGTTATATCCGGAAAGTTATGATCCGTCATTGGAAAAATGGCGACTTGATGACCTTCCCTTTCTTCCTAAAGACTATCTTTATGGGGTAATTGAAAGTGCCAAAGACCAATATAATGTTGTAAACGGTCTTCTTCACAGAGAAGACATAGATACAGTCTTATGGGCAGGTGACTCAGGAAAAGAAGGACAAACCATCGAAGAAAATATTCGTCATTATGGTGGTGTCAGAGAAGGAATGACAGAACTTCGTGTCTGGATTGACTCTCAGACCGATGACGAAATCTTAAGAGGAATCAGAGAAGCAAAGCCTATGTCGGATTACGAATTGCTTGGCAAATCCGGTGTAATGCGAGCTATCGAAGATTACAGTCTTGGTATAAATTTTTCACGTGTACTGACATTAAAATATGCAAGAATGTTAAACGACGCAGCTGCAACTGAAAGCTATACAGCGATTGCAGTGGGTCGTGTTATGACGTGCGTTTTGGGTATGGTTGTAAATCGCGAACGAGAGATCAGAAATTTTACTGAAACTCCCTTCTACAGAATCCTTGGCAAATTTTCCGAAGCAGGATTTCTTGGAGAGTGGAAGCCAACCGAAAAGTCAAAATATCTTAACTCGCCGTTACTGTATAAAGAAAACGGCTTTAAAAAGATTGAAGATGCCGAGAAACTTATTTCAGACCTTACAGGAAAAAAAGCTGTTATTGTAAATCTTGATAAAGGAATTACAAAGAAGAAGGCCCCGCTTCTTTTTAATTTGGCCGAGCTTCAATCCGAATGTTCCAAAATTTTCAAAATAAGTCCTAAAGAAACTCTCGATACAATACAGGATTTGTACGAGAAGAAAATGACTACATATCCCAGAACGGATGCAAGAGTTTTAACTACTGCGGTCGCAAAAGAAATATCGAAAAATATTTATGGTCTGAAAAAGTTAAGCTTTGCTTCTTCTTATGTTGATGAAATTGTTTCAAAAAAAGCATATATCGGAATAGAGAAAACACAATATACCGATGACAAAAAGGTTACCGACCACTATGCAATTATTCCGACTGGCCAAACTGCAGCCTACGATTCCCTTACATCACTTCAAAAATCTGTTTATGAATTGATAGTTAAGAGATTTTTGTCGATTTTCTATCCCCCTGCCGAATATGAATTTTTAAAACTTCAAACTGAAATCGAAGGCGAATGCTTTTTTACCTCCGCGAAAGCTCTTGTTAATCCAGGATATCTTCAAGTTGCAGGTATGCCCAAGGAAAAAGAAAACGATGAAGAAGAAACCACCTGTTCCAAAGAAGAACTTTTACAATTTGCCAAAACAGCAAAAACAGGGGACGAAATATCGGTTCAGAACTTTGAAATTAAAGAAGGAAAAACATCTCCCCCAAAAAGATATACTTCAGGTACATTAATTCTTGCCATGGAAAATGCCGGTAATCTGATTGAGGATGAAGAGCTTCGAGAGCAAATCAAATCAAAAGGAATCGGTACCTCTGCGACAAGAGGAGAAATACTCGATAAGCTTGTTCGCATTAAATATTTAAATCAGAATCCAAAGAATCAGGTTATTACACCTGAAAATCTTGGTGAAATGATTTACGAAGTTATTAATATGAATGTGCCCAGCTTGCTTAATCCCGAAATGACAGCTAACTGGGAAATGGGGCTGGAAGGTATAGAAAACGGCTCGATTGATGATAAAGAATATCGTGCAAAACTTGAAGACTATATCCGGAGAAATACGGAATGGATGAAAGATTCCGATCTTACCAGGCAAATAGCAGACAATATTCATGAATTTACCGGTAAAGGATCAAAAGGCATTGCAACCAGAAAATCCTTGAATCTTCCTTGCCCTGTGTGTGGAGGAGACTTAAGCACCACAGCTTTCGGATACGGATGTTCAAATTATTTTAATAAAGATAATCCCTGTCGATTCAGCTTAGGTCAGGTTGCAGGTAAAGATATTGAAGAAGAAGATTTTCGAACACTTATTACCGAGGGAAAAACCAAAATAATCGATGGATTTATATCAAAAAATAAAAAGCCGTTTAAGGCTGCACTTGTTCTTCAAAAATCTGCCGAAGGGCAGACACAAATTGCTTTTTCCTTCGAAGATGTTCCCACAGAGTATATTGAAGGTCTTAATTGCCCTGTGTGTAATGGAAGGATTTGTAAAACCGGCTTTGGCTATGCATGTGAAAATAATGTAGGCGAAAATAAAACATGCTATTTTTCTGTCGGTGAAATAGCAGGTAAAAACCTTGATTTGGAGACTATCACAAAATTAATAAATGAAGGCTCCACAGATGTATTGACTGGTTTTAAGTCCAAAGCGAAAAATAATTTTAAAGCCAAACTCGTACTCACTGAAGATGAATCCGGTAAAAAGATTATTTCATTTGATTTTTCAGATGTTCAGCCGGATTACCTTGAGGGCGCCTTTTGTCCTGATTGCGGAGGCAGAATAATAGCAAAGTCTATTGGATACGGTTGTGAAAAATTTAATGCATCCGATCCTGAGTCCTGTAAATTTTTTATAGGAAAAATTGCTCAAAAGCAGCTGTCTGCCGCAAATGTTAAAGAATTATTGGTTGACAATAAAACTTCAACCATAAGAGGCTTTAAATCAAAATCCGGGAAACGTTTTGACGCCTGTCTTGTTCTTAATAAGAACGAGGACGGAAAGCATACGGTTACTTTTGATTTTGAAAATGTTGAACAAAAAGTGTTAAAGGATATTAAATGTCCTCTTTGTAAAAAGGGTGATATAGTAAAAACAAGTTTTGGTTATGGTTGTTCGGAATATAACAGAGATGACAAGGAACACAGCTGTTCGTTTAATGTGGGTAAAATTGCCGGGATAAAACCCAATGATACTCAGATCACTGCATTGATAAGAGACGGGATAACTCCGATTATCAGTGGATTTAAGTCTAAAAAGGGAACAAAATTTGATGCTTGTCTTGCACTTGATAAAGATGAAAACGGTGCAATCAAGGGTATAAAATTTGTTTTTCCGGAAATACCTGATGTGGAAATTGAAGGAGCGGTATGTCCGAAATGCGGTCAGCCTATACTTAAAGGCCGAAACGGATATAAATGCAAAAACTACTCCTCCGAACAGGAAGACGGATGTAAATTTTTCCTCGGAAGAGTAGCCGGAGTTGAAATTACAGATGAGCAGGCAAATAAACTTTTTAAAGAAAAAAAATCAGATATAATAACCGGTTTTCTCAGCAAAAAAGGAATTTACTTTGATGCAGCACTGAAAATTGATGAAAATGGTAATGTTGTATTTGATTTTGATAATAATTCTAATTAATTTTTACTATTATCAGGTAGATTTTATCATCTATCTGTGCAATAATAGCATTTGGTGTTAAACACACTTTTGAAAGGAGAACACATACATGATTTATTCTAACGAAGTACAAAACATGTGTAAGGTTGCTCAGGGTGTTAATCACGGCTGTGCACCTATTCCGGAAGAAGCTAAATGGGTAAAGGCTAAAGATGTAAAAGACATCTCCGGATACACACACGGTATTGGCTGGTGTGCACCTCAGCAGGGCGCATGTAAGCTTTCACTCAATGTTAAGGAAGGTATTATTCAGGAAGCATTAGTTGAGACAATCGGATGTTCCGGTATGACTCACTCAGCAGCTATGGCAGCTGAAATTCTTCCCGGTCTTACAGTTATGGAAGCTCTCAACACAGACCTTGTTTGTGACGCTATTAACACAGCTATGAGAGAATTATTCCTTCAGATCGTTTACGGACGTACACAGTCTGCATTCTCAGAAGATGGACTTCAGATTGGTGCAGGTCTTGAAGATCTTGGTAAAGGTACTCGTTCAATGGTTGGTACAACATACGGTACAGTTGCTAAGGGCGTTAGATATCTTGAGCTTACAGATGGTTACATCACAGGTGTTGCTCTGGATGAAGACGACCAGATTATCGGTTATAAGTATGTTAACTTTGGAAAGATGATGGACTTCATCAAAAAGGGTGATGATGCAAATACAGCTCTTGAAAAAGCTTCAGGTCAGTACGGCCGTGTTGCTGATGCAGTTAAGATTATCGATCCCAGACACGAGTAAGGAATAGGAGGAAATTAATATGTCATTATTTGAATCATATGAAAGAAGAGAGCCTCAGATCCTTGCTAAACTTAGTGAGTATGGTATCTCATCTATCGAAGAATGTAAGGATATCTGCGAAGCTGCAGGTATTGATGTATATCACCTTGTAGAAGGCATTCAGCCTATCTGCTTTGAAAATGCAAAGTGGGCTTATACTGTAGGTGCTGCTATTGCTATTAAGAAGAACTGTCGTAAGGCTGCTGATGCAGCTGCAGCAATCGGTGAAGGCCTTCAGGCTTTCTGTATTCCCGGATCTGTTGCTGATACACGTAAGGTAGGTCTTGGTCACGGTAACCTTGGTAAGATGCTTCTTGAAGAAGACACAGAATGTTTTGCATTCCTTGCAGGTCATGAATCATTTGCTGCTGCTGAAGGTGCTATCGGTATTGCTGAAAAGGCAAATAAGGTTCGTAAGAAACCTCTTAGAGTTATCCTTAACGGTCTTGGTAAGGATGCTGCACAGGTTATTTCACGTATCAATGGTTTCACATTTGTTGAAACAGAATATGATCCTTACACAAACACTGTAAAGGAAGTTTCCAGAAAGTGCTATTCTAAGGATGCTAATTCACCTCGTGCAAAGGTTAACTGCTACGGTGCAAACGATGTTTGCGAAGGCGTTGCAATCATGTGGAAGGAAAATGTTGATGTATCTATCACAGGTAACTCAACTAACCCTACAAGATTCCAGCACCCTGTTGCAGGTACATATAAGAAGGAAAGAATCGAAGCCGGCAAGAAGTACTTCTCAGTAGCTTCAGGTGGTGGTACAGGTCGTACACTTCACCCCGATAACATGGCTGCAGGTCCCGCTTCATACGGTATGACTGATACAATGGGTCGTATGCACTCAGATGCTCAGTTCGCAGGTTCTTCTTCAGTTCCCGCTCACGTTGAAATGATGGGTCTTATCGGTGCAGGTAACAACCCCATGGTTGGTATGACTGTATCTACAGCAGTTTCAATTGAAATGGCTGCAGCAGAAGGTAAGTTCTAATTTCTGCTTTTGAATTTATTTTCAAATTATAATGCGACACACAGATTATTCTGTGTGTCGTTTTTTTCGCTTGAATACGGACTTTTTCTTGTTATTACTATTATCAATAATGGGCTATGAGATAATATATATGTCTGCACGGTTAAATTGACACATCTTTAACAAATAATTATAATAGTTGTGATTTGATTATGAAATGGAGGTTAATATGGACGAAAAGAATATTTCACAAGCCGTTATTTCCAGACTTCCCCGATATTTGCGCTATCTTGGTGAACTTAAAGATTCAAACGTCGAACGTATTTCTTCACAGGAACTTTCCGAATTAATGAAGGTAACAGCTTCACAAATTCGTCAGGATTTTAACAACTTTGGCGGCTTTGGCCAGCAGGGATACGGATATAAAGTCAGTTATTTATATGACGAAATTGCAAAAATTCTTGGAATTAACAAAACACATAATCTTATCATTGTTGGAGCCGGAAACCTTGGACAGGCTTTGGCAAATTATATGAATTTTGAAAGAAGAGGCTTTCACTTTAAAGGTATTTTTGATAACAACGAATCTCTTCATGGCAAAAAAATACGTGATATGTATGTGCAGCCTATGTCTGAGCTTGAAGATTTTGTCAAAGAGAATAATATTGATATTGCTGTCTTAGCTATTCCCAAAAACGGGGCGGTAAAGGTTGCCGAACAGCTTGTAGATTGCGGTGTCAAAGCTTTTTGGAATTTCGCACATGTGGATTTAAATGTTCCGAAAGACATTACTGTTGAAAATGTTCATCTTTCTGACAGTCTTATGAGACTTTCATACAATATATCCAGAAACGAGAATGAAAAAGAGGCATAAATGAGTAAAACGGAAGAAGAGTTCAAAAGTGCACTTGTCGGAAAAAAAATTCCTATTTTAACATTGGATAACAATTGGCACAGATTGTTTACTCAAACAGAACCGACCGATAAAATCAAGTCACTTGAGTGCGAACTTAATGATTTACTGAAAAAACAAGGGAAACTGAATACCGAAACCAAAGATATTCGAACGTTAAAAAAACGTTTAATGGATGAGATTGTTGAAATGATGAATGAAATCGGAGACGGCAATCCCTCAAAGAAATTAGAGAAACAATTAGAAGAAAAAAAGCGACTTATAGAGGAATGTAATGAACGCCTCGAATCGTATGGTGATGATCTTTATGACATTCCCAAAGCTATCGATAAAGTCAATTTTGATTTAATGCTGGAAACCATGGCGGTTTGTTACGAACAAATTCAGGATAACAATGAGGAAATCAAAGAAATATCCGAATGGATTGATGAAATCAGAGTTGAATTAAAAAAGAAAATGGTAAGAAAGCAACAGAAAGTAACCCGTAATCAAAATTATTATACTTATATGCATAATATTTTTGGTGCGGATGTTATAGATGTTTTTGATATGAAATATAATGTTGAGCCCATAAAGGCTCCGCAATTGAAGGAAGAGGCAACAACAGATGATATCAAAAAAACGGATTCCCAATGAGTATTCCAGAGGCTGTGCTTTGATTGATTTAGAGACAGTCAGAGAGAATGTTCGTTGTATTTCCGACATAATAGGAAAAAATAACAAATTAATTTGTGTAATCAAATCGGATGCATACGGCCATGGTGCTGTAGTTTTTGCAAAAGTATATGAAGAAATGCAAGAAGTTTTCGGTTATGCAACTGCAACCGTAGAAGAAGCAATGGAATTGCGTCAAAACGGAATTGAAAAACCTATTATTATTTTAGGATACTGTTTTCCCTATTCATACGAGACAATTGTCAGATATGATTTGCGCCCTGCAGTTTTTAGAAAAGATGAAGCTTTTGAATTAAACGAAGTGGCCAAGACCCTTGGTAAAAAAGCAAATATTCACATAAAAGTTGATACGGGAATGGGTCGAATCGGAGTTACACCGGATTCTTCGGGCCTTGAATTTGTAAAATATTGTCTGTCAAATCAATATCTTAATGTTGAAGGCATATTTACACATATGTCAAAAGCGGATGAAATTGATAAAGCATATGCGAACAAACAAATCGAATTATTTTCTTCTTTTAACAAAATGATTTCTTCAGAGTTAAATTATGATATTCCGTTTAAGCATATAGCCAATTCTGCAGGTATAATGGAGTTGGAAGAAGCTAAACATTTTGATATGTGTCGTGCCGGTATTATTTTATATGGACTAAAGCCCTCCGATGATGTTGAAATATTATCTAAAGGTATCAAACCGGTGCTTACTCTATATAGCCATGTTGCATTCGTAAAAACTGCTCATAAAGGCTCATTAATCAGTTATGGTGGTATCTATGAGTGTAAAAAGGACACCAAAATTGCTACTGTTCCTTTAGGATATGCAGACGGTTATCCAAGAAGTCTTACAGGTAAGGGCTATGTTTTAATAAACGGGAAAAAGGCTCCTATAATCGGAAAAATATGTATGGACCAGTTTATGGTTGATGTAACAGATATTGATGATGTACAAAACGGAGATGTTGTTACCTTAATCGGTAAAGATGGAGAAGAAGAAATTACTCTTGATAATATTTCGGAACTTTCGGGTCGTTTTAATTATGAATTTGCATGCTGTTTAGGTAAGCGAATTAAACGTTTGTATATTTAGCCTCATCCTTGACTGAAATAAGAAATCAATGATAAAATAAAGTGTTAGTTTGTATTATATGTGGAGTAATTTATATGGAAGATCAGGCGGAAAGCCGAAAAGACAGAAAAAGCTTTTTACCAAAGCTGTTTAAAAGAAAAACACAACCGGAAGAAGTTGAAAAGGAAATCCTGTCAATAGTTAATGAAGGACATGAATCCGGCGCATTGGAGTCCTCTGAAGCTACAATGATTTCAAACATCTTCGACTTCGCCGATAAAGAAGCAGCTGACATTTGCACCAAGCGAAATGATATACAGGCATTAAACAAGGATACCGGAATTCTCGAAGCCTTAAATATAATGCTTAACAGTTCTTATTCCAGATATCCTGTTTATGACGATAATATTGACAGCATAATCGGCATTTTATATTTGAAAGATACCGCCAGGGTTCATTCAAAATACGAAAATAAAGAGACACCTATTTCAAAAATCCCGAACCTTATAAGAAACGCTTTATTTGTTCCGGAAACCATGAATATCGATGATCTGTTTCGCAAAATGCAATCTAAAAAAACTCAGCTTGCAGTTGTTATAGATGAATATGGCCAAACAACAGGTATTGTATCCATGGAAGATATTCTCGAGGAAATTGTCGGCAATATTATGGATGAGTATGATGTAGAGAAGCATAACATCAGGAAACGCCGTGGAACAAATGATGAATATGTTATAGACGGATGCACAACAATTGAAGAAATAGAAAGTAAACTTAATTTTAAAATCGATGAAGGTCCCTATGAGACCCTTAACGGTTTTATGATATCCAGGCTTGATAGACTGCCTGAAAAAAACGAACAATTTAAAACTGCATGCAATGGTTATACCTTTGAAATACTTTCCGTTGAAAACAGAATGGTATCCAAGGTATCCGTTAAGAAAATCATAAAGAAAGAAGAGGATATACAATAATGTCAGGACATTCAAAATTCGCTAACATCAAACATAAGAAAGAGAAAAATGATGCTGCAAAGGGTAAAATTTTTACTATTATCGGACGTGAAATTGCAGTAGCAGTAAAAGAGGGTGGTCCCGACCCTTCCAACAACTTTAAACTTGCAACCGTTATTGCAAAAGCAAAAGCAAACAACGTTCCCAATGATACAATCGAAAGAGGAATTAAAAAGGCTGCCGGTGAAGGTTCGGGAGTCAACTACGAATACTGCACATACGAAGGCTATGGTCCTAACGGTATGGCTATTATTGTTGACTGTCTTACAGATAACAAAAACAGAACAGCTGCAAATGTTCGTTCTGCTTTTACAAAGGGTGGCGGAGCTATTGGTACCCCCGGTTGTGTATCATATAACTTTGACAAAAAGGGTGAGATTATCATTGATAAAGAAGAATGTGAAATGGATGCAGATACATTAATGATGACTGCTCTTGACTGCGGCGCAGATGATTTTGTAGAAGAAGATGATTGCTATGAAGTTTATACATCGCCCGATGACTTTGATAAGGTTAGAGAAGAACTTGAAAAGCAGGGACTTACCTTTGCCAGTGCAGAAGTATCTATGATTCCTCAGAATTATATTACATTAACTGATGAAAATGCTCTTAAATGTGCCAACAGAATAATAGATCTTCTTGACGAAGATGATGATGTACAGGCTGTTTATCATAATGTTGAGGAATTATAAGGAGTGAGATAATGACACGAGAAACTATTTGCGTTCAGGGTGGATATGTTCCCGGAAACGGAGATCCCAGAGTTCTTCCTATTGTTCAGAGTACTACATTTAAATATAGCTCAAGTGATGAAATGGGACTGCTTTTTGATTTGGAAAAAAGCGGCTATTTCTACACACGCCTTGCCAATCCTACAAATGATGCAGTGGCAAAGAAGATTTGCGATCTTGAAGGAGGCGTTGGCGCGATGCTTACTTCCTCCGGACAAGCAGCTAATTTTTATGCTGTTTTCAATATTTGCGAAGCCGGTTCACATGTTGTTCTTTCTTCGGCAGTTTATGGCGGAACCTTTAATCTTCTTGTAAATACTCTTGCAAAAATGGGTATTGAAACAACATGTATCGATCCTAATTGCACTGAAGAAGAACTTAATGCAGCATTTAAGGACAACACTCGTGCAGTATTCGGTGAATCAGTTGCTAATCCTGCATTAACTGTTCTTGACTTTGAAAAATTCGCAAAAGCTGCACATTCACACGGTGTTCCTCTTATTGTGGATAATACATTCCCTACACCCATCAATTGCAGGCCTTTTGAATGGGGTGTGGATATTGTTACTCACTCAACAACAAAATACATGGACGGTCATGCTACAAGTGTTGGAGGATGTATTGTAGATTCCGGCAATTTCGATTGGATGGCTCATAAAGACAAATTCCCCGGACTTACTACTCCCGATGAGAGTTATCATGGAATAATTTACGCTGAAAAATTCGGCAAGGCAGCATTTATCACCAAATGCACCACTCATCTTATGAGAGACTTGGGATCTATACAGTCTCCTCAGAATGCCTTCTATGTAAATCTTGGACTAGAAACACTTCATCTTCGCATGGAGCGTCATTGCAGCAATGCACTTGCAATCGCAAAATGGCTTGAAAGCAATGATAAGGTTGCATGGGTTAATTATCCCGGCCTTGAATCCAGTCCGGACTATGAACTTGCACAAAAATATATGCCTAACGGCACATGTGGCGTTATTTCATTCGGCTTAAAGGGTGGTAGACAGGCTGCTGCAGAGATGATGGATAAATTTAAAGTTGTTGCTATCGTTACACATGTTGCCGATGCACGTACCTGCGTTCTTCATCCTGCTTCACACACACACAGACAGATGAATGATGAACAGCTTAAAGAGGCAGGTGTTTCACCTGATTTAATAAGACTTTCCGTTGGTATCGAAAATGTTAACGATCTTATTGCAGATTTAGAACAGGCTATGTCATAGAGGAGATTTTTAATATGGACAAGTTGGCTATAGTTGTTCCTTGTTATAATGAAGAGCCGATGTTAAAGATTTCATCTCAAGCATTGCGCGAAGTTTTAACCGATTTGATTAACAAGAAAAAGATTTCCGAAGATAGTTTTGTTTTGTTTGTGAATGATGGTTCAAAGGACAAAACATGGGATCTTATTGAAGAAGAACACAGCCTTTATCCAACAATGGTTAAAGGTCTCAAGCTTGCAGGAAATGTAGGTCACCAATTTGCTTTAACCGCAGGATTGCTTACTGCAAAAGATATGAGTGATGTCACTATTTCAATTGATGCCGATTTACAGGATGATACCGCAGTTATTGAAGAAATGATTGATAAGTTCCATGAAGGAAAAGATATTGTTTATGGCGTTCGCAAAAAACGTACAACAGATACTTTCTTCAAAAGAACAACTGCCCAGGGATTTTATAAGTTTATGAATCTTATGGGGGCAAAAACAGTTTATAACCATGCGGATTTTCGTCTTATGAGTAAAAGGGCAGTGGATCAATATTCGAAATATGAAGAAAGCAATCTTTTCATAAGAGGAATAATACCATTAATCGGTTATGAAACTGATAATGTATATTATGATCGAAAAGAAAGAGTGGCCGGCGAAAGTAAATATCCGCTAAAGAAAATGCTGGCTTTGGCTTTCAACGGTATTTCTTCGTTAAGTGTAAAACCCATTACAATGATTACAGGACTTGGTGCCGCAATTGTATTTTTAAGTATTTGTGCCGCAATTTATGCTCTTGTTTCATTTATTTTAGGAATTACTGAGCCCGGTTGGACCAGTTTGATTCTTTCCATTTGGTTCCTCGGAGGCGTACAGTTGCTTTGTATCGGTCTTATCGGACAATATATTGGAAAAATATATTTAGAGGTTAAACACAGACCTCGTTATAATATCGAAAAAGTTCTTTCGGAGTAATAAATGAATTTCAAAAAGACCTGGTTTGGATATCTAAATTTCATACTGGCCTCAATTTTTATCAGTGCATGTGTTATTGTACTTGTATTTTCGAATCTTCAATATGAGATGAAGGATTTCTTGGAGAATCCTTCATCTGATATTATTTCTTCGCATCTGAATATTCCTTTCGGTGTTGCATTGTTGCTTGGTGCATTGTTTTTATGTTTTGCAACTGCAATTTATGTTCTTATCAGAAAACTTCGTGAATATCTTTGCAGGAAAAAAGGATTCTTTGATACAGATATTACAAGTGAACGATTTGGAGGAATAATGAGCCTGCTTATTTTTTGTGCAGGTTTATTTTTGCGTATAAAAGCTATTACTGATAAAGATGTATTTTCCGTGAACGTTAAATCAACGATTAATTCATTAAATATTCAGTCATTATTTGACAATGAAAGAGGGTTGGTTTTTTCTTCGTTTAACGACTTTTATGATTCAATTGTAGCTATTGTATATAGATTTACAGGAATAAAAGAAAATGTTTATATGTGGGTAAATTTTGCTCTGCATATTGTTCTTATCATTTTAATTTATCTGGTTGTTATGCATTTATATAATGCATGCGTTGCGATTGTACCGATGCTTTTCATCTGTTTATATCCCGAAAACATAAAGCTTGTTGTTAGCGGAGGATATGAAAATATTGAAATAATATTGGTATCACTGGTATTTTTATTGACAATACTGTTGATTTCGTTGCTTGCACATACAAAATACTACCGTATTATTTCACTTGTCTTTACATTCATTGCAGAAGTGGTTTGTCTTATCGGCCTTCCAATGTTTATAAAGAATGAATTGACATTGCTTCCGGGTTTTAAATTTGAAATCAATGAGAGATTATATGATTTTGCTCTTTTTGAAAGATGGGATTGGTTTTGCTTAGGAATTTTTGTTCTTCTTTTATATGCATCAATATCATTTTTCTTCACAGACAGGGATAAACTGTCAACAGTATTTCCTTTATGGGTTTCTGTTATGATTTTTTATATTTTTTCGGATTCGGCCTGGGCAACAGCTTATTATGCTGCTGTTGTTACAGCGGTATTTGGCGGAGTAGGATTTGACGAATTATTTACTTCCAAAATTTTGATTCCAGAGGAAAAAGAAATTGTTAAAACCGTAAATCATCAAGCTTCAGAAATAAAGGTTGAAAAACCCGAGACAAAAGAAATTGTACCTGCTTCAGATTCGAATAATCCAAATGAAGAATCATTATTAACAATTACACCGGTTAATTTGACAGTTGAAAATGCAGTGTCTGAAGAACAATCTGATATTATGGAAGCTACTGAAAAAGAGGCAGTCGTTTCAGATGATGTCGTTACAGATAATTCCGATAATAAATCAGAGCAATTATCGGAAGAAACAGAAGAGAAGCCGAAGGTGGAATTGTTTGAATCGCCTTTACCGTTACCTAAGAAGCATAAGAAGAAAGAAATTGCTTTTAAGTTTGAACCGTCATCCGACAGAATGAATTTTGATGTGGATATAACTGATGATGATGACTTTGATGTATAGTTTTGTAGTATAAGACTATCATTTTTAATACAATATATGGTATAATTTTGGTTGGAGTGTGAAATTAAATGGCCCAAACAAAAAAGAAAATAACTAGAAAAAATATTGATACAAAATCAACAAAACAGACATCAGCCGGCAGAAAAAAAACAGCGGAAGAAGTGAAATTACAGTTGGAGGTTACATTAATTGTAGCCTTCGCTTTGTGCGTTTTATTGTTTCTTTGTAATTTTGGTCTTATCGGAGCAATAGGCAACTTTTTTTCATCAGTGATGAAGGGCTTTTTCGGAATAACCGCTTATATTTTTCCGATATTGCTTTTTGGATTGATTATTTTTTTCTTACGAGAGTCCGGTAATCCTTCAACAATTAAGAAAATCCGTAATATTGCTTCTGTGATTTTTCTTATTTTGTCTTCTCTGGGTTTGATAGAATTAATCAATGGTATATCAAAAAATCTTGATAATTACAGTATAAAAGAAATTTACAACTACGGAGCAAACGAAACCCGTGGAGCAGGTCTTATTGCGGCAACGCTTGACTATCTGATGATAAAAAGTCTGGGCAAATGGGGTACTGCAATTATTGAGCTCATTGTTATATTTGTTGCGCTTATTCTTTTGAGTAACGGTGGACTTGTTGATTTAATTAAGCTTTCGGGAAAACGGTTAAAAGATTCGGTTGAAAACAGCAAAGAAGCCAATCAGCAGATTTACATTGAAAATCAGGAACAACGTAAATTAAAACAGCTTGAGAAAGAAGAAAAAGCAAGAAACAAAAAGGCTCTGCAGGAGCAAATTATCAAAAATGCTACCATCGATAACAGCGATGAAAAAAATGAACAGGATAGTATAACAATTCCTCAGCTTGACAGACATACTGTAAATGAAGATAAAAAAATACTTAAGAAAATAAAGAAGCCACTTACCGGAGTAACCGAAGATACACTTATTCTTAAATCCAATGTTTCTCCGGAAGAAGCCGGAAATATGCATGAGATTACTGTAAATGGCTTTAATGAAGTTGACTTGTCGATTGATGAGGAAATTTTTACCGATGTTCCAGATACGTTTTCAAATGCAGATACTGTTCAACCGGTTCAACAGGCTGTAAATACAGTTAATGATTTTTCTGCAATTACAAATATAACCGATCCTCAGGAAGAATTACGCAATGAGAAAAAGATAGGAACACCCGTCCCTCATCGTGAACAAAACACAGATAGAATTTCTGACAGAAAACAAACTGAAATAAATAAACCTATTGCCAATAATTCAGTTTCAAACAATCCGATGAAGGTTAATCCTTCTTCAAATGTTTATGTTAAGCCAAGTATTGAACTGCTTACTCCCAATAACAGTTTATCTAAGGGAGACAGTCAGGAAGTTCTGAATGAGGTGGCAACTAAACTTGTTGAAACATTAAAAATCTTTGGCGTTGATGTACATGTAGAATCAATCAGCAAAGGGCCGACTGTAACCCGTTTTGAACTTCAACCCGCCCCGGGTACTAAAGTAAGTAAAATAAAGGGACTTACGGACGATATTAAGCTTAGTTTAGCTACTGCAGACATTCGAATTGAAGCTCCGGTGCCGGGAAAATCCGTAATAGGAATTGAAGTTCCGAATAAGGAAACAATACCTGTGTTATTCAGAGATATTGTTGAAAGTTCTTCCTTCCAAAAGGAAACCAGTTCAAATCTTACTTTTGGTGTAGGAAAGGATATTGGCGGTAATGTTGTGGTTTATGATATAGACCAGTTCCCGCATCTTCTTATTGCAGGCGCAACAGGTTCCGGTAAATCAGTGTGTATAAATACCTTGATTATGAGTATTCTTTATAAATGTCATCCGGATGATGTGAAGATGATTATGATTGACCCTAAGGTTGTTGAACTACGTGTTTATGACGGAATTCCTCATTTGCTTATTCCTGTTGTAACGGACGCAAAAAAAGCTGCAGGCGCATTGAATGCTGCGGTTGTTGAAATGATGGATCGTTACAAAAAATTTGCCGAAGTAAATGTAAGAGACCTAAAAGGATATAATTCGTATTGTGAAGAAAATAAAGATTCTATTGAATTGACCAATCATCATAAACTTCCAAGACTCATCATTATAGTAGATGAACTTGCAGATTTGATGATGGTTGCAAAAAATGAAGTAGAAGATTCTATATGTCGTCTTGCTCAGCTTGCTCGTGCATGCGGTATTCATCTTATTGTTGCAACTCAGCGTCCAAGCGTTGATGTTATTACCGGACTTATTAAGGCTAATATGCCCAGCCGTCTTGCATTTGCGGTTTCATCAGGTATCGATTCAAGAACAATTCTTGATATGGTTGGTGCGGAAGAACTTCTTGGTAAAGGTGATATGTTATTCTTCCCTAAAGGATTAAAAAAGCCGATACGATTGCAGGGTGCATTTATTTCAGATAACGATGTAAATAAAGTAGTTGATTACCTTCGTGAAAACTGTGTTCAGGATGTTGGAACAAGCAATGAATTTGAGGCAAAAATGGAAGCTGCGCAAATTTCTTCTGCGGGTTCCAAAGGCGCGGGATCTTCTGCAGGTTCAGACAATCCTGAGTTTGATGAGCTTTTCATGGATGTAGCATATTATATAATTGACAGTAACAAGGCTTCAATCGGCAACCTGCAAAGAAAGTTTAAAATAGGCTTTAACAGAGCTGCTCGAATTATGGATACTCTTGCCGAACACGGAGTAGTTTCCGGAGAAGACGGAACAAAAGGACGTAATGTCTTGATGACTCGTGAAGAGTTTGAAAATTATGTTGAAGAAAACGGATTATAAAGAGGCATAAAATGAAAACTGATATTGAAATTGCCAGAGAGGCAAAGGTTTTACCAATAAAAGAAGTTGCCGAAAAAATCGGAATTCCAGAGGATTATTTGGAATTATACGGAAAATATAAGGCAAAACTGGATGAAAACTGGTGGAGTGAACACAAGGATGCACCGGACGGAAAACTTATTCTTGTTACCGCAATAAATCCTACGCCTGCAGGAGAAGGAAAAACAACAACAAGTGTCGGTTTATCCGAAGCATTCGGAAAACTCGGAAAAAAATGTGTATGTGCACTAAGAGAGCCCTCACTTGGTCCCTGCTTTGGTATAAAAGGTGGTGCAGCAGGTGGTGGATATGCGCAGGTTGTTCCTATGGAAGATTTAAATCTTCATTTTACCGGTGATTTTCATGCAATTACAAGTGCCAATAATTTGCTTGCCGCAGTACTGGATAATCATATTCAGCAAGGAAACGAACTTGGTATCGATCCGAGAAATATTACTTGGAAGAGATGTCTTGATATGAATGATCGTGTTCTTCGCAACATTGTAGTCGGTCTTGGAACAAAGGCTGACGGTACAGTCAGAGAAGATCATTTTGTTATTACAGTTGCTTCAGAGATTATGGCTATTCTTTGCCTTGCAAATGATATGCAGGATTTAAAAGAACGTCTGGGTAGAATTATTGTAGGTTATAATTATCAAGGAGCACCTGTTACCGCAGCTGAATTAAAATGTGTAGGTTCTATGGCTGTTCTTTTAAAAGATGCTATTAAGCCTAATCTTATTCAGACTCTTGAAAACACACCCGCGCTTGTTCACGGTGGACCTTTTGCAAATATTGCACATGGTTGTAACTCTGTAAGAGCAACAAAATATGCATTAAAAATGGCAGATTATGTTATTACCGAAGCCGGTTTCGGAGCCGATCTCGGTGCGGAAAAATTCTTCGACATTAAATGTCGAATGGCTGATTTGAAGCCTGATTGTGTAGTACTTGTTGCCACAATAAGAGCTTTAAAATATAATGGTGGCGTTGCCAAAGCAGATCTTGGTGCCGAAAATCTCGAAGCACTGAAGAAGGGTATTGTAAACCTGGAAAAACATATTGAAAATCTTCAAAAGTATGGTGTTCCTGTAGTAGTAACTTTAAATGCATTTTCTTCTGATTCCGATGCAGAAACAGAGTTTGTAAAAACATTCTGCGAAGAAAGAAATTGTGAATTTGCATTATCCAAGGTTTGGGAATTCGGTGGCGAAGGCGGTATCAATCTTGCAAATAAGGTATTAAAAACATTGGATGAAAAGGAAAGCAACTTCAAACCTTTATATCCGGACGAAATGCCTCTGAAGGATAAAGTTCGTACAATTGCTAAAGAAATATATGGTGCAAATGATGTTGTTTTTGCCAAAGAAGCAGAGAAGATGCTTGATAAGCTTACTGCTTTAGGTTTTGGTTCATTCCCTGTTTGTATGGCTAAAACGCAATATTCACTATCTGACGATCCGACACTTCTTGGTCGGCCCGAAGGCTTTACACTTACTGTTCGTGACGTATATGTTTCAGCAGGAGCAGGATTTGTTGTTGTTCTGACAGGTTCAATTATGACAATGCCGGGACTTTCTAAGAATCCGGCGGCCTATAGTATTAATATTGATGAAAATGGAATTATAACCGGATTATTTTAATTGAAGCTGTGAGGTTAGTATGGAACTTATTGACGGAAAATTGATTTCAAAACAAATTAAAGATGAATGCAGAGAGAAATGTGAAAAATATAAAGCTGCAGGAAAAGAAGCTGCTTTGGCTGTTATTCTTGTAGGGTCCGATCCGGCTTCTTCAATTTATGTAAATAATAAGAAAAAAGCATGCGAATATGTAGGAATAAAATCTCTCTCATATGAACTTCCCGAAGAAACAACAGAAGAAGAACTTTTAAATCTTATTGATAAACTTAATAATGATGATGCTGTTACAGGAATTCTTGTTCAGCTTCCATTACCTAAACACATCAATGAAGACAGTGTTATAAAAGCAATAAGTCCTTTAAAGGATGTTGACGGGTTTCATATTTCAAATGTAGGTGCGCTTTGTGTAGGCGAACAGGGCTTTGTTTCCTGTACTCCCGCCGGAGTTATTCAGTTGTTAAAAAGAAGTAATGTTGAAATTTCAGGAAAGAATTGTGTAATAATCGGAAGAAGCAATATCGTGGGAAAACCGATGGCACTTCTGATGCTCAGAGAAAATGCGACTGTAACAATATGTCATTCAAAAACACAGAATTTAAAGGAAATATGCAAACAAGCAGATATTCTTATTGTTGCTATCGGCAAACCGCGTTTTGTTACACATGAATATGTTAAAGAAGGCGCTGTTGTAATTGATGTTGGAATACATCGTGATGAAAACAATAAGATGTGCGGTGATGTTGATTTCAATGATGTATGCGATCATGTATCTAAAATCACACCTGTTCCGGGCGGTGTCGGACCTATGACAATCGCTATGCTTATGAATAATGTTGTAGAAGCATTAGAAAGGTAATTACTTCTATGAAATGTCCGAATTGCGGGAAAGATATTCCTGCCGGAAAACTTTATTGTGAAAGTTGTGGCACGGAAATAGTGATAGTCGACGAAGATATCGATTTAGAACTTCAAATGAAAAATACAATGTCAGATATTGTATCAAAAGAGTTTGGAGAAAAAGAAAGTAATAAAAAAATTTCCGAAAAAGCCAGGACTGAAACGCCTAAAAAGATGTCCGACAGTAAGGAAAAAATCAAAAAAATATCCGCTCAAAAGCTTTCCAGGGCTGAAAAAGAAAAGAAAAAATATGATGAGATGGAATTCGATGATGATGATAATCCTTCCATTATCGGTATGATTTTCAAGAGAGGATCAAAGACCGGATGGATGTTTTATGTCGTAATCGGTATAGTCATTTGTGTTGTTCTTTTTGTTGCTATAAAAATGGCAAGAAATGTAACTTATCAAAATTCTCTAGGATACCAGATAGAGATGGCTGAGCAGGCTGCAAATGAAAGTAATTATGATCTCGCCATAAGATATCTTGAAAAAGCGGCAAAAATTGCTCCATCCAATGCGACATATAATTTTACTATTGCTGAATATTATCAGAAACTCGATAAGTTCGATGATTCCGTTTATACACTTACCGCAATTGCGGAAGGAACAGATTATGATCTATCTTCAAGGGTAAAAGCGTATAATGATGTTATTTCACTTTTGAAGGAACGTAACGCATATTCAAAAATAGGTGATTTGTTGCAAAACTGTGACATTCTCACCATTAAGGATCAATATGCAGGCTATTTGGTTTCAGCTCCTATATTTAGCATCGAAGGCGGTACATATACTGAACAGGTTGTTCTTATTTTACAAACTGAAGGAAATTCGAATATTTACTATACGGTTGACGGTTCAGATCCTATAAGTGACGGTGTTCTGTACACAGGTCCTCTTACATTAGAGTACGGCAGTTACATTGTAAAAGCAGTATCTGTAAATGATTATGAAATTCCGAGTGAAATAGTTATGAACAAATATCTCATAGATGTAAGTTTCACTTTTTCAGCCGATGTTTCACCTGAAAGCGGTGAGTATGAACATGCTTTCTTCATTGAGGTCAATGTTCCTCTTATGTATACATGCTACTACACAACAGATGGAGATGACCCGGATAAAACATCGAAAAAATACACTGCGAAAATTCCTGTTTCAGCCGGAGAGAGTACTTATAAATTCATAGTATATGCCAGTGACGGAACACCCAGTGAAATAGTTGAGAAAAACTATAATGTTGTTATAAATACCGAATTGGATCCTGCTTCAGCAGTAACAATATTAAATGATAATCTTATTGCACGCGGATATCTTGATGAATCAGGGGCTCATCGTGAAGGAATCGAAGGTACATATTTGTTTATGTACTCAACCGTTTACTATATTGAAGGTATGGGGGATTTCTATATTGTCGTCGAGTATCTTCAGGATACATACGGAAACAATAAAAAAACAGGTATGATTTATGCCATAGACTGTTACAACGCTACACTGTATACTGTTAGCGATGAAGCGGGTACATATGTACTTACCGCTATGAATTAGTTAATCTTAATCCAGAAAGGATATATGAATTATGTACACAATATTAAAAGCAGAAGAGCTTACTGCCAACATTTACCTTATGGTAGTTAAAGCCCCCAGGGTTGCAAAATCTTGTCTCCCCGGTCAGTTTGTTATTGTTCGCACAGACAGTGACAGCGAAAGAATTCCTCTTACAATCTGCGATTATGACAGAGAAGAAGGAACAATTACAATTGTTTTCCAGACAGTTGGTGCAGGTACTTACAAGATGGCTTCTCTTAAAGCCGGAGATTCATTCCACGATTTTGTAGGTCCTCTTGGCCAGGCTTCAGAACTTTGCACAGATGATCTTGAAGAAGTCAAAAAGAAAAAGATTGTTTTTGTTGCAGGTGGTGTTGGAACTGCTCCCGTTTACCCTCAGGTTAAATGGTTGCATGAAAATGGCATTGATGCTGATGTAATTGTAGGAGCAAAAACAAAAGATATACTTATTCTTGAAAAAGAAATGGAAGCTGTTGCAGGAAATCTTTACGTTACAACAGATGATGGTTCATACGGCCGTTCCGGTATGGTAACAAAGACACTTCAGGACCTTGTAGATGAAGGAAATAAGTATGATGTATGTATTGCTATTGGTCCTATGATTATGATGAAGTTCGTATGTAAACTTACAAAGGAACTTAACCTTCCCACAATTGTAAGTATGAACCCCATTATGGTTGACGGTACAGGTATGTGCGGTGCATGTCGTCTTACTGTAGGTGATAAGGTTAAATTTGCATGTGTAGATGGACCCGAATTTGACGGACATCTTGTTAATTTTGATGAAGCCATGAAGCGTCAGACAATCTACAAGACAAGAGAAGGTGAAGCTTATCTTGCAGCTAAAGAAGGCGCTACACACAGTGGTGGATGCGGAAATTGCTAAGGAGGAAATAAGATGGACGTATTAAAAAAGACACCTGTTCGTGAGCAGGACCCTAAGGTTCGTGCAACGAACTTTGAAGAAGTATGTTTAGGTTACAATAGTGAAGAAGCAATGGAAGAGGCTTCCAGATGTATCAACTGCAAAAATGCGCAGTGTGTAAAAGGATGTCCCGTTTCTATAAATATTCCCGGTTTTATTGAGCAGGTTAAGAACGGTGATTTTGATGCTGCTTACGATATCATCAGTGAATCAAGTGCCCTTCCCGCAGTATGCGGCCGTGTTTGTCCTCAGGAAAGCCAGTGTGAAGGAAAATGTATTCGCGGCATTAAAGGTGAGCCTATTTCAATAGGTAAACTTGAAAGATTCGTTGCAGATACAGCAAGAGAAAATGGAAAGAAGCCTCAGGGCGCTACAGAAAAGAAGGGTAAGAAGGTTGCAGTAATCGGTTCAGGTCCTGCAGGTCTTACTTGTGCAGGTGATCTTGCAAAGCTTGGTTATGATGTTACCATTTTCGAAGCACTTCATCAGGCAGGGGGCGTACTTGTATATGGTATTCCCGAATTCCGTCTTCCTAAGGAAAAGGTTGTTGCTAAAGAAATTGAGAATGTTAAATCACTCGGTGTAAAAATTGAGACCAATGTTATTGTTGGTAAATCAATTACAATTGATGAACTTATAGCAGATGAAAAGTTTGATGCTGTATTTATCGGTTCAGGTGCAGGTCTTCCTAAGTTTATGAATATCCCCGGTGAAAATTCCAATGGTGTTTTCTCTGCAAACGAATACCTCACCAGAAGCAATCTAATGAAGGCATTCAATGAGGATTCAGCTACTCCTATTATGAGAGCAAAAAAAGTCGTTGTAGTCGGAGGCGGTAATGTTGCAATGGACGCAGCAAGAACAGCTTTACGTCTTGGTGCCGAAGTTCATGTTGTTTATCGTCGTTCTGAAGAAGAACTTCCTGCCAGAGTAGAAGAAGTTCATCATGCTAAGGAAGAAGGTATTATTTTTGACCTTCTCAGAAATCCCGTTGAAATTCTTGCAGACGAAAACGGTTGGGTTCGTGGCATTAAAGTTATTAAGATGGAACTTGGTGAGCCCGACGCATCCGGAAGAAGAAGCCCTGTAGAAGTTGCAGGTTCTGAGTACGAAATGGATTGTGATTGTGTAATTATGTCTCTCGGAACAAGCCCTAATCCTCTTATTTCATCTACAACAAAGGGGCTCGAAGTTAATAAGAGAAGATGCATTGTTGCAGAGGAAGAATTTGGTCAAACTTCCAAAGAAGGTGTATTTGCCGGCGGTGATGCAGTAACTGGAGCAGCAACTGTTATTCTTGCTATGGGTGCAGGTAAAGCAGCTGCAAAGGGAATAGATAATTACTTAAGTAAATAATTTTTTATGGTCGAAAAGGAGAACAGAAATGCCCTGGTGTCCTAAATGTAAACTTGAATATGTAGAAGGTAAAGAAATCTGCCCCGACTGTAAAGTTGGTTTAGTTGCCAATTTATCTTTAATTTCAGAAGAAGAAAATGAAGATAAATACTTTGACAATGTAGAAGATGATAATGATGAAACTAATGAAGAAACAGTCGAAGAATTTGTTGCAGATCCTGTTACGCTTGAACTGATCAAATCATTAAAAGCCAAGGGCATTCCTGACGACCAAATACAAGAAATGGTTACTATTATTAAGGCACGCTCCAAGCATGCCAATGCTACATATAAACCTATTTCCGAAAAATATACTGAAAACAAATCCGGTGCATCCATTCTTCTGATTTTCGGATTTGCCGGAATTGTTCTTCTTCTTTTGAATATATTTGGTGTGATTCATTTACCTATTTCAGGATATACTCTTTACCTGACATATATTGTAATGGGTTCTTTATTCCTTATTTTTTTTGCAAGCGGAATTACTTCGATTTTAAATGCAAAAAAACTTGCTCCTAAAATAGCTGAGGAAGAAGATAATATTCAAAAAATGAAAGATTATCTTAAGAAGGAATATGCTAAGGGTTCCTTTGAATTAAGTCTTTCGGATGTACCCGAAGAAGAGAAGAGTCTTTTTATTTCTCAAATGGCTGTTCAGGCCTGTGAAGATGAGTTTAAAGACGCTGCTCCCGGATTTTCCTTTTATGTTGTTGATAGATTCTACGAAGAGATTTTTGATACAGTATCTTCTGAAATATCATCTAATGAGAATCCTGCTGATGATGAATTAAACGACAATTCAAATGAAGAAGCATGAAAGTAAGAATAATATGTGTTGGAAAAATTAAAGAAGCCTTCTATCGTGATGCCATAACGGAATATTCAAAACGACTTTCTAAATTTACTTCTTTTGAAATAGTTGAATTATCTGATGAAAAAACACCGGATAAGGCTACTGAAAGTGAAAATCGACAGATTTTAGAAACCGAAGGAAATAAGATTTTAAATGCTATTAGGCCTAATGAATATGTTATTTCTTTGGCTATTGAAGGCAAAAAAGTAGATAGCGTAAAGTTTTCCGATAAAATATCTCAGATTTTACTTTCCGGATATAATACAATAGATTTTATTATTGGTGGTTCTCTCGGGTTATCTGATAATGTAAAAAATAGAAGTGATTTTCTTCTTTCGTTTTCAGATTTTACATTTCCACATCAGTTAATGAGAGTTGTGTTAACTGAGCAAATATATCGAGCTTTTAAAATTGCAAATAATGAACCGTATCACAAATAAATAGGGAACGTTTTAAATGGGGTTTGTTGCTAATCATAGGAGGGGTGGTATTCTCACTAAACTTCCTCTTTTTCTTATGCCAAACAAAAAGAGGTTGTGTTTAAGGTGGATTTGTAATATAACTATAATACAATAACTTACGCAATATTGGATATAATTACAATGTTTATGTGGTAAGCTGTTGTATGTAATATATGTAGTTTCGTAAAATATTATCCAAGGAAAATGACCATGAAAAAGAAAATTTTAGTAGCTGTATTATCTATGGTAATGTCAGTTTCATTAGTTGCATGTGCAGTAAGTGATAACAGAATTGATTCAGACACGAAAGTTGAAAGTAACAAAGACGAAATAAATAAAGTAGACAATGATGAAAAGTCAGATCAAACAGAAGTCATCGAGCCAGACGTTAAAGAAATAACAGAAGAGAAAACCAATTCTTATGCAGAATTAATAAAGAGTACTATTACACTGGGAAACTACGAGGATAGAGATCTTACATGGATTGTACTTGATGTAGATGAGTCAGGAAAAGCTTTTGTTATTATTGAGCAACGTTTTGAAAAAAAACGAGTATTCAGTATGAAAAGTGAAACATGGGATATTAGTGGAATTCGCACTTGGTTAAATGAAGATTTTTACAACGAAGCATTTACAGACGAAGAGAAGGATGCTATTTATACAACAACCGTTGTAACTCCGGGAAATGATGAATTGGGGATAGCAGGCATACCAGATACTGAGGATAAGGTATTTCTACTTTCAGCAGAAGAGGTTAACACTTATTTGGCGGATGAAGAGGGGGGAATTCATTATAGATGTCTTGATGAGTGGGGAAAAGCAGGAATGTGGTGGTTGCGTTCACCCGGTACAAGTAAAGAATATGGAGTGAATTGTAGTGGTAGATTTGGAATTGGATATGAATCTTTCAAAAATACGAGCAAATATATTTGTCCTGCTATGTATGTTGATTTAAGTAAGATTCAATAGTAGAAATTACAAAATGGGATTAATGTATATTTTGATGTAGAATAAATCTGTGTACTCTTTTGAGGCTAGTACACAGATTTTTTGCTTATACGTAAGTTTGTTACGCTGAACCATACAATAAGTGAATAGCGAAAGCAGCACATAAAATTAAGAAGCGGTCGTGGCAAGCTTGCTTGCCAAAGGCTGCTTTTTTAATTTTATGTATTGCAGAGCAAAGAGTCAGCGAGCAGAAACGTAGTGTATGCGAGCTAACTCTGCTCTCGCTATTCACACTGGCAGTTTTGTCATCCTTTTAATAATTCATGACAATAAATCACTTGTGATTTATTGTAGGAGTGGACATAGCAATGCGGTACTGGATATGTGACCTACAGATTGAACAATCATTGATAAAGG
>JAZRYK010000034.1:0-10337 GCA_045600725.1 Lachnospiraceae bacterium
GCTATTGTAGACTTGCCAACTCGCCTTGCTCCCTTTATTAGCAGAGCATATTTTTCACTATACTTTTCTTTCCATTCAAGTATCTGTTCATAAATTTTTCTCTTAAACACACTATTTACCATGACAGATCTCCCTTCAAAAAGAGTATAACGCAAATCCCCACGGAAGTAAATCATTATTACGCGCAAATCCCCACATGTAGCATGCATAAATATACGCAAATCCCCGCAAAACATTTTAATTTTCCCATAGTTATTATTTACACTCTATAAAAAACTCAACACTCCCTATCTCCTAGCCTTGCGCGTTACTTCTGCCAGAAGCAATGGCATACTTTGGCAAATAGACCTCAACACCCGAAAAAGAGCAAAAAAATACCTCAAAACCCTTGATTTTACTGGGTTTTGAGGTACTGCTGGCAGCCGGACTTGAAAGGAAGAGAATTACGAAAAGATACTTTCCTTGACACCATTCAGTTCATACAAAGTGTCAGGATCAATATCTATACATTGAGTATTATCTCTATTTCCTGTAACATCCCATGCTAATGTGTCATTTAAAATGGTGCATGCGTTCAGGAAAAATTCTATTTCCCTAAGCGGTGCAAACACTTCTTTTGACAGAAGAGGCTTCACATCATAGCAAACGATTTTACCATCTTCAAAATACACATATACTGTATGCTCCTCTGTTGGAACAACCTGAACAATTTTTGGAAACATACTACTCCTTTCTCCTACATTAACGGGCTAATACTGTTCAATGTTTTCCCGTCTTTTGCAAGCTCCCAGTTCTGCATCAACTCATCCTGATGCATTACACACCATGCCAAAATCATTTTTAATTGTTATGAAGGTAACATTCCTTTAATAACTCTTGCTTCCTCTATCTCAATAATGGCTTTGTGCCCACTGTATTCGGCGTGGAAATGTGGGGGATTATGGTCATCATAATACATTGTAACTCGTATTCCAAAAAACAACGAAATTTCCGGCATCTGGCATCCCTCCTTAACTATATATCTTTACATCACACATATCCAATACCTCTGTAAATAATTATAACGCATTTTACAGATAAATACACTATAAACCTATCTGGATCAAGCTCGTGACGTAATGGATATTGTGTCATTTTAGATCCTAAAACGGTGGTAACACCTAGGTAACACCATTATTTTCCGATTTTTGGAAAATAAAAAAGCTCGGAAACCCTATATTTCCAAGCTTTTTCGAAGAAAACATATATGCTGGCAGCCGGACTTGAAAGGAAGAGAAATACAAAAAAATACCAAAAGAAAGGGCTTTGGCGGTTCTGCCTCTTCCAATTCAACCAATTAGTCAACTTTATATCCCACACCCCATACTACTTTGAGATATTGAGGTCTCCTCGGATCTTTTTCTATTTTTAATCGAATATGTCTTATATGCACCGCTATCATATTTCCGATTCCGACTGCATTCATGTTCCACACAGCCTCATAGATTTCCTCGGCTGTAAAAATATTTCCAATATTCTGCATGAGAAACAATAATATCTCATATTCTATTGCCGTTAATCTGACATCCTTTCCTTCCAGAGTGACAGAACGGCAAAAATCATCTATGACAAGATCTCTGAGTATGAAAATGTGATTCTTCTCAGAAATCTCCTTCGCCTTAGTCATTTTTTCTCCATACTCCATTATTAATGCAATACCCGCAAATTAAAATATACCTTCCATTTTTTCTTATACTCATTTTGCAGGAAATACTACGCTGAATGAAACCATATGTTCCTGACATGAAACAGATATTTTCGAATGATTTGCATCCGAGATGGCTTTGGCAATGGCCAGTCCCAGACCATAATGCCCTGTAAATTCATGAGAACCGTCTGCGCGGTAAAATCGCTCAAAAAGTTTTTCTCTTTCACTCTCTGGGATTTCTTCCCCGGGATTGGACACACGAAGAATCGCTGTGCCCTTGGCTTGCTGCAATGTAACGAAAATTGTAGCGGTGTTATCCCCCATACACTTCGTGTGAGAAATAGCGTTATCAATAAGAATTGCCACCAGCTGCTGAATACTCTTTTCATTCACATTTGCCAGAACACCCTCTGCGATTTCAGTTTCTATCATAATGTGATGTTCAAACGCTGTCGCTTCGTAAGGAAGAATTGTACTGTTAACAATACGGGAGAGATCTGTCACCGCACATTCCATTTGTCGTTGCTCGCTGCGAGACAGTTCCAGCAACTCAGTTACTAATTCCCTCATTCGATTATTTTCATAAGCGATACTATCAAGCCACTTGTTCTCACCGATTTCACGCTGCAACAGTTCAATATTTGCTGCCACTACAGCAACCGGCGTTTTCAGTTCATGTCCTGCATCTGCAGTAAATTGCTTCTGTTTCTGATACATTTCCTCCATGGGCATGACAATACGATTTGCAATACGAATAGAAATAAAAGTAATGGCAACCATTGCTATCACGCCAAATAAGAGAGTAAACAGGAATAAGCGGGCAAAGCCCTCAGAGACAACTGTATTATCCATAAAGCAAACCATTGTCTCTCCATGTTGACTGTTCACCATATATATCAGTTTGCCGATATGCCCTTTGTCGCGGCCGCATACTTTTACTGCCAAATTTACCAGTTCCTCATCCGTGTAGATACCTGCTGCACCATTTTCCATGACTGTAATACTTCCGTCAGCAAGCAATTTGACCTCATAAAATGTACCGATTTCCAGATTACGCTGTATTTTTTTTGGACCATGACCGACAAAGTCCAACCATCCGTACTCATCATTTTTACGAATGTCATTTTTGCCGATTACTCCGTTTTTGACATTGGAGGTTGCCATCTCAATATGCTTTTCCAATACCCGGTAATTCTGAGCTGTGGCAGACATATAACTTGAGAGACATATCATACCCAGTGTTCCCAGCAAAACAGCACTGAGTATAGCCAGTATCGAAAATACAATTTTCTGTTTTGCTTTCTTAAACATAGTCATCCCTCAACTCATATCCTACACCGCGAACTGCTTTAATAGCTGTCTTTGAACCAATGAACGCTAATTTCTTTCGCACAAAGGTCATATAAACTTCCACATTGTTGTACTCGGCATCACTTTCATATCCCCAGATTTTGAGCGCCAGCTGCTCCCTTGTGATAATCTGCCCACGATTGGCAATCATCATTTCCAGGATTCGGAATTCCTTGTCAGACAGCCGCACTGCCATCCCACTTTCACTGTGGATCAGCTGCATTGATTTCGTCTCCAAAATAATATCTCCGACATTCAGTTTTCCATCGTCAATATTATACTGTCGTCTTGTCAATGCACGCAGTCTGGCAAACAACTCCTGGGTCGCAAAAGGCTTTGTCAGATAATCATCCGCGCCGCAATCGAGACCATTTACCCGATCGTCAATATCACTTCTTGCAGTCAGCATCAGGATGGGCGTTTTTATTCCAGTCCTTCTGGCATCTCTTGCAATATCGAACCCGTTTTTATGAGGCAGCATCACATCCAGAAGAACCAGATCATAGACATCAACACTCAGAGCATCTGCACCTTCCCGTCCGTCGGTAAACCAGTCCACATCATATTTCTCCTGTTTCAGAAGCTCACATAGGGCTAATCCCAGTCGCTTTTCATCCTCGATGAGAAGAATCTTCATCCGATATTCCTCCTTAGGTTCGAATCGCCAGAATACATGACATTCTCATTATACCTGAATTCCCTGAAAGCAGAAAGCATTAAAGGGTTTCTTTTGTCTGAACTCTTCCGCAGACGATGTTCAGATTTCCATTTCGGGTTCTAAGTTCATCCAGAAAAGCTTTGGGAACACTGCCGTCCTTCATCGTGATGATATAGCGCAGTTCATACAATGTACCGAGATTACTGGTTTTCACGCTTTGAAGTTCTGATTGCTTAGTGTACTGCGCAAAGATATCGTCAAAAATACCTTCATAATCCAGATCCTCCGGGATTGTAATTCTCAGGTCACGTTCATCATTGGAGACAGTTCCCCACTTTGCTGCACACATGCAAATCTGGAACACGGCCATAATAAAGAAAAATGCAAATGCCAGCGCCAGATAACCCATTCCGGTTGCCAAACCCAACGCCATCGCCATAAAGATGGATGTGATTTCTCTTGCAGTCCCCGGAGTCGAGCGGAATCTAACGAGACTGAAAGCACCCGCTACTGCAACGCCCGCCCCGATATTACCATTGACTAACATGATAATCATCTGAACCACAGCAGGAAGCATGGCAATCGTCATAAGAAAACTTTGACTGGTTTTGTTCTTATATCTGCACAGAATCGCGCTGAGCACTCCCAGCACAACCGATACTGCCGTACACGCCAGAAAAGTCGGCACGGAAATTGTGGATTGAATAATGGAATTAAGCATTTTAAATAATCTCCTTTTGATTGCTTCCCATGATATAGTTTTTGTAGTAGGTCCCGTATTTTGAGAAAGAAGTCGGTCTTGCACCTATGGATGACAACAGCCGGACCAGCCAAAGCGGCGTTGCACCTGGGATTTTTATCTCCATAAGAACCGTATCCTCAGGTAAGATTCGCTGCCCGAAATCTCCCTTTCTCAAATCCAATGCATACTCCCGGAACCGAATATTACGGTCAAAGGTCACGCGTAGCTGTGCATTTTCCGTGCCGGCATAGGAAGTTCTGTCATACGCTATATACACCTTCGGTTTTGCGTGATACCGCATTTGAAACCATTCAATTTCTCGACCAATCTGACAGACGGATGGCAGTTCACTTTTTCCTGCCAGATACTCCTCCGCCAGTTCCGCCGGAATGCTGATACGGCGTTTATACACCACATCCTCATACTTTTTCTTCAGTTCGATAAAAACCTCATCCGGATCATTCGGGACCCCATAGCTTCGCACACGCAGTTTTTCCTTATAGACCGGTTTCTCGATGGATTTTCGAACCAGTTCCCAATCATCTGTGTCGTAATAAATGCTGCAGTTTGTTGTCTTTCCATACACATCCGGTTTCATATAGTCCCGCATTCCCGCCAGAAATAACTCGTACTGTTCCAAGGACAGCAAATACTTCTTTTCATATCGCTGAAAACTGTTTTGCACTTTCTGTTCCATTCACATTCCTCCGTTTCATGGTTCTGATTTCCTGCCGGACTTATCATCCTTGTTGTTCATACCGCCCTTATCGGTTCTGTCTCCGGTCATACCTTCTTTGCCACCGACCTTGTCACCGAACACGCCACCTATCATACCGCCTTTGCCGCCGTGTCCTCCCATCATCTGTGAAGGCAATTCCGTGACAGACTCACCATTCACAATGACGATACCTCCATTCATAACACCCTTGCCATCATAATCGAAGGTTGACTTACCGATTACCTGAATGTAACCGCCGTTAATTTCAATATCTCCGTTTGCATCAAAACCGTCCGTATCCCCGGCACCCATAACAACGGAAATATTACCGCCATTAACAGTTATTTTCACAGGATATAGAGATGACTTCTTGGCCGCATTGATACCGTCATCCGACGCTTCAATCGAAATATCTCCGTCATTCAAAGTAATGTTGGTGGCTTCCATACCTTCAGCTGCCTTGATTTTAAAATTACCGCCATCCACCTGCAAAGTTGTAGTTGCATGAATGCCATCATCTCCTGCTGTGATGTCAAAGTTGCCACCGGCAATATAAATACTGCCCAGACTTTCATCCCCATTCTTTTCCGCATGAAGACCGTCTGTGCCTGCTCTCAATAGAAAGGTACCTTCCGAGATGGCTATACCGTCATTGGCTCGGATTGATACCTTTGAAGATGTGATTTCATAGATTCCGCCGGCAATGGTTACCTCATCCTTTCCCACAATCCCATGTCCGCCAGGCGACTGAATGCTCAGGGAACCGTTGCCGTTGAAGGTAATGTCATCCTTCGAAAATATGACTGCATCCACATTGTTACTATCAATCTGTGTAAAGCTGCCACCGTTTGCCAATACATTTTCAGTTCCCTCCGCCAAGGTCACAACCACCTTGTCAGCCTGCTTCACATAAATGGCACCAAAGGTATCAGACTGAATGGACACCCCATTCAGAACCAGCTGAATCTCTTCACCCTTTGCATCAACGATAATACTTCCGTTCTCAAGCGTTCCCGACAGAATGTAGGTGCCCTCTTTTGTAATGGTCAGTGTAGAGTCTGTGATTTTGACATCATTGGAATCAGCAGAAATCTGATTTTTATCAAGTGTGATTGCTATTGTTTTGGATGTGTTAATTTCAACGGATTGTTCCGTCTGATAATTTTCACTCGCCTGCGTTTCAGTTGCAGCTGTCATGGAGCCGCAGCCGGAAAGCAGTAAAGACCCAATCAACAGACCTGAAAGCATTTTGTAGTATCTGTATTTCATAGTGAAGTCTTCCTTTCTGTTGTTATGCCTGCATCATATCTGATAAAAATTGAAGGAAGATTGAAGTGTTTTAATTTTGAGAATATTTCTTAATTTCGGTCCATATGAACAGAAAACCAATCCCTGCAGCTATCACATCAGATAAAATAGCTGCCCACAGCATGGTTACTATGCTCCTTGAGATTGTAGCGATAACAATAGATGCCGGTACAAATATGATTACATCACGCAGCAATGCCAATATCGTTGATTTGATGCTATTCCCCATCGACTGCAGAATAATGGCCGCGGACTTTATGTAACAGGTAAATATGATACCGCCAAGGAATATTCGTATGCATAATCTTGCATACTCCATATATTCCGATGAATTGTGGCTGCCAAATAAAACAATAATTGCATCCGGTACAATCTCAAATATCAGGAATGCCACTGTGCCAACAATAAGAACAAGCTTTGTTATAAGAAGGATTGTTTCCTTCACACGTTTCATGTTGCCGGCACCCATATTGAAACCTATGATTGGCTGTCCGCCAAGGCTTATTCCAATTACAATGGAAACAACAATTCCAAACACCTTCATTACAATACCTACCACTGCCAGAGGAATCACCGCTCCAAACGGTTGCCCTGTACTTGCAATTGTTCCATACCCGTACTTTGTCAGAAGGTTATTATTTACAGCAATGATAATAACGATAGAAAGCTGAACAATCAGTGATGCCATACCAACAGATACGATACTTGATGATGTTTTTCCATCAAGCATTAATCCGTCTTTAGCAATCTTAAAATTCTTTGCTTTTGAAAGATAAATGATGCTCATAGCAAAAGTAAGAATCTGTCCCATAATTGTTGCTATGGCTGCACCCTTTACTCCCATATTAAATCCGAAAATTAACACTGGATCAAAAATCAGATTGGTAATCGCACCAGCAAGTGTACATGCCATCGCAAACTTAGGAGAACCATCTGCTCTAATGGAGCCATTTAGTCCCTGACCAATCATATAAAACGGAATACCTGCACAGATAATCCTGAAATACTCTGTTGCATATCCATAACATTCCGCTTCTTCCGGATTACCGCCAAATATCCCTAAAATCTGAGTTCTGAATACGAACCCAATAACACAGAGAACTAAGGCCAGACATATTAATATAAAGAATCCGTTCCCAACATTCTTATTTGCCTGCTTCCTGTCTCCCATACCAAGGGCAATACTGAATCCCGCTGCGGCTCCATCGCCAACAAGCAATGCCAATCCAAGCGCAAACACCGTAAAAGGATACACAATATTTGTTGCAGCATTTCCATATGCTCCCGCTTCGCTCCAACCTATGAAAATCTGATCCACGATATTATACAACGCAGCTACCACCATACTTATAACGCATGGAATTGAGAATCTTTTTACAAGACTCCCTAAGTTTTCCGTTCCTAAATCCATTTCTTTCATAACAAAACACTCCTTTTCTGTTGTATATAAAAAGCAACAAAAAAGCGCAAGTCCATAATTGGACTTACGCTTTTCTGCTGCTCATTACAAAGGATATTCTATCACAAAACAAATTTCTTCGTAAACAAAAAATGGAGTATAGTGAAAATTTTCTTCCTCTTGCCATATTGAAATTCCTCCCATAAATTTTTGGAATAATCTCTCGTGGATAACAGGACTAAATCTCTCGTGTAAAAATTTGGGAGCGACAAATCAACTCGAAAATCGAGGGGTTTTATGCTGGCAGCCGGTTATACTGTCTATCTCAACAGACTACACAATCAATTCTTATATTAATTCTTCAAATGACATCGAATATCACATTTTTCTTAATCCCGATGAGTTTTTAGGTCCGTTTGTTGCTTTGTTCTCATCGGAAACAGGAAAACTCTTGATTTCCGTTGCTTTTGGCCGCGAAATCGACGATTTTTAACATCGGAATCAAAGAAAACTCTGTTTCTCGATGAGTAATGAAGAAACTCCCCCTAAATCTTGCATCGGATTTTGCAAATGATGGATTTCCGATGATTTCCCCTGTCCCGAAGCCTCTTTCCCGGCCAAAACCTGCCTCAGGGCAATAAAAAACCCCTCGAAAATCGAGGGGTTTTATGCTGGCAGCCGGACTTGAACTTGACGGCTTTTTCTTCGGTGTGTGCATAAAACGTTGAAAATAAGGAGGTTTTGCCAGTGCCGGTTAGTAGTAAAATGGGTAGTCACACCTTAGGTCACACCCTGAAACAATTAGTTTTCTTCCCTGCACAGGATTGCTTAACTAATTAATATTATTCCGATTATACGGCTATCCAGGTTGAGCGATTAAATATCAATTTAATCAAAAGAAAATAATTAGGCTAATAAAAGAAGGGTAATCAAACTTGTTGAGGGGCTCCCTTCGTGAGGGCCAAACCTGAGGGTTTGTCGTGAGGGGCTTTCATGAGGGGCTGGTTTGAGGGGCTGGTTTGAGGGTTCTTCGTGAGGGTCTGAGTTATTCACTAAATAAAAACAGGGTTAATCAGTTTTCACACTGGTTAATCCTGTTTCTTTTTTCTCGGGCTATTTACCCTGTTATCCTTCTTCGCATATGATGGTTTTGCGGAAACTACTTATGAAAGGAGGATACATGTATAGTATCACAAATCTTCTTGACCTTGAAGATGCTGATGTAAAAATCACTGATGTCCAAATCCAAGGTCATATCAAAACTGTTTTTCTTGAGTCTGCTGTTACTGCGCATTTTTGTCCCGTCTGCAGCTGCCGAATGCACTCTCGCGGCATCAAGAAAAGAAAAATCAATCACCCAATTCTTCAGGATAATTATGAACTCATTCTTATCCTAAGCCAAAGACGATGGCGATGTACAAATCCAGAGTGCCTCTACGATATCAGTGAGTCATTTAAGTTTGTCAACAAGAACCGGCGCACAACCAATGCCACGGACATGCTTATTGTCAACGCCTACAAAAATCTGATGGAGACTTCTGCTTCTATCGCGAAGCGCTTTCATGTTTCGGACACCTATGCACATGAAGTGTTTGACCGATATGTAAAGCTTGACCGTCTCCCATTATCTGATGCCATTTCAATCGATGAGGTCTTCATCGACATGGACGACAACTGTAAATACGCTCTTGTAATCCAGGATTTCCATACCGGCGATCCTATTGATTTACTTCGAAGCCGCCGTTCAAATGTCACAGAGCCCTACTTTGTCTCCATCCCTCCAGCTGAAAGATATGCTGTGAAATACTTAATCTCTGACATGTACAATCAGTACATAGCGTATGTAGACAAATATTTTCCCAATGCCATTCCGGTTGTTGATTCTTTTCATGTAATACAGTGGATTACTCGAATGATTGACAACTACATAAGGCAGTTGCTAAAAAAATTCCGTCAACGCGACCATGAATATCAAGAACGTTTATCCTGGGAAGAGCAAAGACCTGTGTCTCTTCCACCTTCTGATGAAGTATATTTACTCCAAAAGTATCGTTGGCTCATTCTTGCCAATCAATCTAACATCCAGTATCACGCAGATCCTCGTATAGATTCTCATTTCCGTGTTCTTATGAATACTTACGATTATGAGGATGCTTTATTTCGTATCGATTCAAATCTTCGTGAATACCGAGATTTAAAAGAACTGTATGTACAGTTTAATTCTCGAAACGGCGGCAAACCTCTAGAAGCTCGTAATGAGCTGCATGATTTAATTCAGCACTACAAAAACTCTGGTCATGAAATATTTCGAGATTTCGCTGCTCTTCTGGAAAAATATGAAGATCCTATCATCAACTCTTTTATAATGGTCGAAAAAGTTGGCACAGGCAAAATCTATAATGCTCGCCTATCTAACGGCCCTATTGAATCTATCAACAGAAAAGTCAAAGACTTAAAACGATTAGGTCGTGGTTT
>JAZRYK010000035.1:0-48602 GCA_045600725.1 Lachnospiraceae bacterium
TTCCTGCCGGTAAGTGGGAACTTACTTCAAACAATAAGGTATATGAAGGCGGAAAGACAGTTAAAGTTAAAGCGCCTATCAGCTACATGCCTGTATTTAAGAAAGTAAAATAAATAAATAAATAAATAAATGCTTGCGCTGCCCCTTTTTGAACAAGGGGCAGCACTTTTTATTTCATAGGAAATTCCTCCGAATTTCCTATGAAATAAAAAGCCTCCGGCGGGATGCGCACCTAGCGGAGATGAAATTAATGCTTACGCATACCGCTCGGGCGCGAAGTGTGTGCAAGCACACACTTTGTTCTTTAATTGGAATTATGTCGTTTACAGTGAGGGGAGACGGCGACGGCATGCCGTAAACGACATACTTGGTTTATATATAATGCCAATATGATATTTGCGATACTCGGGCCTAAAATATGTTATAATATATTGTGCTTGTTTGTTTTGCAATTTGGATACTTAAAATGCATTGTGCATTTTGCGGATAAGATGGAGACTGTAATGAGAATTCCGATACTGAGTAACATCCATAATAAACTGAATATGGACTCGACAAGGGAAAATATTCCGTTCTCATGTTATCCGAGACCAACACTTGTAAGAGATTCTTTTATAAATCTTAACGGTGAATGGAATGAGGGTGTATTAGTCCCGTATCCGCTTGAATCTGCGGCCTCGGGATATGGAGGAAAAGCGCCGCAGGATTATATTTATGAGAGAAAATTTGTCATTCCTAAGGATTTCATAAAGGATAAGGTTATTCTTCATTTTGATGCCGTTGACTGCTGCTGCGAAGTTTTCGTAAACGGATCGATTGTCGGAAAACATGCAGGGGGATACAATGCTTTTTCTTTTGATATAACGAGGGTGGTTTCGCACACCGGTGGCGAGAACTCATTAAAAGTTATTGTGACGGACAAAACTTCAAAGGTTTATCCCCGTGGCAAGCAGAAGAAAAAACGTGGTGGAATGTGGTACACAACGGTTACGGGAATCTGGAAAAGTGTATGGATTGAGAGTGTTTCCGAGGACTGTATAGAAGCAATTGAAATAACGCCCTCTCTTACGGGAATTGATTTGAATATTGAATCGGATGCCAATGATTACAGTGTTGAAATATATGATGGTGAAAAACTTGTTGCATCGGCACACAGTTGTTACGACCTGATGCATTTTGATATTGAAAATCCACATTTATGGACCCCGGATGATCCGTATCTTTATGATATAGTTATAAGAACAAAAAGTGATGAAGTTAATTCGTATTTTGGGCTCAGAACAGTTACTGTCGATAAAGTGGATGGTGTTGCAAGAATTCTTCTTAACGGTGAACCTTTCTTTTTTCACGGAGTGCTGAATCAGGGATATTTCCCTGAAGGTATTTATACGGCAAATTGTGAAAAGGATTATGCAGACGATATAAAGCGTCTTAAAGAACTGGGAATCAATACAATCAGACAACATATAAAAGTTGAACCGGAATGCTTCTATGAAGCATGCGACAGGCTTGGAATGCTTGTATTTCAGGATATGGTCAACAATGGATCATACAGTTACATTAAGGATACCGTTCTTCCTACGCTGACAGGAGGAAAAAGAGACGATACAAAGTTCAGAGTGAAGGATGAAGTGAAAGAAGCCTTTGTTCAGGGTGTGTCCGATACGATGACAGAACTGTATAATCACCCCAGTGTTGTTTATTACACTGTTTTTAATGAGGGCTGGGGACAGTTTGATGCGGATATGCTGTACGAATTTGTGAAGGGAATGGATCCGACCAGGATTGTTGATACCACGTCAGGCTGGTTTAAACAAAATCTCAGTGATGTCGAGAGTCTCCATGTGTATTTTAAGGATGCAAATATAAAAAAGTGTGACCGTCCTGTAATTATTTCCGAATTCGGCGGCTTTTCATATAAAATACCTGAACATTCTTATTCCAAGTTTGTAAATTACGGATATGGAAGTGTGAAGGACGGTGAAGCATTAACAAAGAAAATTGTGGATTTATATGAGCGGTCGGTTGTGCCCGCAATTTCTGTGGGACTTTGCGGTACCATATATACGCAGTTTACAGATGTCGAAGATGAAACAAACGGTTTTTACACCTATGACAGAAAAATCTGTAAGGTCGATAAACAACTGATGAAGGAACTTGCAGATAAATTAAAGATTGGATTAAAAAATGAAGCTTAGTATTATTGTTCCTGTTTATAATATGGCAGGCGACGGAAAACTTAATTTTTGTCTGGACTCTTTATTAAATCAGAGCCTGGAGGACTATGAAATTATCGCTGTAGATGACTACTCTACTGATAATTCGTTGGATATTTTGAAAGAATATGCAGCAAAGCATCCGGGTAAAATCAGAGTGATTGCATCCGAAGAAAATGCACATCAGGGCGGTGCAAAAAACAAGGGTTTGAGAGCGGCTGTCGGCGAATGGATAGGATTTATTGACAGTGATGACTGGATAGCTCCCGATATGTATAAAAAGCTTATTGAACGAGCAGAACAAACGGGGGCCGATGTTGTGGGATGCGATTATTCTCTTGTTACTACCCACTCCTTTGAAATCGGAAAAATTATCGCAAATAACAGAGACAATCAGACAGGCGTGCTGGATACGGAAAAAAGAAAAAGTCTTGTACTGGACGGGGGAAGCCTTTGCGTAAAAATATATAAGCGAGACAGAATACTTGCCCAGAATCTGTTCTTTCCCGAAAAAATATTTTATGAAGACAATGCAATCGGCAATTCATATCTTGTGGGAGCAACTCATTTTGAATACGTCAAAGAGCCGCTTTACTATTATTATCAGCATAATTCATCGACAGTGCATACCGTTACGTTGGAACGCTGTAAGGATAGGCTGAGTGCGGCAAGGATAATGCTTTCAGAGGCTGAAGATAAAGGCTATTACGAGGAACTGAAGGAAGAAATTGATTATAAATTTATAATGCTTTTTTACCTGAATACAGTTTTTTCTTATGTAAGAGACGGCAAAAACATATCTCTTAAATTTATAAGGGAAACAGGAAAGGAATTACAGCAAGTTCTTCCTGATTTTCGAAGCAACAGATATTATGTGGATAGAATCAGTGATGAAGAAAAAAAGATGACCGATTTTCAAATGAAGAACACTTTTTTCTTCTTTTTGTACTATAAGGCACTTTGGATATACAGAAATATGAGGCGAAGATGATGAATGTCGAAGAAATATTGAGACAGCTGGATATGGCTGTAATCGATAACCGTGGGGACGAAGCGGAAGAAATACTGATGGGCGGAGTAGCCCAGGCAATGGAAGAGGGCGATAATGGCTCTCTTTTACAGCTTTTAAATGAGCTTTTGGGCTTTTATCGCGAAACCGGAAGGGTCGAGGAATCATATAAAATCGGAAATACAATACTAAGTCTTCTTGAACAGATGGGGCTTGAAGGCAGCATCCCATATGCAACCAGCCTGCTGAATATAGCAAATGCCTACAGAGCTGGGGGGCGTCTTGGTGACTCACTGAGTCTTTATAATGCGGTTGAACAAATATATAAGGAGACACTCCCGGAAAATTCCATGCTTATGGCGAGCTTTTATAACAACAAATCCCTTCTGTGCCAGGAGATGGGAAGTCTTGAAGGCGCTATAGAATGCCTTTACAAAGCGCTTCCGATAGTTGAAAAAGCCGGCGCAGTATATGAGGCGGCGGTTACACACGCAAATTTGGCAAACAGTTATACCGGCCTCGGTGATTTTGAAAGAGCTTTTAAAGAGGCAGTTATTTCTATAGAGATTTTTGAAAGCATTGATGCTATTGATTCACATTATGCTGCTGCATTGTATGCACTGGGAATTTGTCTTGAAAAACAGGGGAAAATCAGCGAAGCCAAAATAGAACTAACTCGGTCAATGATGCTTATGGAGGAGACTCTGGGAAAAACGGAGTTCTATTACAGAATTAAGGACGAACTTGAACGATGTGCAGATACGTTTATTTCAGGTATGGAACTGGCGCGATGCTATTATGAAGACTGTCTGAAACCTCAGCTTGAATGGAGACTTCCAAATCATATTGATAAAATAGCGGTAGGTCTTACCGGCAGAGGATCTGACTGCTACGGTTATGATGACGCAGCATCGCGGGATCACGATTGGGGACCGGGATTATGCATTTTTGTTTCGGCGGATACATACGCGGAAATTGGCGAAGAACTTGAGAATATATATTCTTCCTTGCCTGAAGAATATAAAGGATGCAAACGCGGACCGATTGTCAGTGGTCATAAACGTCGTGGGGTGTTTATCATAGAAGACTTTTACAAAGAACTTCTTGGAAAATGGCCGATTGAAGACGATGATTATGTCGTAATTCAGGATTATCGGTTGTCTGAAGCGGTCAATGGAGAGATTTTTACGGATCCGGAGGGAACCGTTACACAGATACGCGCAAAATTAGGTGAAGGTTACCCAACAGAACTTTTATATAAAAAAATAGCGCAGGCGGCATCACTGTTTTCACAGAAAGCGCAGTATAACTATCCGAGAATGCTTCAAAGAGGAGATAACATTACTGCTCAGATCATGAAGTATGAAGGAATAAAGGAAGCCCTGAAGCTTGTTCTTCTTATGGAAGGCAAATATATGCCTCACGATAAATGGTTATACAGAATGGCGACCGAAACACCATTCGGACAGGCAATTAAAAAGTATATTGATGCTGAAAGTATTGAGGCCATCGGGCAGATGCTTGCATTAAAGATGTATGAAGCAGGTTTTATAAGTGACAGTGACGACTATCTTGACCATCACGCCGAAGAACTTATGTTTAAGGCTCTTTATTCGTCAGAGAGTATAGAGGAATTAGCCGATAAAGTTACAAAACTTGAATTTAAAGCCTTTGATAAGGTTCAGAACGAGGGCGGTCGGGCTTCGTGCCAAGATGACTATTATACTTTTGAGATAATGCGAAAAAGTCAGTATTTATCATGGACTAAAGAAATGCTTATACAATATCTCTATGATTTTGAAAGATCGTATAAGCTTGGACATAATCTTATAACCGAAAAATACGGACGAATGATGGAAAGCACCGCACCTGAAAAATATATCGGGATTAAGGATAATTTTCCTGAATTGTCGGACGAGAAAAAAGCCATTATCGAGCAGATAGTTGCTCTGCAGGTTGAGTGGATGGAGGATTTTACAAATCGATTCAGAAAACTTGGAGGCCGTGCGCGAAGCATACATACGAACGAGGACTTTGTTTATAATACTTCGTATGAAACATATCTTCGAGGTGAAATAAGTACATATTCCGACAAGATGCTTGAATTGTACGGACGATACATCGTATCTTATGCAAACAGCGGAAAAAATGTTGCGGAAGAGATTATGAAAAACTGTGTTCGTATGTACGGATATGACAGCCTTGAGGCGGCGGAAGAGGCATTGTCTATTTAGGAATTGTGAAACTTACGCAGGTGCCGAGGCCGATTGTGGAATCAACCTCCAGATGCGTATGATAAATATTATTAAGGCGTTTATCAATGTTATAAACGCCGATACTTTTATTTTCCTTGGGCTGTTCAAAAAGTTTTTTCATTGTGGATTCATCCATTCCGACTCCGTTGTCGCTGACATAGAAGGTAACACTGTCGTATGAATCGCGGATACGAAGCGTTATTGCACCCGGCTTATCGGATTTTCGCACACCATGTTTGATTGCATTTTCGATAAGGGGCTGCAGTGTGAGTGGAGGCATATTGACCTTCGGCATTCTAATGGGGAAGTCTGTATAAAAATTAATTGCGGGAAAACGTTCTTTTTCTATCTTTGTATATGAACTGACAAGTTCCATTTCCTGGGAAAGAGGAACTGTTTTTTCCATATTGTCTATGCTTAAAATCAATTTAAGATAATCTTCCAAAGCATTTATAAGCATCTTTGCTTTATCAGGATCCGAAACGCACAAATCCGCTATCGTATTCAATGTGTTGTAGAGAAAGTGCGGTTTCATCTGAGCATTCAAAAATGCATTTTCGGAAGCCTGCATGGTTTCCAACGTTTTTGTGAGCTCGTCGGTATAGTATTGTTCAGCTGTTTCCTGATCACTGTATTTTTTTGCAAGAATAATAACTTCGGTAATTGAAAATACCACAAAAGGGTAAAATTGAGGAAAATGTATGGCTACGGGAAGAGAAACGGTTGCGGCTTCCAAACATCCGCATATTGTGAAAACAACCAGACCGAGACTGAACAGAACCGAGTTTGTATATTTCCTTTTATGAGCCTTTAATACGATGTAAAAGCAAAGCGCATATGCCGATGCGTATGTTATATTTGCTGCAATGTTCATAAAGGCGAACTGCCTAAGCGTCAGGAAATTGAGTAACGGAACAATTTGCAGCGAGCAAACGACAACCATTGCCTTCCTCGGAAAAAGACTTGGGAAAAGGCAAAAAGAATGATATATCAGCGCAAGCAGAAGAAGCGGCATGGTAAGTCCTGTCATCACTGTTCCGAACTGATATGGCAGATGCGGGAAGAAAAGCATAATAATTCTAATATTACCGGTGAAGACAATTCTGAAAAAAACCGCAGACGAAAGAAGAATAAAGGAAGTAAGAAGCTTCTCACGTCTGACAGCCAAATACTGGATAAGTGTGAAAATAATTGTCACGATGATAATGGCAATAATAATAGTTACGGCAGCAAAACTGATCTGGGTATATCTTTCGATATGATTTTTTTCGCCGAACAGGATTGTAGATGATGACGGAGCCGTGGAATTAAGCGGAGTTATGGCAACTATAACCACTTCATATATTTCTTCGTTTGCTTCAGGGAAAATGATAGTTCTTGTCGTTGCATAAGGTGGATTTGCGGCATGCAATGTCTGGGAAACGGCGACTGTATCGCCATTGATAAATACAAGATATTCACAAAAAGTATCGGGAAGAACAAAAGCATATTCGCCTGCTGCAGTCTTGAGAAAAAATCTGATTGTAGCGGTATAGGTGTCCTCACTTATGCATGCTTCATCCCTGATTTGAGAAAGATCGGTAATCGTAACGGGAGATATACCGGATTCGTCAATGGATGAGGGCATCAAAAATACACCGGGATACATAGACATTTCCCCGATAAGACAGTAATTGGAGCTGGGAGAAATATAGAACGGTGATGTATCTTCGGCAGTTTTCGAGACTGAAATCGGTGAAGGCTGAATGTCCTTTGCAATCACGAACAGGGAGAAGAAAACGACAACTGAAAAAAATATTCCTCTGAGTGTATAAAACAGTTGTTTTTGCATTATGAGTCCTCCCCTTCATAAGTATTGTATTTTCCTTCGGGGGGAACGGTAAACGAAATTGAAGTACCGACTTCTTCGGCACTTTGTATAACCAGACCGTTTCCGAATTTATTCTTTAACCGATTGCTTATGTTATACAGTCCGATTCGCGCAGTCTGGGCAAAAGACGCAGGAAGTCCTGCCAGCATTTCTTCAGGAATGCCGACACCGTTGTCGGATACATCAATATGGCAATAATCATTGTAACTGACGATGGTTATTTTTATTTTTCCTGTTGAATTTATATCCTTAAAGCCATGTTCCAAAGCATTCTCGACAAGAGGTTGAATTGAAAGAGGAGGAACATATACTTCGGGTATTGATTCGGGAAAACTGTATTCAAATTTGATTTTTTTGTACCTTTCACGTTCGATTGCCACATAGGCTTTTGTAAGCTCCAACTCGTTTGACAGAGGAACGATTCCCTTCAACTGCTGGAAATTGAGAGTGTGGCGTAAATATTTTGAGAGTGAAATTGTTAAATCTTCGGCCGTGAACGGGTCGGTTTCGCACATGTTGCTGATTAAATCCAGAGTTTCGTACAGAAAATCGGGCTTCATCTGTGTACATTTAAGGGCATTGTCGGAATGGTTGATACTTTCAATTGTGTCAGACAAGGCAGCCGAAAGCTCCTTTGTATGTTCAAGCGATAAACGATACTGGAAGGTGAGCATAACAAGGTGCAACAAAAGAAATACCGGAATAATCAGAATTCTGGTTCCGATTGTGTCTATTTTCAATATCACAAGAACAACATCCGGGAAAACGGATGAAATAAACAAAAGGTATGAAACAAGAGAGAATGCATACGTTTTTGAAACCGTGTTGTACATTGTAAACGCAGTGTATAAACCATAAATATACGATGCAAGACATACGAGCATCGAGAAAAGGTAGAAATACAAAACAAATGATGAAGGGACAACAAGCGAAAAAACGGCAGCGGCAGCACATGCGTAGTTTAGCAGCCTGAAAAAAAGATTTTTTTCTTTACTGAAGCTGAAGCCGTTATAAAGGTTCATTGCCAAAGAGGAGATGTTCAGGCTGGCGAAGAAGAAATTGTCTGAAAGAGGAAGCGTGTTTCCCGGGTTGAAAATCAAAGCAGGATGGTAACTGAGTCGGAATATGGAATTGATTCCGAAAGCAAAACAAAGCACCGGAAACCAGAGCTTCCGGTGATTGCTTTTGTTATTCAAATAAAAAAGCGTCAGATAATAAATGCCTGTAAGAAAACAACTTGCAACACAAAAGGCACGAAGCAATATTGACATGGAACTTCCTCTTTAGCAATTTATAAGGAATTAATAAAGGATTTAAGTTCTTTTGAGGGTTCAGAACCGTATTCTTCGTATAACTGGTTACAGTAACGGTCAAAATATTCGCGAACGGCAGCAGGAGACTGGTTGCCGGATTTGATTCGAAGAATTTCGCGAATGGCATTTTCTTCGTACAAATCTACTTTAAGGATGGCTTCAAAATATCCGACGGCAGCGTCTAAATGGTTATTTTCGACACAAAGCTTGCCGGTGTGATAAAGAAGTTCGGTATAACGGTTTTCAAGCCAGCCGCGGGCATCCTCTGCCCAGTCGTAAAAACGATTTTCAAGGTAAGGACCTTTGTAAAGATTTACGGTATTTTTTGCCTCATCAAGAGAAAGAGCGGCCACATTGTTAACCTTTTTTCTGAATTCCAGATAGTCACAGTTGATTCGGGAAATATTAACGCTGTAATCGTCATGATCTCTGAGCAAAACATCCAGATAGCCGCAATCCGCGAGAGTGCTTCTGATGTATGTGCATGTAACACGGAAATTGTTTGCTGCTTTGTCGATGTCGGTATCGGGCCACAGGTGATCCAGAATCATGTCTTTGGAGCGCGGACGTCCCTCGCTGTGAATAAGGAAAGCAAGCAATTCTTCCGCTTTGGATGTACGGAAACGAATGTTTTCACCTTCATTCGGATTTCTTCTGATGGAAAATGCACCGAGGCAGTTGACAAAAAGTCTGTCATCCATAGGTTTACGCTCTTTTGAGAGCTTCTTTTCCATAATATCAATCTGTGTTGTGAAATCTTCCCTTGAAAGTGGCTTTAACAAATAACCGGTAGCATGGGCTCTGAATGCTTCCAAAGCGTACTGGTTATATGCTGTGACAAATACAATTTCAATAAAGGGATTGGAATCCATGAGATTCTCAGCCAATTCGAGACCTGTCATCTGAGGCATTTCAATATCCAGGAAGGCTATATCGACATGATTGGATTTGATAAATGTAAGCGCCTCAATGGGATTCGTGAATGTCTTCAAAAGCTCAAGCCTTGAATCATGTGAAATCATTCTTTCGAAACGATTGAGCGCATTTTGCTCATCGTCAACCGCAATAACTTTAAACATATAAATTAACCCCGTAGTAAAATCTTTTAACCCATATATAATATAAACAAAAAACTTTGAAGTATCAAGTTTTTATGATAAACTCCTTAGTATGAAAGAACTTACTTCCTGCAAACAGGCTATCGAAAACTGCATGACGGACGAGACATTTGCGGTGGCGCATCTTTACAAAGAAGAAAAGGCTATGCAAATGCATGTCCATGACTGTTGCGAGATTTATTATTCAATTTCCGGAGGCAAGCAGTTCCTGATTGATAACAAACTCTATAATATAGAACCGGGAAATCTTTTTGTCATTAATCAGTTTGAAAGTCATTGCCTTACGCAAATCGATTCGGGAGTGCATGAGCGTATTGTTATAAGTGTTCATCCGGAATTTGTAAAAAAACTATCCACCGCAGAAACAAACCTGGGGGCTTGTTTTTCTTCCAGAACCCCGGATTTTTCACACAGGATTGTGATGGCGAAAGAGCAACAGCAAAGATTCCTGTATCTTATCAACAAAATTACCACATCGAACGATTATGCACATGATATCATTGAAAGGGCGACATTTTCCGAACTGCTTGTTTTTATAAATATGATGATGGGCAATGAAAAAAAGGAAAATGATATTTCCTACGGTAAATATAACAGCCAGGTGGATGATATTCTGGCATATATAAACCGCAATATTTCACAACCTATCAGCGTGGCGGAACTGTCCGAAAAGTTCTTTTTAAGCGAGTCGTATATATGCCGCATTTTTAAAGCCGCGACGGGAACGACGATTACAAAGTATGTTACGGCACGAAGAATAACTATTGCGAAAGCAATGCTCGGAGAGGGCAAGAGTGTTAACGAGACTTTCGAACAGAGCGGATTTACGGATTATTCTTCATTTTTTAAAGTATTTACGAAAACGGTTGGCATTTCGCCAAAAAAATATTCGCAGATAAGTAATTCATAATGAACGGAAGAGATTAAATGAGAAAACTTCAATTTAAAATGGAACGCCCGGGACTTGTATCGGAGGGCGAAGAGGTTGTTATTACGGAAGGACTTCTGCCGAGTAATTATTATTATGTAATAAACCCGGCGGTGGCTATGTCGGGGAATATTCCTTTTACAAAGAGGTTGATGGCCAGAAAGGGAATTGTCAGGGCGATTGAAGAGAATTCACGCGGGTTTTACGTTACGGTTGAATTTGATGAAGAAGATCCTGATGCACAATAAAGTATTAATTATTTAGGAGGTTATATATGCAAGTTATTCATACCGATAAGGCTCCTGCAGCCATTGGTCCTTACTCACAGGCAATAGTGACCGGTAATATTGTTTTTTGTTCAGGTCAGATTGCAATCGTACCGGAGACGGGAGCGATTGCTGAAGGCGGTATTGTTGAGCAGACAGAACTTGTTTGCAAAAACATCGGAGAACTTTTAAAAGCAGCCGGAACGGATTATTCCAAGGTGGTAAAAACAAGCTGTTTTCTTGCAGACATGGGAGATTTTGCAACATTTAACGAAATATATGCCAAATATTTTGTTTCAAAGCCTGCAAGAAGTTGCGTGGCAGTCAAAACTCTTCCGAAGAATGTTCTTTGTGAAATAGAAGTAATTGCGGAATTGTAAAAGATTTTTGAATTAAAAGGGCGTGTGAAAAATGATTTCTCATTTTTTTACACGCCCAATAAAATATCCTTATATGACATAAATCAGTGTCAGCAGAAGAAAATCCGCCGAAAGTGTTTTAATTCTGTCTACATGCATTCCATAAATTTTATTATTGCACGGATTCAACCAGACCCTCGCAGAATAATTCAAATTCACTTACGACTCCGTCTTCCACAAAGAAACGATATCTCTGAAATTCCGGCGGATTAACGGTTGCAGAGTACGTATAAAAAAATTCTTTAAACTTATCTTTTGTTATTTGTTTTCCCACTGTCTTTGATCCCATTCCGGCACACCCCGCACAACTTATTATTGCAAACACCGTAATCAGGATTACAGACAGAGCTTCCATCTGTTGCCTGCTTTGTATCGGTCGTTTTTTCTCAATTTGTTTCATACGTATTCCCTTTGAAAAATAAATTTGTTAAAAACAATTGTTCTTTATGCTCTGGCTTCCTTTATTATTTAATCGGGAGAAAAAGCTTTGATGCACGTTTAATTGCCGGAGAATGAACGGTAAGTGAATCGGGCTTAAGTTCTTTATCCTTTTCGATTACTTTCTACATTATGGTTATATTAAAATACTTCATAACAAATATCATCAGAGCAATATGAATTATAAGAATAATGGGCATCCCCCATTTAAAGTACCAATGCTTTGTTTTGTGCCTGAAAATCTGCATTCCGAGAACCGAACCGAGGCTTCCGCCAACAATAGACGAGAAGAAGAGTGCGGCTTCGGAAATTCGCCATGCATGTTTCATGGCACGGGCTTTGTCGATTCCCATTAATGCAAATGAAATTATATTGGCTATAAGAAAATAGCTTATTATCCAAAGTAGCGTAATCTGTTCGCTTGTCATTTTTATCCCGCTTCTCGCAACCGATTGAATTTGGCATTAATTTTGCCTTGAAAAATGCCGCAGATGCGATTCAAAGTGTGGCAAGAAAAACACATTGCATATTTCTTGCACTGACATCAATCTTAAAATATTAACTGTAATATCAATATAACATTCTGCCGGTTCTCTGTGCAACACAACATATTATCCATTCAAACAATATATGAGCCATTAAATGCATACAGACGATACAATATGCACAAAAATAAAATAATATGCATAATTAAGTGGAAAATATTCATAAAAGGCTGTATTATTATGCATAAACATTGCATAATAATGAAAATTATTATTTCTTATATAAAAAAGTTTTCATTTGTTGTATAATGTTTCTAATTATGGCATAAAAGAGGAAAGTATGTCTTATGGCACATTTTATCGTACGTCCAATGGAAATAACCGATTATGAAGCAGTGTTCGCTTTGTGGAGCACAATCAACGGTTTTGCAATCAGAAGCATCGATGATTCCAAAGAGGGAATTGAACTGTTCTTAAAAAGAAATCCTACTACCAGCGCAGTTGCGGTCAAAGACGGTATGGTTGTCGGGGCTATTCTTTGCGGACATGACGGAAGAAGAGGCTGCTTTTACCACGTGTGTGTTCACAAAAATTACAGACGCCACGGAATCGGTAAGGCAATGGTGGTTTTCTGTATGGAAGCACTTAAGAAGGAACGCATCAACAAAGTTTCTCTTATAGCATTTACCAAAAATGATATAGGCAATGCTTTCTGGAAAAACATTGGCTGGACAAAGAGAGAAGATTTGAATTACTACGATTTCACACTCAATGATGAAAATATAATTGCTTACATTGAGGATAAATAAAGGAGAATAAAATGAGCATTAAAGTTTTAGAGGGTGGCATTACAAGCCCCAAAGGTTTTAAGGCTTCCTGCACCGCTGCAGGTATAAAGTATAAAGACAGAACCGATATGGCAATGGTGTACAGCGAAGCACCATGTACTTCTGCCGGAGTATATACCACAAATATTGTTAAAGCGGCTCCGGTTGTTTGGGATAAAACTGTTACAAAGAGCAACATTCCCGTACAGTGTGTCGTTGTCAACGCTGGTGTTGCAAATGCATGTACCGGAAAGCAGGGACTTGATTACTGCGAGCAGACGGCCGAAGCTGCGGCAAAAGCACTCGGAATTGACAAGAATGGCGTTATCGTAAGCTCTACAGGTGTTATCGGAAGACAGCTTCCCATTGATAAAATTTGTGCCGGCGTAGAAGCACTTGCAAAGGGGCTTGAAACGGGAAAAGAAGCAGGAACAAAGGCTTCTAAGGCGATTATGACGACAGATACCGTTAATAAGGAAATCGCGGTTTCTTTTGAAATCGGCGGTAAAACAGTAACTATGGGTGGTATGTCAAAGGGTTCCGGAATGATTCATCCCAACATGTGTACAATGCTTGCATATATCACTACGGACTGCAAAATTTCAAAGGCACTTATGCAGGAAGCACTGTCCGAAGACGTTCAGGATACATTCAATATGATTTCCGTTGACGGAGATACATCAACTAATGACACACTTGTTGTTCTTGCAAACGGTCTTGCCGGAAATGATGAAATCTGTGAAAAGGGTGATGATTACAACACCTTTAAAGAAGCACTTCATTTCATCAATGAAAATCTTGCAAAAAGAATGGCTGCCGACGGCGAAGGTGCTTCTGCACTTCTTGAGGTAAGGGTTATTAATGCCGAGACCAAGGCTCAGGCAAAGAAAATTGCCAAGTCGGTTATTTGTTCAAGCCTTACGAAGGCAGCGATATACGGCCATGATGCAAACTGGGGACGTATTATTTGCGCCATGGGTTATTCGGGTGCCGGATTCAACCCCGATACAGTTGATCTTTATTATGAAGCAGCCGGTAAAAAGCTTCATATTTGCCACAATGGTCTTGACACCGGATATTCTGAAGAAGAAGCAACCGAGATTCTGTCAAATAAAGAGGTTACGGTTATTGCAGACCTTCACGAAGGAGCAATGTCCGCTACCGCCTGGGGATGTGACCTTACACATGAATATGTAACAATAAATGCAGATTACAGGAGTTAATTATGGAATCAAATGAAATGAAAGAGGTTCTGAGTAAGGCTGAAGTACTTATCGAGGCACTTCCTTATATTCAGAAATTCAACAGAAAAATTATAGTTGTTAAATACGGCGGTTCTGCGATGAGCAATCCGGAACTTCAAAGAAACGTTATTAAAGATGTTACTCTTCTTAAACTTGTAGGATTTAAGCCGATTATTGTTCACGGCGGAGGCAAGGAAATATCCAGATGGATTGCAAAGGTCGGTAAGGAGCCGGAGTTTGTGAACGGACTCAGAGTAACAGATGCAGAGACCATGGAAATCGCCGAGATGGTTCTGGGAAAGGTTAACAAGCAGCTTGTTTCGATGGTTCAGGAACTTGGCGTTAAGGCAGTAGGAATCAGCGGCAAGGATGGTGGGCTTCTTAAATGTGAGAAGAAGTATTCCGACGGGAAAGATATCGGTTTTGTCGGAAATGTTACGGATGTTAATCCCAAGGTTCTTTTTGATTTGCTTGAAAAGGATTTTCTTCCCATTGTTTCACCGATCGGATTTGATGATGAATTTAATTCATATAATATAAATGCGGATGATGCTGCATGTGCAATAGCCAAAGCGGTTAAGGCGGAGAAACTCGCATTCCTCACAGACGTTGAAGGTGTGTACAGAGATTTCAACGATAAGTCTACATTTATTTCGAGAATGAGTGTTTCGGAGGCCGAAGACCTTTTGTCAAGCGGAGTTATCGGCGGCGGTATGCTTCCGAAACTGGGAAACTGTGTTTCGGCAATAAAAGAAGGCGTAAACAGGGTGCACATTTTGGACGGAAGAACAGCTCACTGCTTGCTACTTGAAATATTCACAAATGAAGGTGTCGGAACATGCTTCCGTGCCGATGACGAGGAGTAAAACAGACATGATGAATCAGTATATCGAAGAGGCTGAAGCAGCCCTTCTTCATACATATAACCGTTATCCCATAGTTTTTGATCATGGCGATGGGGTGCGTCTTTATGATTTGGACGGAAAAGAATATCTTGATTTTGTTGCCGGAATTTCAGTATTTGCTTTCGGATACAATAATAAGGAATACAATGACGCTTTAAAGGGCCAGATTGACAAGATCATTCATACTTCAAACTATTATTACAATGTGCCTACAATTGAAGCGGCAAAGAAACTTAAAAAGGTTTCGGGCATGGACAGAATTTTCTTCACAAATTCCGGGGCCGAAGCAATTGAAGGCGCAATTAAAACAGCAAGAAAGTATGCGTATCTCAAGGACGGAAAGACAGATCATGAAATTATTGCCATGAATCATTCCTTCCACGGACGTACCATGGGTGCTTTATCCATTACAGGAACTCCCAAGTACAGAGAAGCCTTTGAGCCCGGTATCGGAAATGTTAAGTTTGCCGAAATGAACAATTTTGAAAGCGTACTGGAACTCGTTAACGACAAAACCTGCGCTATTATTTTTGAAACCGTTCAGGGTGAGGGTGGCATCTATCCCGCCACACAGGAATTTATGGAGAAAGTGCGCGCATTATGCGACGAGAAGGATATTCTCATGATTCTCGATGAGATTCAGTGCGGAATGGGACGTACCGGATATATGTTTGCCTGGCAGAAATACGGCATCAAGCCTGATGTGATGACATCGGCAAAGGCTCTTGGATGCGGTGTTCCCCTCGGCGCATTTTTGATGACCGAAAAGGTTGGCCAAAATTCACTTGTGGCAGGCGATCATGGTACAACTTACGGCGGAAATCCTCTCGCAACCAAGGCATGTGATGTTGTTCTTGATATGTTTGAAAAAACAAATCTTTGTGACAATGTAAAAGAGGTTGGACAGTACCTTTATGAAGAACTTGAAAAAATAGCGGCTGAACATGACGATATTGTCGGACACAGAGGAATCGGCCTTATCCAGGGACTTGAGTTTTCACATCCTGTCGGGGATATTATCAATAAGGCTTTGGAAAAAGGACTGGTACTGATTAATGCGGGAACAAGCATTATCCGTTTTGTTCCTCCGCTTATTATTACAAAGAACGATGTTGATGAAATGATAGGTATTTTGAGACAGTGTCTCTAAAATACGGAGAATGATATATGAGAATGAGATACAAATTGATTGCGGTACTTTTGATTGCTGTATTGACAATCGGAATGTACCACATTGGTGTCAAAAATAACGAAGCGACCGAAGAAGATAAGAATATGGCTTATTACAGGACTGAAAATATTTATCTTTGGTACACCGATCCTTCGTTTGAAGACTTTTTTACCAGTGCTTCCGTAGCATTTCATGAAAATAATCCAAACATTCGTGTTATTCCGCAGTGCGTTACGGTTGATGAGTATTTGGAATATGTTAATGACAGTTCCGTTCAGGGTGAAGACTTCCCGGATGTTCTTCTTGTTACAAATGATTCGCTCGAAAAGGCATATCTTGCCGGTTTGGCAACCGAGATAACGGAAGAAACAGATGTTGTTACCGATGAACATTTTTCAAAGGTGGCACAAAATGCCGTGACATATAACGATGAGAAAATCGGGTACCCTTTGTATTTTGAAACCAGCGTTTTAGTATACAACAAGACATTTCTGAATGATTGGATTGCAAAGGTTCAGGAAGAGGGACTTTCCCAAATTGACGATAGCGAAATTGATCCTTCGGAGGTAGATGAATCATCGATTACCGAGGATAAACAGGGAGAGAAGACATACGATGTAGAAACACTTACAATTTATGATGTTATCCCCAAAACAATTGAGGATATTAAAAACTTCGCCGACGAGTATGATGCTCCCGACGGAGTTGACGGTGTTTTTAAATGGGATGTATCCGATATTTTCTACAATTACTTCTTTGTGGGAAACTATATGAGTGTCGGCGGTGAAGCAGGCGACGACAAGGATAATATCGACATTTATAATGAAGATACCATTAACTGTATGAATGTATATCAGAACCTTAATCAGTTCTTTTCCATTGATGCAAATACTTCTTCTTACAATGGAATGATTGACGACTTTATCAACGGAAAGTTCGTATATTCCATAGCCACTTCGGATGTTATTGCACGTCTTGAAGCAGTGGAAGAAGAAAATACCCAGACTTTGATACGCCAGCGTGCCGAACGTGACGCTCTCAGAAGACAACTTGAGGACCGCGTTGCCGACGGCAGAATGTCGGAAGAAGAGATGAACAAGGATATTGCGGATGCAGAAGCCGAGTTTGTGAAAATCTATGAGTTTGGATATGCACGCGTTCCGATGCTTGATAAGGATTTGAAATCAAGATCGCTCTCCGTGACGGAAGCACTTGTGATAAACGGATACAGCGAGCATCAGCTTGCGGCAAACAAATTTGCTGCATTTGTTTCCACGGAATATTCTGACCATCTGTATTCCAAAACGGGAAAAATCGCATCAAGTACCGATGCGGGTTACGATGATGAAACACTTCTTCTTTTTCAGGAAGAATATGCGAATTCAATTCCTCTTCCGAAACTTATTGAAGCAAGTAATTTCTGGGTTCAACTTGAAATTACATTTACAAAGGTTTGGATTGGCGAGGATATTGACGGTCTGCTGGGAAAACTGGATGAAATGATTAAAACGCAGGTTTCTTCTTATTGATTTGTATGATAAAATTGTTGGGTAACAAATTATTTTGAATTATGCAGGAGGAAGTAAATGGCTAATTATCCTACACCACACATTAATGCAAAACCGGAAGACTTTGGAAAAACAGTGCTTATGCCGGGGGATCCTTTAAGATCAAAATTTATAGCTGAGAACTTTCTTGCAAATCCTGTTCTCGTAAATAATGTCAGAGGAGTACAGGGCTATACCGGAACGTACAAGGGCGTTAAGGTTTCCGTTATGGCCAGCGGAATGGGTATTCCTTCGATAGGTATTTATTCTTACGAACTTTTTAATTTTTTTGATGTTGACAATATCATCAGAGTCGGATCGACCGGGGCAATTCAGCCTCAGGTTATGATCAGAGACATTGTTTTTGCACAGGGTGCCTGCACAAACTCCGAATATCAGGATCAGTTCGGAATCCCCGGACACTTTGCTCCGATTGCGGACTATACGCTTCTCAGTGAGGCTATTAAGGCCGGTGAAAAGCTTGGTGCCAGATATCATGTTGGAAATGCCCTTTCATCGGATGTTTTTTACAACGCTGATCCCGAGTTCAATGACAAGTGGGCTAAAATGGGTGTGCTTTGCGTTGAAATGGAAGCAGCGGCTCTTTATATGAATGCTGCATATGCAAAAAAGAGAGCACTTGGAATGTTTACCGTTTCCGACAGTCTTGTTACCGGTGAGGCGACAACTTCGGAGGAAAGACAGAATTCATTTACACAGATGATGGAAATCGCTCTTGAAACCGCGGTGGCAATGGACAAGCGTTGCTGATTGGCAGTTATATAGTATTTGAAGGAGAAGAAAAACAAGATGTTTTTCTTCTCTTTTTTTTACAAAAAAATCATATTTTTTTAATAATTTAATTGATTAAATTAACAAAATTTTTTATAATGATTCGGAGACTTTTTTTATATACAAACAAGGGGGTAAAACCTGATAATGATAAAGTTCTATATTACTCTTGCAATACTCATTATTCTTGCAGTCTTTTTATTTTTCTGGATTATTTTACGAAGTACAAAAAAGCAGAAGGCAACAGTCATAAACAGGGTTTTGGATGTGGCAGTGATTGTTCTTGTTATAGCTTTGTTTATAACAGGCATCTTTGTTATAAAGCCTAAGGAAAAAGAGCCAGAAATCGATGAATTTACGGAAATCTCCGCGGATGAAGATTATGTGCCGCACCGAATCGAAGACAGAGACGATCGCGATGAAACAATTCCTGAAGATATTTCGGAAATAGTTGACATTTCCGGTGATGGCGAAACGGTATCGGATAATGATACAAACTAGACTTGGTCTGAAAATATAAATATATGAGGTGAAACAAAATGAAAAAACAGCATTTTATAATGCGCGTTGCAGCAATGATGCTTGCGGCAATTCTTACAGTGGGATTGTTCAACATTGATGCTCAGGCAAAAGGAAACGGAGACGACAGCAGAATGAACGTTGTCTTTGTTATTGATGAAAGTAAGTCAATGGATGACTATACGGACAAGAAAGGATACAGATATGATGCTCTTGAATTATTCCTTGGTCTTGCAAATGAAAACGGAAACTATTTCGGAACTGTAAGTTTTAGCCATGAAATAAGAGACTGTAATCCGCTTAAGGAAATAAACGGAAAGAATGAGAAGAATAGTCTTGCAAAATCCGTTAAGAGCGTTGGAGCGAGTGGATATACAAACGCAGGTGCCGCGATGTTGAAAGCTGTAGAACTGATTGAAGAAGGCGCGAACCCTGACTATGAGTCGGTTATCATTCTTCTCTCGGATGGTAAAGATGATTTCGCAGAGGGTCCTGACAAGCAGGACAAGCTCGATCAAGCAGAACAGGCTAAGAAAGATGCAATTGAAAAGTGCAAGGCCAAAAGTATTACAGTATACGGTGTCTGCTTAAATCCTGATTCCAATTCAAGAGAATCAGAAGCAGATCCGGATGAAATTTCGGATTATGCCAATGCTACAGGCGGACAGATGAAACAAATTAAACGTGCAGAGGACTTAAGAGGTGTATTCGAGTTGTTCTACACTATTATTTATGGGACAAGCTCTAAAGAACTTTGCGATTCAACAATTCCCGACGACGGAGAACTTGTAGTACCGTTTGATGTTCCTTCCATCGGTGTTGCTGAAGCGAATATTATTATCAATACGCTTAATACCAAGACATCATATTCACTTAAGAATCCAAGCGGTATTGGTTATACACAGGATGAAATGGATCAGATGTCCATAAAGGCTCAGACATTCACAGTTATTAAGGTTCCCGAGCCCGAGGCCGGAACATGGGAACTTACGGTAAGAGGTGTTGCCGGAGATCAGGTGACTGTAAATATGGTTTATAACAGTTTTCTGGAAATCAAACTTAAGGATTTGACAAATGCAAATCCCGTTAAGGTATATTCAAAGGTTGATTTTGAAGCAGCTGTTACGAATAACGGAACTCCTCTTACACAGGACGAGCTTAAAAAAGCACCTGTTCACTACCAGGTTCTTGATGCAAACAAAACAGTTGTGGAAGAAGTTGTTCTTGATGATGGAAGCACTACTTTTTCCGTTGAATTTAAAGGTCTCGGAGAGTATACCGTTATCGGCTATGTGGACGCTGACGGAATGCACAAAGAGTCGCAGGAATTTGTATATGATGTAGTTAATACCGCTCCCACAGGTGAAGACGGAAAAATTATTAGGATTATGACTCCTTTTTCGAAGGATGCATTCATAGATCTCGGCGCTTATGTCGATGACACCGAACAGTCGGACCTTTCATATGTAATTGATAGCAGTACATTGAAAGACAATACTGCCGATATCGACAATACAGATCTTGTTCTTACAATAAGCAAGTGTGGGTCAGGTAAACTTGAAATTACGGCAACAGACGACTTTGGTGAGTCCGATTCGTTTACTTTGCAGGTTGTGACAATTAATCTTTTACTGGTTCTTGCAATTGTTTTCTTTGTTGCTGTAATTATAATTGCTGCAATCATTATTATTGCAAAAGTAACAGACGGCAACAAACCTGTTATGGGTACAATTAAAATCACCGCATTTGCATATGGAATCTCAAGTGCTCCCGAAACAATCGACGGCGGTAAAGGCAAGATGATTGTTTCAACATATTATTCACCCACAGTAGATATAGGCATCAATCTTTCACAGTGCTATTTCTACCACGGAAAGAATGATAATTATATTTATTTCGTAACAAAGAGACCGATGATTTCGGATATGTCGCCTACAGTTCCTCAGAAGAAGATAAGACTTGATGATCAGATGGAAATTTCGATTTACAGCGATCGCGAGATGACTGCCGGACTCAGACTGGTATACAAGCCTTACAACAATTACGGCGGCTCAATGTTCTAAAAAGAAAATTATTAAAATGAAATATTAATTATACAGAGGAGGTTTTTATGGCAACTTACGGACAATTGCTTGTCGACGTCGGTGGTGGTGTAGTCGACAGACGCAAACAGTCAAAACAGCAGGATGGTGCCACACTTATTATTGGTTTGGGCGGTACCGGTACAGATGCCGTTATCAAAATCAAGAAGGAGGTTTACAAGCAGCTTCAGCCTGATGATTTGGACTCTCCTATTCCCAGATACGGCGCAATCAAATATCTTGTAATTGATTCGGATGCGACAAAGATTGCAAAGCAGAACGGTTTGGCTTCCGATATCGATAAAGCAAATGAGTTTTTCGATATTTCGAATACCTCTATTAAGACAACATTTGAAGCGAAGAAGGTTCTTGAAGGAAGAAGAGATCTTGACTGGCTTGATTACGATCATATTCATCCCGATGATGCAAGTGCCGGTGCAGGCGGTATCAGACAGGTTGGTCGTTTCCTCCTTGTTGATAAAGCACTTCCTTTGTATGACAAATTAAAGACTATTATGACCAGTGCTTTGAAAGAAGCAAAGGGTTCGAAGATTAATGTACATATCTTTGCCGGAATTTCCGGTGGTACAGGATCGGGAACATTTATTGATATGTGTTACCTTGTAAAGGAAGCACTCAGAGAACTCGGACACAGTGAAGACAGAGTGAGCGGATATTTCTTCCTTCCCGATGTTAATCTTTCCGTTCCCGAAGTATCGGCTGACTCACTTAAGTCCGGTTATATTAAAGTTAACGGATATGCTGCTTTACAGGAACTTGATTATTGCATGAACTTTGGAAGAAACAAAGATTCATTCAAGATGAACTATGGTTTCAAGCAGATTGAAAATGCAAAGAAGCCTGTTGATCTTTGCTATCTTATTTCAACCACAGATACTTCAGGAAATGTTGTTAAGAACGGTTATCAGTACGCAATGGGTGTTGTTGCCGATTATGTACTGAACTTCCTTGCAAAAGTTGAACTTCCCGCAGGTGTTGAACCCGGTCTTGACTCAGGGCTTACTCTTGACGGACATATTGCAAACCTTGTAACAGAGAAAGACGGTATTGCTGTTCAGTATGGTGCGGCTCTTGATTACAATGTACTTGGTGCTTCTGTTGCAGAGATGCCTTTGACCGAAATTGCAACATATCTTGGCGCAAGACTTTTTGAAAAGTATCGCTCAATTTACACATTTGCACCTACAGAGAATCATCTCAGAGAATTTGTTGTTAATTCTCAGTTTACATACGATGATATCCGTAATCAGCTTTGCACAAAGTGCTTCCCCAGATGCAATTTCCCTGCAAACTTTACATACGATCTTTTCAAAGCTCGCGGAACACAGCCTTTCGTTGAGTTTATTGACAATCAGTTCTGCTCACCCAATATTGGGGCAATTGAAGAAAACGGCAGAGTGATGACAGAAAAGCTTGGTGATTACAACGTTGAGCAGCAGCCTGCATCACTTATCGGAAGAACATACAAAAACCTTTTCGATCACTATGTAATTACAATGCAGTTCGGTCCTTTCTTTGCAAAGAGACTTATTTTCGGTAACAATAATCCTAACCTTATTCGTTACGTTGACGGACTTATTGCACAGAACACAGAAAACAAGTCTGCAGAACTTCGTCAGGAAGATATCAGAAAGAATGATATCAACAATGCGGAAGCAGCACTCAGAAATGCCGGATTCCTTAACGGGTCCAAGAGAACGGAAGAGTACAAGGCAGCACTTAACAACTGGTATGTACATCTTTACAGACTTGATGTTTACAACAAGCTTGATGAAGTACTTCGTGAGTGGAAACGTCAGCTTACAGAACTTGATGATAACTTCTTTGCGGTACTCACAACCGTACTTGATACATTGATTTGTACTTTCGAAGAAAATGCAAGCGTTCTCTCTGCCGGTGTTAAGGATGATAATGCATATTCATGGAAGATTTTAAGCGTTCCCGATGTTCAGGAAGAGTTGGACGAAATCATTAAGAAGATTGACGTCGAAAAGACACTTTACGACTTAATGGTAGCCATGTTTGAAAACTGCAAGCTCTGGATGTCACAGGAAGCAGGAGAAATTACAAAGCTTGTTACTTCTTTTGTTCTTAAGGAATTTGAAGAAGCAGCAAGAAAGACAATGACAGACTACTTAAAGATTAAGTACGATACAACAGACGATACAATTCTTGCTCAGAGAATTAAGACAGATATCCTTCAGGATAAGCTTTGGGATAAGTCTTCACCTCTTTTCTGGCAGAATAATATGTATAAGAGCAACTATGCTATTCATTCCACACTTACAATTCCTTACGATGCTTCTGAAATCAAGAATGCAGCAAACGGATTTAAGAATGATGTAGGAGAAGTTACAATCAGAGAATCAGGAATTACAGATAAGTTAAGTGTAATGAGATTCTACAGCGGACTTCCTCTTTTCTCGTATCAGGCAATTCAGGAACTTGAGAGAGCATATGAGAATGATAACAGACCCGGTCGTCACTTATACGAAAGAGGAGAAGTGAACTGGACAAAGATGCTTCCTTCACCTATCCCCGAGAGCTTTGAAATTACACTTCCCATCGAACGTATTTCAAACAAGAATAAGGCACTTCTTGAAAAATTCGACGCAGCTGAGAAACTCGGAATCATTGTTGATGACGGATTTAACCATTTTGAGATTAATGTTACCGAGCCTCTTGATGTTGCTGCTCTTGAAGCAAAGGTTGCTTCACTTGGTGAGAACCGTGGCGCATATGTTGAAATGCTTGAACAGCTTCAGCAGATGAAGAGCAATCTTAAGGTTATTAAGGCAGAGCGAATTGAATCACATAAAACAAATTCTGGTGCCGAAAGACAGGTTGCAAGAGATTACTATCTGTTATCACCTGTTCTTAACAAGCTTGTTGAAGATGAGTTGACAAAGATTTCCACTCTTGAAGCTCTTCTTGCAAAAGTTGAAGCAACCATGAACATTTTGAAGGATCAGGATTCTATTTTAAGAGACTTCTTAAATGCCATCTTCTCCGGAACAATTACTTACGGCAAAAAGGTTGTTTACAACTACGAAGAATTCGGAATGCCTAAGAGCATCGATCTTCAGAATATGGATATGCCTTACGGTGATTCAGGTGCGTTCTGCGCATTTGAGACATTTAAATCTCTTGATGCGGCAATTGTTGAGAAAATCAGCAAAGAAACAAAGAAGAGAATGCAGGACGACGATGATACTCCTTTAAGAGAGGCTGTTGCTTCACTTGATGAGACAATGCCCAGAAGAATTGCTTCTTACTACAGCATTTACGAAAATGATGTGAAGAGAAAAGAAATCGAAGAATTCTACGATAAATTCATGAAGCAGCTTCAGACATTCAAAAACCAGAACCAGCTTTAAAATTATTATTGTGCGGTAAGGCTTATGCCTTACCGCATGAATTCTGAAAAATGGACGGAGATTTTTTCTATGGCAGCAAATAAGAAAAATGTTATCCATAACGAAAAAGAATTATTGGATAGAGCAATTGAAACTCTTGAAACTTTTGGTAATGAGAAACGAGGCGGAAACGTAGCCAAGTATCCCGTTATTGTTATTTTTCTTGGGAAAAAGACCAGTAATTATTTGAAGGATGTTAAGCACCCACTTGATGACAACTGGGGGAATGCATCAAACCTTCGTTATGTAAGTATATTTGCTGATGGAGAAAAGATTTCCTGCCATAAGCTTAAGGTGGACGATGAAGAAGAGAAGTATGCATGGGATGACGAAAACGTAGATCCCGACAACTGCATTATCAGTTCCATCGAAGAAATGCTTGGAATGGACGAGAAGATTTTCTCAGACTGTTCAGGTGTAAAACTTGATTTTATTCTTGATGCAACAGACGAAGCTGCTAAGGAATTGTATGAGAAATATAAGTCCATTGAATTAAAAAACAATATAACAATTTTTAAGAACCTCTACCTGATGCTTGACCAAAGCGGCGAAAACAATATCGTAGAAAAATCAGATCTTTTCTTGCGATATGTAATCGAAGATTTGAAAGTTAAACCGGAAAGTGTTTTTCTTATAAGTAATCAGAAGAAGAACAAGCGTTACATTTCAGAAGCAAAGATTGGTGAAAACTATCGACTTATTTCAAATCTTATTCTTCTTGGCGGTAACAGAATTATTTTTGACGGAACAAATTATGCATTGGAAAAAAGTCTTAAGACTGCTTCGTATGTTATTATTCTGAAACCTACCGATCAAATCGGTGAAGTGACGATTGATGCTTTTTTACGTAACGTTTACGATTTGGAAGAAAAGAGATTCAGCTATGATCTTCCGCTGAATGTTATTATGGAAAGACTCGGTATCGGTAATGACGGTACAATGAGACATGCAAACGAGATTCTGCACAATCTTTTGATTAAGAACAATGATAAGAATGCAAACGTTGTATATTCGTTTCCGTATGCGACAAAGGCAGACCTTGACAGTTCAAGAAAGAACAGACTGCCTCAGTCAATCAAACAGCTGGATAATATGACATACGGCACTGCGAGCCAGTATATCGAAACATTCTTCATTGCTCCCATTGTTGAATATTTTGGCGATGATGAAAGAAAGCAGGAACTCATTGTTGAAATGGAAAATTATATTCTGCAGTGTTTCAACTACTTTGATTTGTTGAAAGTAGCCGAGTACAAGCAGGATATAATCGACAGGATTTTACAGCCTATTATTCTTCCGGCGAGACGTCCTATGAATCTTGCGGATATGTTTGGATACTATTCAAACGCAAAGGGCAGAGAAACTTTCTATAAAGAATACAATGCCATTGTTGCGAAGGCACTCGAGAATGTTATTGATTATACCCTTGACTTCAGAGATACATATAAGAGAGTCAGAATCAATATGGAAAGCGTCAGAGAAAGCAACGGGGAAGAAGAAAAAACTATTACTTCTTTCTACGAAAATCTGGTAAACGCCTATATAATGGAAGAACAAAAGCGTCCGACAATGCCTGCATACAGCGGTATGTTTGATGTTCGGGCAGACCGGCAGCAATTGCTGATGAATATTTACAATGCATATACCAGGATGGTCAATGACAGAAGAGACATATTCTCACTTGATTTTGAGCATGAAATGAAAACTCGTTTTGAAAACAGAACAGAGGCCGAACATCAGGAATATGTTCGTGAGGAATTAAGAAAGCAGATTGGCGACAATATGCGACTTAATAACTATATTAATGTTGAATTTCCTTGTCTCAAAAACTACTACCTCATTAACGATAAGGCAGTTTATGCAAAGCACTTGCATGAGGATGAAGGATATAAGTCAGGTGCATTTGTTATTTTTAACATTAACAGAACAGACTGTATTGAGGAGATGCAGATATACAAAGTACAAGAGTCACAGTACGATTTAATTCGTCTGGTAAATCCTAACTAATTTAAGGAGACAGTTTATGAATGTTTGCGGACCCGATCCTAAATATATGATTCATGATGTTGAATTGAACAGAACGCGAGAAGACTGCATATTCAGGTGGAAATACAAGCAGGGCAATTATTTTATGATAGTTGTTACCTCGGCAGCAAATGATGTTTCACTTGAACACGTTGTCAGCTTGCTTGAGGAAAGAAATCTGACCGATGAAGAAATCTTCAGTTCACATTCCGGACCTGTTTATTCTTCACAGAAAGAACTTTACAAAATATATGTAGTCAAAGAAACGTCATTTAGAAAGAAGAACCTTACCTGGAACATTTCCAATCAGGAACTTATGCAGAGAATGCCATATTCGATTACCGTTTATAACTGTGAGTGTGACAAAGAAGCAGGCGAATACAGTGTATACGATACCAAAGATGGTATGAATATGGTTTATATCCCCTGCACAATTGCTTATTCCTGCGATGTGAAACGAGGAGGCCTTTTGGGAATCGGCGGTGGCTATTATGCGATACTGAATGTGCGCGTTACGGAAGGCTTTAAGGACGGGGATCTTGCATACAGAGCGAACGGTGTTGATATTCCGCTTACTGCAAGAAGCCTGGGCAGGGATTTGTATATTGCCCTGGAGGATTCGGCGAAGCCTACGTTGCGGGCTAACAGTTCTGCAAGTAAATTATATAGATTTGAGGAGAAGATTAATGGAAGATAGAGTATTGTCAGTAGATGAGATTAATGAAAATGATATGAAATGGAAAGCATGTAAGTGTCCGTTTTGCTTTAAACTTACAACTCCTTTCAAGCAGATGGCATTTCGTGCGGATACTTCTTTTACAGAGAGCGAAATCGATGACATTCTTAATCCCGAAGAATATAACAACAAAGCACCTTATGTTGAAAAGGTTGACGAAGTTTTGCAGGAGCATTTAAGCAGATATCCAAGAGAAGGCGGTTTCGATGATGAAGACGAATCCACTACTCACGCTGTTTTGGGGGCTCCGGGTTCTATAGGCGCTCATATTATGAATGTGCGTTACATTATCGACGATGACGGGTTCCCCTGCGGAATGATTGATCATTTCGGTGCACCCACATATAGACGTATTTGCCCTCATTGTCACAATAATCTTCCTCATGAATTCGGTAAGTATCCTACAAGATATATTGCGGTTGTAGGTATCACAAGTTCGGGTAAAACAGTATACCTTGCTCAGCTTATGAGTAAGATTGAAGAATATCTTTCCAGAGTCAATCTTGTTCCGGTAGGATTAAGAGATGAAATGGAGGACTATGTTGCAAAGCACCAGATTAAGAGAAACAAATCTCTTCCTTTCGGTAATACAGCGCATCAGATGACACTTCCTATTCCCATCACCGCATTAAATAAAGAGACAGGAAGAAAGTATACTCTTATTTTCTTTGATATCGCCGGTGAAAACTGTGTTAAACCGGATCAGATGCAGAAGTACGGCCCGTTTATTGTCAATTCGGACGGAGTTATTCTTATTGTTGATCCTAAGCAGTTTACACATTTCTTTGAACTGGATGATGACGATGACGATGATGAGGATGATATGGATATTGCAAAGCCTGAAAAGGTTATTAACGCTATGTACAATGCCTTTCTCGGTGCTTCGTCAGGTATGGGAGGAAAGAGTAATGTTCCTTTTGCTGCCTGCATCTCAAAGAGTGATTTGCTGAGACCTTATTTCGCAAACAAACATAGAGATTCAAATATATTACATCCTATAAATTATGCTATGTACTATAATACCTGCGGTCCGGAAGCAAGAGGAATGGCCTTTGAAGACTGCCGGAATGTTTCCACAGAGATGCGCGATTTGTATAAAGGGGACGGCTCAAGCCTTCAGGGAAGCGTTTTTCTTGATTCGATTGATTCATGTTTCTCAAACAGTGCATTATTTGCTTTCTCGGCACTCGGTATTCAGCCTACAAAGAGCTATGACGAAGACGGAAATTTGGTTTTCGTTCCCGGAGAAAATCCCGAGAGCCTTCGTATCGAGGAACCTCTTTTCTGGTTGTTATATCAGTTAGGCATCGTTGCGGCCCTTCACAGAAACGGTTCTCATGAATTCTTAAGAGTTCAGGAACGTGTTCCGAACGGCGGAAAAATAAATGATTCTTTTTATAGCGAACCGATTGGCGGCGCTCACGTTAAAAAGAAGAAAGGGTTATTCGGCAGATAATTTAGTAACGCAAACTGTATGAAGGAGATAGCCAAAGATGAATATATACCAGGCGGCTTATTATAGAGTAGGTACTCAGGGCAGTGGTTCCGGTTGGAAAATCGTTTGCCCCTCCGAAGGAATGCCTAAAACTGCAAAAGAAGGTTTTGAGAAAACAGCATCAAACCTTATCGAATTAAGAAAGAACGGTATGCCGGGAAAGGTAATGGGTATTTTTACATATCAGACCTATGCATATATCGTAAATGTTAATTATCGTGCACAGGGAAAAGACGGACGTGGTGTTTCTTTTGCCCACTGCTTCTGTTTTTCACTGAAGGATTTTTATGAGTACGCAAAAAATCCCGCAAGAATTTTCGGTATTAATGAGGAAGCAATTCCCAGAGAGTATAATGAGACAATAAAGGCATTTCCTGTTTTGGAAAGTATTCCATATTCAGAGATGAATTATGAGGCAATTGCTGCAAAGTATAATCTGACAAAAGAAAATATCAAGAATTATGCGCTTGGATTGCTCAGTGCCTCCGAGGGACTCACTCCTAAGTTCTGTGTAAAAAGAACAATCGAACTTGAAGAATATCTTTCTTATTACAAAGAAATGATGTATGCAATATATGTTAAGATTCCGTTCATACTGCGTGTGAATCTTACTTCTTTTTCATACAAGGGCAGTAATGCAATGATTTTCTTCTCGGATGAAGTAAAGAGTAAGAATTTCATTGACCTTGATAATAGCGTGGTGGAAGTTGATTACAGCAAGTTATCGCGTTACGGCTTCACACAGCTTTATAATATGGATTGGGATTTAAGAACCTGGAATCAGGCAATAGAAGCCCTTTCTTCTCAGGTTGAAGCATATATTGAAACGTCATTTAAGGAATCCGGCTGTAAGATTTTTGAGCAGTTCTTCAGAGAATGGCAAAAAAAATCTCAAGCCGCAAACAATCTTGAAGAAACGTTGGGATTGCTTACGGCATTTGTTAAGCTGGATGTTAAAGACAGTGACAACGTTTATCATCATATTGCAGAAGTTTACCTTTGCGAAATTAATGCTGCAAATGCTTTGATTGCAGATGAAGCAACATTAAAAGCTCTCAGAGGATTCTGCGAAAAAACGGAAGAGCGTTTATTCGTAGAAGAGATGGATAAACTGGCATACCGGGAAATAATGACAAAGAATGGTGCCGATGAGAAAGCAATCATTAATGCGCTTTCAAATCTCTCGCACAAGTCACCTAAACAGTTTAAGAGAATTCATACAATAATAAATTCGAACAGTCCTCAGCTTGCATTCAGTTATTTCCTCGCTGTGGAGCTTCCTTCACTTCTGGTAAATTTTGAAAGCTTTGATAAATATATTGTTGATTTCCACGAGCAATATATTCTTCCGGAAAGAATAAATGAAGAAGGAAAGAATGCAATCATTCACCGCTATATGGAACTGTTGACGGAGTTTGTAAAGAAATCCTACGCTTCGGCGACAGAGTATAAAGAACTTTGCAGAGTATATGACAGTGCGCGAGGCGTGCTTAACAGATGTGCCGAACGTTTAAATCAGGAACCGTCATTCAGAGAGAAAGTAATGCCTCTTTTTGATCTTATTGAAAATCAGTTTTGGGCATGCTTTAGTCCGAAATATTTCCACGTTGCGGATATTGATGATTACAGGGCAAGAAATATTGAATCTGCGGTTGCAAAGCTTCAGGGAATGGCTTACGAAAATGTTAATAATACAATTTCATTGATGAATATGTTCACAATGGCATATACAACAATGGTTCCCAGGGATGCGGCATTGGTAGTATGCAGAAATAAATTCAATCTGGATGTTATGAAACTGGAAGAAATTCAGAATGAGTTGGCAACAAGATATTTCGGTGCTCCGACGGCACTTAATATAAATGCTCAGGCAGGTGCATTCGATTTACTTACGGTTACCTGTTACGATGTCAGAGCAAAGAGATTTGATGTCGCAAAGATTGTAAGCAGAACATTGAGATTCGGCAAAGAAATTGCATTTACGACCGATCCTTTGAACTCCATTTTATCAAGTTCTGTATTATACGGTCCCAGAGCAAGCGTGCCTCAGCTCGGTAGTGAACTTTTACGAGATATCAGTGCTTATCTTGAAACACTTCAAAATGGTACACATTCCGATACGGTCGTCAAAGGACTTAAGAAGATTAAGGCATTTCTTGAAGGAAAGAAGGCTGCTTCAGCAGACGAAGCCATTCAGAAAAACAATTTCTGGACGTCAATGTACAGACTTCCGATCGGTGTTGCCGCCGGAAGCATGGCAACGGTTTATGGCTCCTATCTTATGGGAAAGGTGCTTTCTGAAAGCGTAGGATCGGCACTTGGAATTGCGATAGCAGTACTTTCAGCACTTATAATGTGCTTGCTTATTGTTCTTTCCTTATTTATTGAAATAAACAGAGCAGAAGGCTTATATGAATTCCTTGAGAAACGAGGCATAGATGATAATATTAAGAGAATCGTATATTTGTCTGCGTTAGCCTTGTTATTGCTGATATTTGTCGGTAACAGTATATGCGTTATGATTCCGGCCATTCAGGTGGCAAGCGCTGTTGCTTTAGGATGCATACTGACACTGACTGTACTTATTTCACTTCTTTTGATGGTTGTCAGCGATTTTATTATTAAGGAGGACTGATAGAATGCGATATAAAAAATTTTCATTTGCGATGCTTATAGTATCAATTATTGCGGGATTGCTGTATGGCCTGATCATGGAGTTTCCGTATAGACTCCTTTATAACTTAAATATCGGTGATTTTCGTTTTCCAAGCGTTGTTCTTACATTGATTTATTTCCTTGGACTTTTTATAACTGTTGGAATAGCGGTGGCTCTGGTAAGTAATATCAGATACAATCAGTATAATGGTACAATTCATAAGAAGTTATTCTTCATTTCACTTATTTTGATTATACTGTTGTCACTTCTTTTTGAATTTTTATATGATATCGTTCGTAAAAATGTTCATCTCGGAACATTTGATTCATATGTATTTGTCATTGATGAGTCAGGTTCGATGACAAGTAGCGATCCTCAGGAAATGAGATATGATGTTATCGATAAACTTCTTGAGAACAAAAAAGATACATTTGAATATGCAATATATGCTTTCTCAAATGATTGGATTGAAGTAAGAAAAATGGCTCCTAAGAGTGACAATATTAAGTGGGCTGATGTTAATGGTATCAAGGGTGGCGGAACAGAAATATACAGAGTTCTTGATGGAATATATGAGTTGATTGATAACGGTGAGCTTGATGCGGACAAGAAGACAAGAATTATTCTTCTTTCAGATGGAGATCCTACAGAGTATTATTCCAAGAAAGAAGTCCAGAACATGCTGGCTAAGTATGAAAATAAAGGAATAACAATCAGCTCGGTTGGATTGCTTTATGATTTGCAATGGTATATGGAAATGATTGCTGAGTCAACCGGTGGTGTATATGTTAAATGTACCAATCCAAGCAAGCTTGATTCGGCTATGACAACTGCTTCCATAGGAACAAACTTTTATCGTAATCTTTTGGGACCCCGTTCATCTACATTTCTTCCCATATTGCTTGGACTTATGCGAATTATCTTTGTAACAGGTCTGGGACTTATTATTGCATTGGAGAAATGTGCTATTGCGGAGAAGTTTGTAGAAACAAAATCTGTTCTCATTAGCTCTGTTGTCGGAGGTATACTTGCCGGAATTACAATTGAAATCGGATATTTCCTGCTTCCTATTTTCTTCCAGTTCTTGCCCGGCGGAACTATTCTTCAGACAATGACCCCTACATTGATGAGAGTGATTACTTGTGTACTCATTGCATTTACCGTTCTTCGAGAGGATGCACTGATTAATGATGCCAATATGTCTGTGCACAAAGATTATTTTTACTAAACTTCGGGATTAGAAGGAGTTAATCCATGAAAAATATTATTTATTTAGTTAGTTACGGTTTTGTGGCTGTTTCTGTTATCCTGTTAGTTGGTGCAACCTTTATTTGGCCGGGTTTGCTCGGAAAACAAAAAGGGGATAAAGAAATTATATCAGCATCAATTTCGGAAGACATTTCGGACAATGTAGAGATAAATGTTGGTGACATATCGTCAAATAATGATATATCCGACAATGATGTATCTACCAATGATTCGGATAAGGAAGATGATAAGAAAACAGAGACAAGTACATCAAAGGAAGATGAAACTTCTGTAGAGCCTAAACCTAAACCGGAACCTGAGCCTAAACCTGAGCCGGAACCTGAACCTAAACCTGAACCTAAACCGGAACCTGAGCCGGAGCCGGAGCCGGATCCTCCTACACCGGATCCTCCGAAACCGGACCCTCCGAAACCGGATCCTCCCACCCCGGATCTCCCGGAGCCGGATCCTCCTACGCCGGATCCTCCCACCCCGGATCCCCCTACGGAACCTACACCGGATCCCTGATTCTGCACCGTAGCCGGAAATTATGACTACTTAATGGTGTGGCTTTAAAAAGATATTTTGGAATAAAGTTTTTTGTTAAAACGGGAAACGGATTGGCCATGATTTATACTTGGTGTCTGTTTCCCGATTTTTGAAAGATGGAAATAAAAGCGTATTTTGTACTCTTTATCAATAATTCAGTACAATAATTGAAAACAATCGGAGGCATAAATATGAAATTGGCAACCTTTCCACAGGCATGTGGCTGTTGTAACGCAATATCGGAATTAACTGTCGGATCATCCAGAATGATCGGCAAAGTTAATTGGGACATGAAACCGGAATATAAATATGCATTACCATATTTTTCCGAATGCCCCGGTTGCCATTATTGTGCCATTGATATTACAAAAAAAGCGGATGCTATCACTCAGGTGCTTGTTGAGAGTGAACAGTATAAGAAACTTGCTACATTGTTTACGGATGAGTACGAAAGAAAAATAAACGAATGTATTCTTCTTGCGGAAAGCGACAGAAAAAAGGCCGATTTGTATATGATATATGCCTGGTACCTGGAATTTGAAGGGCAGGAAGCGCGTGCAATCGAGCTTCGTCGCAAAGCATCGGATATACAGGTAGGCCTGGTTGAAATGAGAGACGATCCTGAATTGACTATACAAGTCATAGACAATTTGCGCCAGTTATCTAAATTTCAGGCGGCATGGGATTTACTTACCAGGGCAGAAGCATTTTTTGGAAATTCATTGGATGATAATTTGAAGAAATTGATGCAATCTGAAAAGAGTGCCATATCACAGGGTGATAGTGCTCAGCATCAAATTGTCTTTTAATCAGAGGTGAATTATGAATTATCGAGATAATAATCCTTTTGACAGTAATCACATGACAAGAGAACAGCTTTTCACTTACTATCGAAGTGAGAACTGGGACCGACTTAATTCTACTCAAAAAATGCAATTGATGCAGGCAACAGGGGATATGTATGCTGCCGAACATGGCATTACCAATCCACCGAAATTTGAAATTGAGACAGATAATTCATTATGTGGTTGTTACGGTAACGGAACTGTCAGAGTCAATTTAAATACCTGCCTTAATCCCTATGATGCGCTAAACACTGTAGCGCACGAAGAAAATCATGCTTATCAGGAACAGTGTATTGCATTTAATAACGGTAAATATTCCGAAGATGAGCGAGCTCTTTTAGGGGCAGAGTTCAAAGAATATCGCGGAAATGGTCCGGAATACAGCAGGCAGACATTGGAGGTTGACAGCAACAATGCCGGAGCAAAGTATGTTCAGGAAAATCAGCAGTTCTTCCAAAACGACTCTGCATATGTTTCATACTTAAATTCAACCCAGCGGAATATGGAGAACGTTGCGACGGATTATTCCGTGAACCGTGATGAATGTGACAAATCAGAAAGAAGCCAAATTGAGGATGCTTATCGTAAGAATAAAATAAGTTACGAAGATGCAATAAAGGCTCAAAAGGGTATAGACAACAACTCCATAAAAAGAGAACAGGATTATATCAAGTCGGATTTAAGATTTGATAAGCAGGATAATCTTAAGACATATGTTGACGGTCATAAGTTCAGCGATAATTATTCTTATGATGACAGGATTAAATATCTTGATAATAAAATAGACAAGATGCGAAATGATTATAACACCCTGTATGATCCCGATAAGTCTATTAAAGAAAAACAAAAGGCCAAATATGAGCTTTCCAAGGATCAGGTAGAAATTCAGGCTATCTCAAAGAACCTCGAAGATATGAAGGGGGATTTGTCACCGGAGATGGCCGAACAATGTCAGAACAGAATTGATAATATAAAAGATATTGATAATTCGCTTGCAGGCATTACCGGAAACAGCTACAACGAGCAAATGGATAATCTGCCAAGATACGTTGCAAACCATGGAATTGAGGAAGAGCCGGAGCCTAAACAAAAAACAGAAATTGATAACAACAGACTGAGTCAACAGTATGCTGATGCCGACAATGCGCATCAAAAATATGATGATTATACAGCAAGCAGTCGAGAGAAAAAAGGACTGTTTGATTTTGGCAGAAGTGAGCATAACGAAGAAAACATGAGGCAACTTCAGGCTGACAACAGGCAGGCTATTGCAGAATTATCCGGCCAAAGAGATCTTCTTTCGGAACGTCGCAATGAGGTAATGCAGGAGATAGAAGAGCGTGTACATGCCGGAAATATGGATAGAGCCTCCGCGGGGAAGGACCCTGAGATAATTGCATTAAATGAAGAAGCAACTCGACTTAATCAGCAGATTTCGGATTGCAATTATCATATTGCTCAATTAGAGGATGACAACATATCGATGGGCAGACAGCTTGGAACCGATACGCAGCAGGATACAAATGCAACGGTAAATGATAGGATTGCCGAGCAATTGAATGAAGCAGAACAGGCTAATGATGATTCTCTTGAAGCAGATATTGACGAGAACGGTATAAATAAAAATGCCGAGGAAGTCACTGCCAACGAAATGGCGGACATCAATAAAAATAATGATATAAGTGAAAATCCGGAAAATATAAAAAATCCTGCAGAAGAGATTCAGGCGGCTGAAGAAAAATTAGAGGACACCGAAGAGAAAAAGTCAGAGGATGAAGAAAACTCTGAGGACAAGGAAAACTCTGAGGACAAGGAAAACTCAGAGGACAAAGAAAACTCTAAGGACAAGGAAAGCTCTGAGGACAAGGAAAACTCTAAGGACAAGGAAAACTCTAAGGACAAGGAAAACTCAGAGGACAAAGAAAACTCTGAGGACAAAGAAAACTCCAAAGCCTCGGAACAATCCAAGAACGAAGAAAACTCTAAGGACAAGGAAAACTCCAAAGCCTCGGAACAATCCAAGAACGAAGAAAACACTGAGAAAAAGGATAATTCCCAAGAAGAAAAATCCGAACAGCAAAAGAACGATGAATATGCGGAAAACGTTGAGGGTTCCGAGAATTCCAAGGAAGAGAACAAGTCTGCGGACAAGGTGACAGCGGAAGAAAATTCAAACGACGAAATCGAGATATTACCAATGGATGATGAGGAAGAAGACGTTAACAACGACGCTGGCAGTGATAAAATCGAAATTCTTTCGATGGAAGATAATGACGATAACATTATGCAGCAAGATTCCCAAAATGAATTGGAAACACTTGAGATGGGCGATGATTCCATGCAACTTACAGAAGGAGCCGGCGACAATATAATGGACAGCAGTTCAAACAATGTTGTTAATTCCGTTGATACAGATAACTCGATTGGAAACGGTAATATCGGCGGAACAGCCGCAGCAGACGTTAGCAGTTCACCGAGCACCGGTAGCTCTATAGGTGGCGGAAGTTCCTTGGACAGCGGAAACTCTATGAGTACCGGTAGCTCTATAGGTGGTGGAAGTTCTATGAGCAGCGGTGGCTCGGATGGTGGTATGTCTGCCGGTAATGAAATGTAAATTTGGAGGTATTGTATGAATCCCAGATCAAATAACAATTCAAATAATAGCGGGAACTGGAATTCGAGTTCCCAGTCAGGTTCATGGAATTCACAGGGAAATTCAGGATGGGGCAGTTCATCAGGTACAGGAAACAACGGCAATGCCTGGGGAAGCAGTACAAATTCCGGTAATTCCTGGGGAACATCTGCGAACGGCAATTCATCGAACAGTTGGGGCAACGCAACCGGGAATTCATCAAGCGGTTGGGGTGATACAGGTACAAATTCGTCGAATTCGTCAAGCGGTTGGAGCGACACGGGATCAAATTCTAACGATTCCTCAGTGGGAACCGGAAATTCCTGGGGAAGCGGTGATGTATATGTACCTCCCACAAAATCAAATTTGGGCATGACTCCGCAGGCACTGAAGGTTTTGGCGTTGGTAGCGTGTATTTTCTCGGTGCTTGTAATCGGTGGTGTATTTTTGTTCTTCCTGGTGAAATACAGAGCTACACTGGACATCAGAATTATCGCATTTATTATATCGCTGATATTAGGCAGTATTTTCTCCGTCGGACTTACATTCTTTTTGGCTATTGCCGGTCGAATAATAGGAATAAAGCCTTCGCCTAAAATTCTTTTGCCTTTGATGTTTGGTCTTATTGTTTTGATTGTTAGTGTGTTTGCAATGACAAAGACGCTTTTGTATATAATGCTTGCACTTGTTCTGTTTACAGTAATATGTGTACTGCTGGTATCCCTGGTTAAAGAATAATTTGAGGTAACCTATGGCAAAAAGAAAAGTAATATTTGGACACGAAGTTGCAGAGAATATTGTTTCGGAGTTACCGAATTCAAGAGTGTTGTTTGAGGATTCTACGAATCCGAAAAGCTATTTTACGCTTAATGAAGAAGTTATGTCTAAGCATATTCTTCTTCTCGGAGGTGCCGGATCGGGAAAGACAAATGTATTCAATATTATGGTCAGCCAGCTCAGAGACGGCCAGTATGATGATTCGCAGGATGTTTTTATTGTTTTTGACACTAAAGGTGATTTTGAAAAAAACTTCAAAAAACCCGGAGATTTATTCTTGGGAAATGGTAAGCAGTACCGTTCACAAAGCGTAGAATGGAATATATATGAAGAAGTTTTGGCGGATGGAGATGACCCGGAAGATTATGAGCTAAATGCTATGGAAATGGCAGCGGCTCTTTTTGAAGGCCGTGGATCAACATCGCAGCCGTTCTTTGTGAATGCTGCAAAAGAAATATTTGCTGCAGCTATTATTTTGCATATTCGTGAAGCAAAAAGAGATCCAAAGAATGAAGTGTTGCTTGATAACGGTCATCTTCTCAATTTTTTTAAGAAAATAAATGTTGATGATAAGAAATATACAAGACTGGATAAATATCGGTTATATTTTGGAAAATATCCGGATTTACGAGGTGTGCTTTCATATCTGGGTAAAAAAGACGGTGGTCAGGCTGATGGCGTAATCGGCGAACTGCAGGGTATGTTGTCATCAATATTTATCGGAGTATTTAAAAGAACGGTAAAAGGAAAGGGATTCTCAATGAGAAAGGCTGTGCGTGAAAAAGGCGGACGGGCTATATTCATTGAGTATGATTTAAGTACAGGTGAAACATTGGGCCCGGTGTACAGACTTCTTATAGACCAGGCATTGAAAGAAGCTCTGGGACGTTCGGAGGGCAGTAAGGGAAACGTATATATTGTTCTTGATGAACTTAAGCTTTTGCCCAAACTGAAACACTTGGACGATGCGCTTAATTTCGGACGAAGTCTTGGGGTAAAAGTAATCGGCGGACTTCAGTCAATCGATCAAATGAATGATATATACGGTCATGATCGGGCATTGGTTATTTGCGGAGGTTTTGGAAGTCTCTTTGCATTTCTTACAGGGGATGCTTCTTCCAGAGAGTATATTACAGAATTGTTTGGTAAGAATATTATTACATATTCATATTCGGGAACAGACAATTTGATAGAAAAGCAGGAACGAGAAGGCAACGTTGTAGAAACCTGGGATCAGATAGGTTTATCGGCAGGTGAGGCATTTATCAGATTGAATCACAAGGATACACCTGTGCCATTCAGATTCAAATTTCAAAGATTTGAAGATACGTTAAGGGGATAATTGGAACATGGCATTGTTCGATACCAAAGTAGAGAGAAATAATAAATTTAACAGCGATGTAATAAGAGTAAATACCGTATCTGTGAGAGAGTGGATGCCGGATGGCGAACTTAATCTGAGCATGAGTGTTTTCGGTGGTCACGAAAATCAGCGTAATGCTGTAATCGGGCGTGCCATATCCAGATGCTACGGGAAATTTTCGATCATTGTCCTGCATAACAATTTGTCACTCGAGAATATGTTATCGAATTTTCAAAATTATTATCTAGGCTCGGAACGGCAGTGCCCAAAAGTGCCGACTTGTTTTATCAGTGGCCAAAATCCGCAATACACGCCCTTTCTTGATATGAGCCCTGCAAGAATTTGTGAGGCTATATATCCGACGCATGGTGCTGATATGGCGCTCAGAGCGCAGGCACTAAGCAGATATGTGGATATATTGCGATTCAGACATATACCGGTTAACCTGGACAATCTGATACGAATCAGCAGCATGACGATTGATGAAATTGAAGAAAATCAGATGGCCGGCGTACCCGAAGCTTTTGCGAAGGATACAATAGCACTTTTATCACAAAATAATATTCATATGCAGGTGAAGGCAGACATCAATCAGTATGCGTCGTTTTTGGATGGACGAATCTGGACCGGTGCGTACGGCGCAACAGATGTTAATATGGTCACTGCGATAAAAAGAAATGCAGTCTTATCGGTGAGAATGCCGGCAAACAATCTTCAGGTTCTGGATTATTTTGCGGCCGAGTTGAGTTTTATTCTTGATATGGGATATCATTGTCTGTTGGTAATAGATTCTCTGTATCTTGGAGACAGCAAACTGGGGGATATTGTAAGCAATATGAATTCGCAGATCGCAGTCTTACTTTCGGGGAACAACCACATTGATATGTTCAGGACAAGCCAGAATACTACTCCTGTAATCCCCGGCAGTGTTGCGAGAAAAGTGATTCTTTTTTCAACCTCGAATGCTGCCACATCACAGCATTATGCCGAAATGATCGGTAAATATGAAAAACAAATGGAAAGTGTTAATGATTCGCAGCAGGACAGAGATACTTTCTTTAAGAAGAAAGAACGCCATTACAATGTGTCAATAACAGAATCCTTTAGAATCAGGCCGGAGGAACTGGCAAATCTCGGTCAGGGTGCAGTGCTTATTCAGGATACTATTTCGGGAGGCAGCAACAGCAAAGCAGTTGTTGTGGCCAGACAGCTGGTAGTATAAATATAATCCCTTTTATCAAAGAGTGATAAAAGGGATTTTGTTATTTTTCTATTTCTTTCTTCATTTTTCGGAGTTCTTTAAAGTAAGCTACGATTGTATCAATCTGTTCTATGGAACATTCATTTCCCCGTTCTACGACCAGCTGAATCAGTTCTTTTTGCTTTTCCTGTTCAGAGATGCCAAAGAGAAGATAGTCAGCGGAAATATCATATTCCAGGCAGATTGATTTGAGAGTATCCAGTGACATCATTTTTTTGTCGTTTTCAATATCGGAGAGAAAATTAACCGACTTACCAATTCGTTCGATAAATTCAGCCTGGCTTAAAAGATTATTCTTTCTGACACCTCGTATTCGTTGCCCGAGGGTATCATTGTTGCATGCGGTTCTGTTCATATTAATCCTGCATTTCGTATCCGCATATATTTAGCATTCTGTTTCAAGTGCAATGCCACGGATGCGATGTTGGTGACGAAAAATGATGCAAATTTTTACACCGCTCACCTTTTCAGAAAATATAGTAAAATACATTTGACGAATAATGAACAAATCCAAAGCGTAATAAAATTCGCTATGGGCGAAATAAAACTTTGCAAAGCGAAAATAACTGATTTTGATGATAAAACTCCCCGGGCAAATTACTTTAAAATCTGCCCGGGGAGTTTAGTTTTTGATTATAAATCGAATTTAAAATATCTTACAGCGTTGTTGTATGAGATATTTGTTACGATTTCGCCAAGAATATCGAAATCGGCGGGATATTCGCCGTTTTCAACCCATGTTCCCAAAAGATTACAAAGAATACGACGGAAATATTCATGTCTCGTGTATGAAAGGAATGATCTTGAGTCTGTAAGCATTCCGACGAAGCCTGAAAGGTTTCCAAGGTTTGCCAAACTGATCATCTGATCCTGCATACCTGTCTTATGATCATTGAACCACCATGCAGATCCCTGCTGAATCTTTGCTACGGCAGTGGAATCCTGGAAGCAACCGAGAATTGTTCCGATTGCCTGATTATCATTTGGATTGAGACTGTAAAGAATGGTTTTGGGAAGACTGTCCGCTTCATTCAATGCATTAAGAAAATCTGCTGTTTCCGATGAAGGAGCGTAGTTATTTATACAGTCATATCCTGTGTCGGGGCCAAGTTTAGAAAACATTCTCTTGTTGTTGTCACGCTTGCAACCGTAATGAAGCTGCATTACCCATCCGCGCTTGTTGTATTCACTACCCATGGCAATCATAAATGCTGTTTTGAATTTAAGTTCTTCTTCACGGCTTACGGCATTGCCGGCAAGACGCTTTGCGAAGATTGCTTCAATTTCTTCATCTGAAGCAGGATTGTACATAACATACTCAAGGGCGTGATCGGAAACGAGGCAACCCATTGAAGCAAAGAAATCAAGACGGTTGTGAAGAGCCTTCTTAAGTGCATCAAAGGAATCAATTTTGATACCGGATACTTTTTCAAGTTTGACAAGATAATCGGTGAAATCAGGCTTTTCAATATTCATAGCCTTGTCAGGTCTCCATGCGGGAAGAACCTTAACATCAAAACTGTCGTCGGCAGCAATCTGATCGTGATACTCAAGTGTGTCGATGGGGTCGTCTGTTGTGCAAATAAGTGTAACATTTGATTTTTTTATAATATTTCTGACGCTCATATCAGGTTCAGCAAGCTTCTTGTTGCAAAGTTCCCATACTTCTTCGGCAGTCTTTTCATTAAGCGCACCTGTGTATCCGAAATATCTCTGCAGTTCAAGATGTGACCAATGGTAAAGTGGATTTCCTATTGCACGTCCGAGACATTTTGCCCAGGCGAGAAACTTATCATGGTCGGAAGCATCGCCGGTAATATATTTTTCGTCCACCCCCGAAGAACGCATGAAACGCCATTTATAATGGTCGCCACCGAGCCAAACCTGTGTAATGTTGCCGAAATGTCTGTCATTTGCTATCTCTGCCGGATTAATGTGGCAGTGATAGTCAAGAACGGGAGTTTGCTCTGCAAATTCGTGAAAAAGCTTTTGAGCTGTTTCATTTGAAAGCAGAAAATCTTTGTCCATAAAATCTTTCATAATAATCTCCTTATATTTTTTATGTTTCTCTGATAACCAGTTCGCCTGAATATTCGGTCTTTTTAGGCATATCCTTGCCTGACAGAACACCCATAAGAATAAAAACAAGCTGCTCGCAAAGTGTTTCGAGCTTATTGTCAACACTTGTAAGCTCAGGATCGCAAAGTGTGGTAATAATAGAATTGTTGTAACCGATAATGGCTACATCCTCGGGAACTTTTTTGCCTGCTTTTTTAACATACTTCAATGCACCGGCTGCCAAAGAATCCTCGGAAGCAATAATAGCGTCAAAGCCGGAATATTGTTTACATATTCCCTCAACAAATTGGGCAATACCGGTAATGTCTTCACGTGTGCAGGGACAAAACTGGAGTTGCTTCTTGCTTACGGCGAGATTTCTTTTTTCAAAAGCGTTTTTAAAACCGAGAAGTTTTCTGTTACCGCTGTAGCTGTGAGAATTATATAAATAAAGAATATTTTTTCGACCACTTTCGATTAGACGTCCTGTGGCATTTGACATTGAACCGAAGTCGTCGCAGAAAATGGAATAAACATTATTATATTCATAGGAAGCATTCAAAAGCATAATGGGAACGCTTGCCGCAGCATCCTTAATATAGCGATTGCTTTCATCATTATCCTCTAGGAAATTGGAACCGATAAGAACAACGGCATCAACTTTCTTTGAAATAAGAAGGTTTAATGAATTTTTCTTGTTTTCCATTTCATAACCGGTACAGCAAAGAAGCGTATCATAACCTTTGGCACGGAGACGTTCCTCAACATAGTAAACGGCTTTGGCTAAATATATATCTGAAGAATCGGCGCAAAGTATACCGATTGTTTTCATGGTATTGAGACCTAGTCCGCGGGCAAAAGCGTTGGGAGTATATCCACACTCGTGCATAACCTGTAATACACGCTTCTTCGTATCGGGATTAACATTTTGATTTCCGTTAATAACACGGGAGACCGTAGCAATGGAAACTCCGGCTTTTTCGGAAATATCATATATTGTAGGCTGAGATTTAGCTGCCATATCATTCTCCTTTGTGTAAGGGGTTTCACACATCCACTACATTATATACCTGAAAAATTGTAAAAACAAGACTAAAGCATAAGTTTTTAATTTTTCGTTAAATGCTTACAAATAAGCGCTAAATGATAAAAATAGGTATTGACGAAACGATTTTTGAGTTGTAAGATTCGAATGTAAGCACTTACATAAACTTTCGGAGATGAGGAGAAAAAAATGGAATTATTGAGTAAAAAGCTTGCTCCTGCACAAGAGCGTCCAATCAAAGTTTTACAGTTTGGTGAAGGTAATTTCCTTCGCGCATTTGTTGATTATATGTTTGATATTTGTAATGAAAAGGGACTTTTTGACGGAAGTATTGTTCTTGCAAAACCTATTGAGTTCGGTTCTCTTGAGCAGTTCGGTAAACAGGATAACAGATATACCGTTTCATTAAGAGGAATTGTTGACGGTGAAGCAAAGGTATTAAACAGAGTAGTAACCAGCGTGGCTGATACGGTTGCTTGTATAGAAGAGTATGACAGATACATGGCATATGCCAGACTTGATACTCTCAGATATATAGTTTCAAACACCACCGAAGCAGGTATCGTTTTTGATGAAACCGATTGCTTCGAATCAAACCCTCCCAAAACCTTCCCCGGAAAGCTCACCAAGTTTTTGTATGAAAGATACAATGCCTTCAACGGTGATCTTTCCAAAGGACTGGTTATGCTCCCTGTAGAGCTTATTGATGACAACGGAATTGAACTTGAAAAATGTGTTAAGAAGTTTATTAAATTATGGAATCTCCCCGAAGAATTCGAAAAGTGGGTAGATGAAGCCTGCAATTTCTGCTCAACACTTGTAGACAGAATTGTTACAGGATATCCCAGAGACGAAAAAGAAAGAGAAACTATTTGGGAAGACCTCGGATATGAAGACAGACTTCTTGTAACAGGTGAGCCTTTTGCTTTGTGGGTAATCGAAAGCAAGAAGGATCTTACGGATGAACTTCCTTTTGTAAAGGCAGGACTTCCTGTTATTTATACTGATAACCAGAAGCCTTATAAGCAGAGAAAGGTCAGAATCCTTAACGGAGCTCATACAAGCTTTGTTCTTGCTTCTTTCCTTGCAGGAAATGATATTGTTCTTGAGTCCATGAATGATAAGACAGTATTTGATTTCATGCATGCTACTATTTTTGATGAAGTTATCCCCACACTTACACTTCCCAAGGAAGACCTTGTAAATTTTGCAGAGGCAGTTATAACACGTTTTAACAATCCTTATGTTAAGCATGCGCTTCTTTCAATCTCTCTTAACAGTGTTTCAAAGTGGAGAGCACGTTGCATGCCCAGTTTCCTCGGATACATTGAAAAGGAAGGAAAGAATCCCGCACACCTTACATTCTCACTTGCATCATTGATGGCATTCTATTCATCCGATAAGCTTGTTGACGGAGCTCTTATCGGAGACAGAAACGGTGAAGAATATAAGATTATGGATGATGCAGCAGTTCTTGAATTTTTCAAAGACAACTGCAAGAAATCAACGGAAGAGTTTGTTCACAACTTCCTTTCAAACGAGAACTTCTGGGGTCAGGATCTTTCAAAAGTTTCTGATACGGAAAAACTTGTTTGCGGATATCTTGATGACATTAAGACTTTGGGAATGCGTAAAGCAATGGAGAAGAATTTCTAATGAATACAACGCTTAAAATCAATAACAAAGACGACGTAGTTGTTGCTCTTTCTGAGATTAAAGCCGGAGATGTAATTACAGTAGGCGGTGAGGATATCACCGCCGTTACTGATATACCGGCAGGACATAAAATGGCTCTTCATGATATTAATGAAGGCGAAAAGATTATTAAATACGGTGAAGCAATTGGAACCGCAAAGGCTGCGATTAAGAAGGGCGAGCATATCCATGTTCAGAACTTAAAGACACGACTTGCCGAAGAATTCGAATATGAATACGAACCGGTAAGTACCGATAACAGCGCAGCGGAAGAAAAAGCTCAGAATTTAAAGAAAACATTTATGGGCTACAAGCGTAAGGACGGCAGGGTAGGCGTTCGTAATGAAATATGGGTCATTCCTACGGTAGGTTGCGTAAATAACGTTGCAACAAAAATAGCCGGTCTTGCAAATCAGAAGCTTATCCCCGGAGTTGATGAAGTAATAGCTTTCCCTCATCCTTACGGCTGCTCACAGATGAGCGAGGACCAGGAAAACACAAGAAACATTCTTGCTGACTTAATTAACCATCCCAATGCGGGCGGTGTGCTTGTTCTTGGACTTGGCTGTGAAAACTCTAATATTGATGTCTTAAAGCCCTACATCGGCGAGTACGATGAGGAAAGAGTAAAATTCCTTGTTTCTCAGGAATCTGAGGATGAGGTTATGGATGCGCTTTCAATTGTTCTTGACTTAATGAAGGTTGTTTCTAAGGACGTAAGAGAAGAAATTTCCGTTTCAAAGCTCATTATCGGTATGAAGTGCGGCGGTTCAGACGGATTTTCCGGAATTACGGCAAATCCTCTTGTTGGCCGTTTTTCAGATTTGCTGGTTGCTAACGGAGGAACAACAATCCTTACTGAGGTTCCCGAAATGTTCGGTGCCGAAACACTTTTGATGAACAGATGTGAGAACGAGCAGCTCTTTGAAAAGACTGTTTGTCTTATTAATGATTTCAAGGATTATTTCACAAGAAACGGACAGACTGTTTATGAAAATCCTTCCCCCGGCAACAAGAAGGGCGGTATTTCAACACTTGAAGACAAGTCACTCGGATGTACTCAGAAGTCAGGCTCTACAGCGGTTAAGGGTGTCCTTAATTATGGCGAAAGAGTATCTACTCCCGGCCTTAATCTTTTAAGTGCCCCCGGAAACGATCTTGTGGCTTCCACAGCACTTGCTGCCAGCGGAGCTCAGATTGTTCTTTTCACTACGGGAAGAGGAACACCGTTTGCTTCTCCGGTTCCCACAATGAAGATTTCAAGTAATTCATTGCTTGCCGGACACAAATCAAACTGGATTGATTTTAACGCAGGAGAAGTCCTTGAGAAGAATAATATGGATGAACTTGCAGAGAGACTTTATGATTTTGTTTTGGAGATAGCAGAAGGTAAGCAGGTAGCTTCCGAACGTGCCGGTTTCCATGACATGGCAATCTTTAAGCAGGGTGTAACATTGTAATAGACAATATGTAATGACCTCCACTTTGTAGCAACGTGGATTTACCTGTATAATGAAGTTGCAACACAACAATAACAGGGATTACCGCATACAAAGGGAGGTCATTAAATGAATCATAACACAGTTTACGTAGGAATGGACGTTCATAAAGAAAGTTTTACACTTTGCGCTTACACAATTGATGCCGAAAAGGCTTCACATCACCAGAAAACAGAGGCTGATTATAAAAAGATTCTGAAATATCTGGAGCATCTTAGAACCATCTACGGAGACGATGTTAACTTCATATGCGGTTACGAGGCGGGCTGCCTCGGTTATACTTTGTATCACCAGTTGGAAAACGCTCATGTTAAATGCGTGATACTGGCACCTACCACTATGCTTGAACAGCGCAGTGGTAGAAGAATTAAAACTGATAAACGTGATGCTGAGATTATTGCCAAGTGCCTAGCTCAGCACAACTATAGTCCGGTTCATATCCCTACTGCAAAGGATGAAGAAACAAAAGAGTATCTTCGTATGAGGGATGATCACAAACTTGCACTTAAGAAAATCAAGCAGCAAATCCTTGCTTTCTGCTTACGTCATAATTATCGCTATGACGGAAACAAACACTGGACAGTAGCACATCTGAAATGGCTTAAGTCATTAAACCCTGAGGCACTTTACAAGGAAATCCTCGATGAATATCTACTGACTTATCAAACTCTTTCTGACAAGCTTGAGAGAATGGATAAGCGTATTGAGGAGCTTGCCTCTCAGGAAGAATACAAGGAAGCTGTTAAAAAGCTTTGTTGTTTTATAGGCGTTAAAAAACACACAGCATTATCTGTTCTAGTTGAGGTTGGTGATTTCAAACGCTTTGCAACAGCAGAACACTTCGCATCATACCTTGGACTTGTTCCTGGTGAACATACCAGTGACAGTAATCAGACAAGACTAGGTATTACAAAAGCTGGCAACAGACATGTGCGTTTATTACTGACAGAAGCATCTCAGTCATATGCAAAAGGTCAGATTGGATTTAAGTCTAAAGATCTTAAATCCCGTCAAGTAGGTAATACGCCTGAGGTCATAGCTTATGCTGACAAAGCCAACGAACGACTGAGACGACGCTATTACAAAATGGTTATTAGCAAATGTAAGAAACATAATGTTGCAAAAATAGCCATAGCAAGAGAACTTGCTTGTTTTATGTGGGGCATGATGACTGATAACATTGCTTGATATAGGTATAACATCGTGCTGCTAATATCAAGGCCAAGCCGCTTCTGCGGTGCTTCGCAGCCTTGACATCATCATCCCGCTGTTATAGTGGGTAATCAAGCAGATGTAAGATGGCTTACGCCACATACATCTGGCCAGTAACAAAAGTAACAACTGAAGACATCTTGAAAGGGCTTCGGCCACTTCAAGGTTCGAGCTATCCAAGCATTAAATGATGCTACACTTATAAAGGATAAGGATTATACAGTTGAGTATATCAATAAAGTAGAAGAAGGCTGTGGTGAAGTTATAGTTACTGGTATTGGCTGGTATTGTGGAACTCTTAAATCAGGATTTGATATTATCACCATTCCGGAAGATACAAGCAATCCTATTAGTGTTGATGTGGCAAAGTATGATAAGATCTTTGGTGATGCAGACTTCACAATTAAGGCGTCTGTAGCAGCTGGAACACTTACATATAAGTCAGATAATGAAAAAGTAGCAACAGTAAACAGCTCAACAGGACTTGTATCTATTAAGGGCGCAGGAACTGCAACAATTACAATCACTGCAGTGGCGGAAGATCGTGATACTGAGACTACTAAGGTTACCATTGATGTAGCTAAGGCAAACAAGAAGATAACAGTAGTAACAACAAGCTACAGCAAGAAGGTTGGCGATGCAGCATTTAGTCTTGATGCTAAGACT
>JAZRYK010000036.1:0-84827 GCA_045600725.1 Lachnospiraceae bacterium
CATAATAAAAGGCTCTTTAGAGCCAGCCTGTGGACGCAGTGCGGAAGGCGGATTCTTCAGCGCCTCTTTAGAGGCAAGCAGGTAACCGCGGCTTATAGCCGCAGAACAAACTACCGGCTAAGCCGGTAGTCATGATTTGTCACGAAAGTGCTTGAACATAATATCATAAGATTGATAATAAAGTTCTTTACGACTGTGATCAAGTATAAACTTTATATCGTTGTATACATTATCATCATTAAACAAATCAACAACTTCAGAATTGTATCGGGTTCCTCGCTCGTTTCTGATTTCTTCAATGTATTGATCAAGTGTAATACCTGTACCATAACTTCGTCCGACAATATCGGTAGCAGCGTCCAAACAGTCAGCACAAGCAACAATTGAGGCAAGATAATGATTTGTATTATCTTGAAGTATTAAATGTGAAGGATAATCATATTTGTTATCAATTCGTTTATGATGAAGAAGAGCAATTGGCGCATAAGCTTTTGTGGATTCGAATTTAGAAAGAATTGTCGCTCCGGCAGTGGGATGACATTTCAACAGACCAAATTCTTCATCTAAAAGTTTTCTTCCGTATATAAAGACGGTATCAATCATAAAAAGTTTACCGGCATCGTGCATAATTGCTGCTTTGTAAGTATACTCCATAATAGTATGTTCATTATTAATTACATCTTCTTCGGTTTTGCATCCGCAGCTTCCAATGAATGAAGAGGGAGATTTTTTTATCAGATGTCTTGCAAAGCATAAGGAAAGTTTTCCGACGATATTGGAATGAACATATGTGGGCAGATGCATGGAAGCAAGGCTGTACTGGCACATATCATAAAAACTCATTCCACCCGGATATTCTATAAAATTTTGCAATAAATCACCGTAATATTCCAAAACAAGGCTGAAACATTCGGAATTTCTGAGCCTAGCCAGATACCCGATTGAAGACTGGTATATCTGATTGATTCTGTGGTAATCAAATTCAGTCAGTTCCTGTTTGGCTGACTCTGCAAGATATTCCACGGGAATGGACAAATTATCGAAAACATCATCTGTTTCATAAGAAGTATTGTCACGATTGATATAATAATTCCATAAAAGATCCCTGTATTCTTCCCAGGAAATAGTACCGGCATGAAAACGGATTCTTGCGCTGCAGGTACGGGCGGTACTCAAATATATCCAGTCCGGAATATTTTCGTTTACCAGTTCATCCATTTTATCTGCATACCAGCAAAGAATTTTGCACTGATCCTTCGTTGCACCGATTGCATTGGCATTTTCCAAAAGACAACTGGCACCCTCTGCAAGACGAATCCAATTTAAATCCCAGGGATAATTAGGATTTAAGTCTTTATAAAAAGAATCGGAGAGGATCTTTTTCGCCTTTTCGATATATTCGATAAAAAGCTCACATCTTTGCGGATTTGGCTCCTTTATGGAAATAATACTTGGACAGTAACGCGCGGATATGGCAACTGTTTCGCGGCTTTTTTCATCAAGTGTGGGGTAAATGTCTTTATCAAGAAAATGAAAAAGTTCATCGGCAATATTCATTGCTTTTTGATAATATTTTTCACGAACAACATCAGTAGAGCGTTCACGTGTGAAAATATGACAAACGGCATAATAAATTATAAAAGCTTCGAAAAGGTATTTTATGGTGTGAGAGGTATTGCCCTTGCTTTTGGCATCATCTATCAGTTTTTCAATGGGCTCGATTAAAAGCATAATATCAAGATTGGACATATCCGTTCCGTCAACGGTAGCATCAACAAAGCCCCAGATTTTTTCGACCATTTCGTCACTGTATGAATCATTACTTTTTATAACGGGTGAAAAGAATTCATCAAGAAGTTTTCTGTTTTCAACGGAAATGTCCCTTATGCTCTCAAATCCTTTTTTCAGTGAATCATAATATTCTTTGGGAGTCTGATTTGATTCCACATGAGTAGAGGACAATTCGCGAATTAATTTTGTGTTACTGATATATTTTTGAGTGGCATTTTGCCATTCGGAGGCTGATATCATATGTGCATTTTCCTTTTGATACAATATATTAAAGCACTGCAACGATAGAGACATTGTCGGTTTTAGACAAATCAACAACGTCCAATTCACATTTTAATAATGGTTTGGATAACTTCATTTGGTTTATTAACATTACCTGACCGAGTCGGTCATCGGAGAGACGTACAGTTAAACCAAGCTGAGAATTTGCAATATGCGTCATTATTTGTTTCAGAGCAAACGAATCATAAAATCTGTCTGTTTTTTCAAAATTTTCAATAACCTGGAAAGGAATCAGCGACTGCCTGTAAGTGCGGGCGGAGGTCATTGCTTCGTAAGCATCAATTATGCTTATGTATTTTGCGAATTTATTTATCTGATCCGACTTTAATTTTGAAGGGTAACCTGTTCCGTCGCATCTTTCATGGTGCATAAGAGTAGCTTTAATAACATTTTCATCAAGGTTTGACTGATTGATAAGTACGTTAAATCCCCTCATGGTATGGGTTTTTATTGTCTGAAATTCCAAATCGGTAAGCTTAGAAGGCTTCCATATTATTTCCTGCGGAAGAAGAAGCTTTCCGATATCATAAAAGAATCCGCATATGATGAGTGTAAACAGTTCTTGCTGTGTAAGCCCGAGCCATGTGCCGAAAACTCCGGCAATTAATGCAGAGTTGAGGCAGTGAGAGTATGTCATATCATCTTCTGACGGAAGCATATTATACAGATAATCAAGCAATATTTCGCCATTTTTTGCGCAGGAAGTTATTTCCGAATAAACAGAAAACAACGTACCGATATCCGCAGCTTTTGTTCCGGCAACAAGACCGTCTATTTCATTTTTGTATTTGGGAAGATTACGGTTATATGTCGCTTCAAAATTTTTGAAGCCCTGACTTACTCTGACTTTTTCGAAATGAGTAGTGGCAAAATCTTCCTCATCCTTTATTTCAACACACATTATTGAATGACGGGTAAGCTTTGCAATCACAATTTCGTCGACGGTAGTATTTTTTTTGTAAAGTAATTCATTTTTGTAGTTAAGTACATCTTCAGCCAAAATCATTCCCGGCTTAAGAGCCATTACAGCAGTCATTTTCATATGTTTTTCCTCAAAAAGTATCCCACTTTGTTACAAGTTTAGCACATATTATGGTTCAGTGGAATATTTTTGTTTTTATCGGAAGAGATTCGTGATATCATATAAAAAGATTGGAGAGTAACAGTGAAATTGGATTCCAAGATGGTTTTTTCAAAAAAATTGAGAAACCACAGAAAGATTTTAAAACAACTAAATAATCGTGATTCTGAATTGGATATTTTTGTTGTTGCTTTACGTGACGGGGGGCTGGAAATATATCAGACCAAACAATTTTGGCAAAGAAAGTTTCCTATTGAAGGATTACATATAATCGCCGCATTTAATCTATATGATGAAGCTGTGGAATTTATAAGGATGCTGACAGAGTATTCTTATAATAAACTCAAAGCAGTGAATTTTGCCAAAGCGTACGATATGTATAGGGAGGAAATTCTGTAATGGAAACATTTCTCTTTGTACTGCTTTTGATATTAAAAATTTTAGGCATTACATTACTTGCTTTGCTTGGCCTTATTTTGATTGTTATATGTCTTGTGCTGTTTGTACCTTTCAGATATTATGCGGAAGGGTATTACAAAGAGGGCGATTATGATATCAAGGCCAAGGTGACATTTTTACTTCATATTCTTTCCGTTACATTTGATTTGAAGGCTGAAGAGAATATTGTCATTAAAATATTCGGAATCAAGTATAAGTTTAAAAAAGAAGAAGCTGAAGATGTTTCCGGGGAGCAGGAAACAGATTTCTCTTCTGATGGAGAATCAGACGAGAGTCCGCCAACCGAAGCGGAAAAGCCCGGTGAAAATGTTCCGACGGAAGAAGAACATGCCGGTGAAGAGGAACAGGCCTCATTAAAGGAAGAGAAAAAGTCACAAAAGAAGAAAAAAAAGTCCACCAACAAAGAAATATATGCTAAAATTAAAGAGTATATTGCCGTAGCAAGGACAGAAGATTTCCGTAATACTCTTGCTGCATTTAAAAAGATGGCAATATCGGCGCTTAAAGTTGTTCTTCCGAAAAAATGGAAGGCAGAAGGCAAGGTTGGTTTTGAAGATCCTTATACAAACGGGCAGATATGTGCACTGATGGGGGCGTTATATCCCGTATTGTATAAGCATTCAACGATTTATTGTGATTTTGAACAACCCGGTATAGATGTGTCGGGATGGTTTAAAGGTCGAATAATTGCGATACGCTTTGTTCTTCTTGGAATAAGATTACTTTTAAATAAGTCAGTAAGAAAAATGATAATATTTGTAATAAAACAATTATAAGGAGAAATTCATATGTCAGAACTTGAAAAGAAACCTGCCAATAATGTCAGTGTTATAATGGATTCACTTTTGGACGGAATGAATGCCGTTCTTGCATCAAAAACAGTAGTCGGTGAACCTGCAAAGGTTGGCGATGTGATTATTCTGCCATTAGTTGATGTGACATTCGGAGTAGGCGCAGGTGCGACACTCGGAAAGGATCATCAAGGGGGGAATAAGGGTGCCGGCGGCGGTGGACTTGGCGGAAAGATGAGCCCCACGGCAGTTTTGGTGATTAAAGATGACGGTTCCGTCAGACTTGTTAATGTTAAAAATCAGGATGCTGTTTCAAAAGCAATTGAACTGGTTCCCGAGGTACTTGACAAGTTGGTAAAGAAAGATAAGGGAGTCAGTGACAAGGAAGTTCTTAATGCCGCTTTCCCTGATAAAGTTGAGGAATAATTGTGAGTAAGTCTGAACTTACCTTTGAAGAATTACTGAATATTGGAGATGCTGAGAGCCTTAAAGAATGTAAAGTATGGCTTGAGGCAGAAGAAAAACGAATCGAGACAGAGCGGAATCGAATGGCTTTGGAAGAAATGTTTTTCGATAAAAAGATGGACATTCTCAAAAACGGTTTTGCGGAACTGGAAGAGGACAGACGCAAACTTGAACGTGACAGGATTAATTTTAATGCTGAAAAAAAAGCGGCAAAAAAGTATCAGAACAGAGATGCATATGAAAATATTGCCGGTTCGCTATTCGCGGGCGTGAACAATTATTTGGCATTGAAGAAACGTTACAGAGACCTTTTGAAAATTTTTCATCCCGACAATATGTGCGGTGACAGAGAAATGGTCATCTATATAAATGAAGAATATGAACGCCTGAAAAATGATTTTGAGATGGGTTTCAGGTCCGTTAATTAAAACGTTTTTGCAGACACGGTTTTGCCGTGTCTGTTTTTATAAGAAAATATGATTAACAAAATAAAAAAGGAACGGTATTAACCGTTCCTCTGATTATCATTCTAAAAATTAAGCACGCTCAACTTTTCCGGATCTAAGACATCTTGTACAAACATGAAGTTTCTTAGTTGTTCCGTTTACCTTGCAAGTAACAGACTGAATGTTTGAGCCCCAGATTCTGCTGGATTTTCTATTAGAATGGCTTACATTATTTCCAAAATGAATACCTTTTTCACATACAGCACACTTTGCCATCTTTAGCACCTCCTTGAAGATCGAATAAAAAGTCACGAAACTCGCAACATTGATACTATATCAGAAGTTTTCTAAGAATGCAAGCAGAAAATAATTGTTTTCTTTTTTGACGGAATAGGGTATAATTCGAAAGAATATTATAATAATGAAAGCGGAGGTAACGTATGAAAGGTTCGTCTGTTGATACCCATCTTGGAAATGTTGTTATAGATTCAAATGTTATTACCCAGTATGCCGGAGGTGTTGCTATTGAATGCTTCGGTATTGTAGGTATGGCTAATGTTAATGTTAAGGATGGACTTGTTCGCCTGTTAAAGATTAATTCGGCTGATATCGGAAGAGGTATTTCCGTTAAGCTTTCGGATAATAATAAACTTATTTTGGATTTCCATGTTATTGTGGCTTATGGGGTCAGCATTAAAGCAGTAATAGACAATCTTATTGCAAATGTTAAATATAAGGTAGAAGAATTTACCGGCATTGAGATTGCGGCTATAAATGTTTTCGTAGAAGACGTTAAGGTTATTGATTAACTAATCAAGGAGGACTTGAATTTTGAGTACTAAAGTAGTTGACGCTAAATTACTATCAAAGATGTTCCTTACAGGAGCAAAAAATCTTGAGAATAATAAAGAGTGGATCAATGAGTTGAATGTTTTTCCTGTTCCCGACGGTGATACAGGAACAAACATGACAATGACGATTATGTCTGCTGCTAAAGAGGTTGTTGCTCTTGAAAATGTCAATGAAGTAACAATGGAAGCTCTTTGCAAAGCAATATCATCCGGTTCACTTAAGGGTGCACGCGGTAATTCGGGTGTTATTCTTTCTCAGTTGTTGAGAGGTTTTACAAAGTCTGTCAAAACCTGCGAGAAAATTGAAATTCCTCAGTTTGCAGATGCATTCGAGAAGGCTGTTGAAACAGCATATAAGGCTGTTATGAAGCCTAAAGAAGGTACAATTCTTACTGTTGCAAAATATGCGGCAGACAAGGCAAGAGAGCGCGCTGATGCGGGTGAAACAGATCTTGATGCATATTTTAGAGCTATTATTGATGAGGCAGAGGTTGCTCTTGCTAAAACACCCGAAATGTTACCTGTATTAAAACAGGCAGGGGTAGTTGACTCGGGTGGACAGGGTCTTGTTCAGGTACTTAAGGGTGCGTATGATGCTTTCTGCGGTAAGGCAGTGGATATTGCAACATACTTTGATGAAGATACAAAAACCGTTACAAAGGATTCACAGTCTGCAGAAGATATTAAGTTTGGATATTGCACAGAATTCATCATTATGCCCGAGAAGACATTTAATATTAAGCATGAAATGGACTTTAAGACATTTCTTGAGACTATCGGTGAATCAATTGTGCTTGTTGCCGACGAGGAAATCGTAAAAGTGCATGTTCACACAAACGATCCCGGTCTTGCAATTCAGAGAGCGCTTAAATACGGTCAGCTTTCCAATATTAAGATTGATAATATGCGTCTTGAGCATGAAGAAAAACTTATCAAAGACAGTGAGAAGGCTTCAGCAAAGCATAAGGCCCCAGCTCCCGCAGAACCTCCCAAGAACTATGGATTCATTGCTGTGTCAGCAGGTGAAGGACTCAGCGAAATCTTTAAGGGACTTGGTGTAGACGAGATTATTGAAGGTGGTCAGACTATGAATCCTTCAACGGAGGATATGGTTGATGCCGTTGCAAGAATTAATGCTAAGACAGTGTTTATTCTTCCTAATAACAAGAATATTATTATGGCAGCGAACCAGGCTGAATATCTTGTTGAAGATAAAAAGGTTGTTGTTATTCCTACAAAGACTATTCCTCAGGGAATATCAGCATTGATCAATTTCATGCCGGACAATGATGCCCAGACAAATGCGGAAACAATGAAAGAAGCGCTTGATGCCGTAAAAACCGGTCAGGTTACATATGCAGTAAGAGATACTATGATCGATGACAAGGAAATCAAAGAAGGCGACTATATGGGTATCGGAGATAAGGGATTGTTAAGTGTTAATCCCGAAATGATTCCCTGTGTGGATGAAATGATCGGTGAAATGCTTAAAGCAGGCGACTCAGAACTTCTTACCGTATATTACGGCGCTGAGGTTTCGGAAGATGAAGCAGGCAAGATTGCAGATATCGTAAATGAAAAGTATCCTTCAGTTGATGTAGAAGTACAGTATGGTGGTCAGCCGATTTATTACTATATTATTTCTGCTGAATAATTATTTACCCCCGGCGGATAACCGGGGGATTTTTATTTAATAGGAAATCTCGTTGTATTTCCTTTTAAATAAAAGCACTCTGCAATGGATATGTACACTTTTTTGTGTAGGAATTATGGCGCTTGCAACGCGGGGAAGCGTCACCGGCATATCGTAAACGACATGTAATGTTCTTAAAAAAGGAAGAATTATGAATTTTGATTCGGGTATTAGAGAAATAAAAGGAGTCGGAGATAAAACCGCAGAAGCATTTGACAAACTCGGAATACACAATGTTCGGGAACTTCTGTGTTTTTATCCGAGAACTTATGAAAAATTTGAGAAAATTGTATCTGTAAAAAATATAGTTGCAGGCGAAAGAAATGCAGTTGAGGGAATGATTGTAGGCATTCCGAAACTTCTCAGATTCAACGGTAAAACGATGCTGACAATATATATTCGGGATGTTTCCGGAGACCCGATGGAAATAAAATATTTTAATATGCCATTTTTGGCTAAATCATTAAAAAAAGATATGAAATATGTTTTCAGAGGATTCGTAAAGCAGGTCGGAGCAAAATATGTTATGTCGCAGCCTAAGATGTATAAACCGACTGAATATGCTTTGCTGGAGGGGACAATCGGACCAATATATTCGGTAACAAAAGACATTTCTTCTTCAAAGATTGAGAAGGCGGTTTCATCCGTTATTTCGCTTACAGACAGGGTCGAAGATTATTTATTTGATGAAGAAATAGAAGCAAATAATCTTTGTTCGTTGAAGGATGCGATGAGAGCTATTCATTTGCCTAAAGATGAAAATGAGTTATTTGTTGCAAGAAGAAGACTTGTTTTTGAAGAATTTCTGTCTTTCTATCATATGATAAAGTCGGATAACAAGGGCGAAGGAATACCTAATACAGAGCCATTCTTTGAGGTATCGGAATGTGCAAGATTTAAGGATAGACTACCATTTAAACTCACCGACGCTCAGACTAAAACAATCCGTGAAATATTTGATGATATGTCAGGAAAGTATATGATGAATCGTCTCGTTCAGGGCGATGTGGGATCCGGAAAAACCATTGTGGCTATAGAGGCATTGCTAATGTGCGCGGCAAACGGATGCCAGGGCGCAATGATGGCACCGACCGAAGTCCTGGCTGTTCAGCATTATGAAACGGTGAAAAACTTTGCGGAAAAATATAATCTTTGCATTAAGCCGGTTCTTCTTACGGGAAAAATGCCTAAAAAAGCCCGAGAAGAAGCTCTGCGACAGATAAGAGACGGCGAGGCAAATGTTGCGATTGGCACCCATGCGCTGTTTCAGGACGGGGTTGACTTTAAGAAACTAAAACTTGTTATAACAGATGAGCAACACAGATTTGGCGTAAATCAACGTGAGGAGCTGATGAAAAAAGGTGAGAATCCACACATTCTTGTGATGAGTGCAACACCGATTCCGAGAACTCTTGCGCTTATAATCTACGGAAATGTAGATATAAGCATAATGAATGAACTTCCCAAAAACAGACTTCCGATACAGACATGTGTTGTAAACTCGAGCTTTGATGAAAAGACATTTGCCTTTATTGATAAACAGTTGAAGATGGGTCATCAGGGTTATGTTATCTGTCCTATGATTGATGAGTCTGAAGAAGATGATTTTAATTTAAAGAGTGTATACGATGCAAAGGAAGAACTTGTCGGCCGTTTCGGGGACGGTATTAATGTGGGCGTTCTTCACGGTCGTATGAAGGGTGATGAAAAAACAAAGATAATGGATAGTTTCAAAAGAGGGGACATTCATATTCTTGTTTCCACAACGGTTATTGAGGTTGGTGTTGATGTTCCGAACGCTACTGTTATGGTAATCGAAAATGCCGAACGATTTGGATTGTCCCAGCTGCATCAGCTGCGCGGACGTGTCGGACGGGGTGACGCTCAATCCTATTGTATTCTTAAGAGTAATACGAAAAGTGAAAACTCTATTAAACGTTTAAAAGTATTAAATGAGACCAATGACGGATTTGAAATAGCAAAGCGAGATATGAAACAACGCGGTCCCGGTGATCTAAGCGGAGTCAGACAAAGCGGGGAACTGGATTTTGGCCTGGGTGATATTGTAGAGGACTCCGATATTTGTATGATTGTTACTGAAATATATGAAAAACTGGAAAAGCGTATCCCGAAGAATCGATATGGACGTATTGACTTTAGAACTATATAAAAGTATCATTACTGAGTAAATATTTTCTTATCACAAGATGAGTTTGAAGAGTTTTTTTTCAAACGGCAGAGGTATAATATGGGAAAAATAGCTGTAGTAACAGACAGTAACAGTGGCATTTTACAAGAAGAAGCAAAGGAAATGGGTGTATTTGTATTGCCTATGCCTTTTACCATTGACGGTGAAGATTATCTTGAAGAAATTAATTTAAGTCAGGAACAGTTTTATGAAAAACTTATGAATGATTGTAAAATTTCTACAAGTCAGCCCAGCCCTGAGGCTGTAATGGGACTTTGGGATGAGATACTTAAAGAGTATGATGAAATCGTGCATATTCCTATGTCTTCAGGACTTTCGGGTTCGACTCAGACGGCAATGATGCTTGCTGAAGATTATGACAATAAGGTTCATGTTGTTGACAATCAAAGAATATCCGTAACACAGAAACAATCTGTTCTTGATGCACTTAAGCTTGCAGAAGCGGGGAAAACAGGTGCTGAAATTAAAGAACTTTTACTTGAAGACAAAATGCAGTCATCAATCTATATTATGGTTGATACACTTACATATCTTAAAAACGGCGGACGTCTTACACCTGCTGTTGCGGCAATCGGAACGTTCCTGAAAATCAAGCCGGTACTTCAAATTCAGGGTGAAAAGCTTGATGCATTTACTCTTGCCAGAACTGTATCTCATGGTAAAACAGCTATGTTGAACCAGCTTGAAAAGGATATGGTGAACAGATTCGGCGGAACAAAAACAGGTAAAGGTGTAAAATGTGCTATTGCGTATACTTACAATAAAGAGGCAGCAATGGTATTTAAAGAAGAACTGCTTGAAAGATTTCCCGATACCACAGTAAGATATGTTGATGCGCTTTCCCTTAGCGTAAGCTGTCATATCGGTCCGGGTGCAATCGCATGTGCATGTACAAAAGAAACTTTCTAAATGTACGATAATTGATACTTATATGATGCTATAAACAGGATGCATAATATGCATCCTGTTTTTCTTTAATAGGATATTTCTTCGGATTTCCTATTAAATAAAAAACGCTCCGCTATGGATACAAACGCTTTTGTAAAGGAATATTGTCGTTTTCAGCGCGGGTGAGCGGCGCTGGCATGTCGTAAACGACATGCTTTGTTCTATGTAAAAGGATGATATTTTGTACATAATCGGGAGCCAAACATCAATATATATGGTTTTGACTTCCCAAACATATGTTTTTATGTTATTCTTATTTTAAGTATGTAAAAGGGGGATTTGTCCCTCAATGGTTAGTTTATTAAGGAGATTTTTATGGCAAAAACCACTTATGATGCTGAAAGTATTACCGTCCTGGAGGGGCTTGAAGCTGTAAGAAAGCGTCCCGGTATGTACATTGGTTCTGTTACTACCAGGGGGCTTAATCATCTGATTTATGAAATTCTTGATAACTCTGTAGATGAACATCTTGCAGGTTATTGTACGGAAATATGGGTAACTCTTGAATCGGACGGTTCGGCAACCGTCACGGATAACGGTCGAGGCATTCCCGTCGGTATGCATAAAAAAGGGATTTCTGCCGAACGTCTTGTTTTTACAACACTTCATGCAGGAGGTAAGTTTGACAACAATGCATATAAAACCAGCGGTGGTCTCCACGGTGTAGGTTCGTCGGTTGTGAATGCACTTTCCGTATGGATGAATGTTCGCATTAAGACAGGCGGTCAGATATATGAAGACAGATATGAACGTGGAAATCCTACTGTTGAACTTGTGGACGGTCTTCTTGTTCCTATCGGGAAAACAAGAGAAACAGGTACAAGTATTACATTTATGCCCGACGGCGAAATCTTTGAAAAGACAAGATTTAAAGAGGATGATATAAAAAATCGTCTTCACGAAACGGCATATTTGAATCCCGGACTTACCATTTACTATGAAGATAAGAGAAAAGAAAATCCCGAGCAGCTTACATTCCATGAACCTGACGGTATTATCGGCTTTATTAAGGATATGAATAAATCTGCGGAAACTGTTTCTGATGTGATTTTTTATAAGGGAGCCAGTGATAACATAGAAGTAGAAATTGCACTTCAGTTTATTAACGAGTTCCATGAAAATGTTATGGGATTTGTAAACAATATATATACCCTTGAAGGCGGAACACATATAACAGGATTCAAAACCGCATTCACATCCATAATTAATAATTATGCCAGAGAATTGGGTATTCTGAAAGATAAGGATAATAATTTTACCGGTACGGATGTCAGAAACGGTATGACAGCGGTGGTATCCATTAAACATACCGATCCTCGATTTGAAGGCCAGACAAAAACAAAACTTGATAATCAGGATGCCGCAAAGGCGGTTTCAAAAGTTACTAATGACGAACTTGTCAGATTTTTCGACAGAAATGTTGAAACATTAAAAAATATAATTGCCTGTGCCGAAAAGGCGGCAAAACTCAGAAAGACGGAAGAAAAGGCCCGCACAAATATGCTTACAAAGCAGAAGTATTCCTTTGATTCAAACGGAAAACTTGCAAATTGTGAGTCAAAGGATGCTTCAAAATGTGAAATTTTCATTGTAGAAGGTGATTCTGCCGGCGGTTCCGCAAAAATGGCACGAAACAGAATGTACCAGGCAATTCTTCCTATCAGAGGTAAAATTCTTAATGTGGAAAAAGCAAGTATTGATAAGGTGCTTGCCAATGCGGAAATTAAAACAATGATTAATGCATTCGGATGCGGTTTTTCCGAAGGATACGGAAATGATTTTGACATTACAAAACTTCGCTATGACAAAATTGTCATAATGGCCGATGCCGACGTCGACGGAGCACACATTTCTAACCTTCTTCTTACATTGTTTTACAGATTCATGCCCGAACTGATATATGAGGGTCATGTATATATTGCGATGCCGCCTCTGTATAAGGCTATTCCTTCTAAGGGTGAAGAAGAATATTTATATGATGACAGGGCTCTTGAAAAATACAGGAAAGAACATAAGGGTCCCTTTAATCTGCAAAGATATAAGGGTCTTGGTGAAATGGATGCAGAACAACTTTGGGAAACTACTCTTGATCCGGCACGAAGATTTTTAAAGAAAGTGAGTATTGAAGAAGGCAAGCAGGCTGATGAGATTACAAGCCTTCTTATGGGGCTTGATGTTCCTCCCAGACGAGTGTTTATTCATGACAATGCAGAGTATGCTGAACTGGATGTGTAAAAACACTTTGATATGCCTAGTATAAACAGATTTGAAATGCGAGAATATTATGAAAAAAACAAAAGACGATATTTTAATGGAAACACCTGAAGAAAGAATTATTCAGACCGAGTATTCGGATGTTATGAAAAAATCCTTCGTTGACTATGCCATGAGCGTTATTGTTGCCAGAGCACTCCCTGATGTCAGAGACGGACTGAAGCCTGTACAGCGAAGAGTTCTTTATGATATGCATGAACTTGGTATCAAATATGATGGGCAGTACAGAAAGAGCGCAAGAATTGTCGGCGATACGATGGGTAAATATCATCCTCACGGCGATTCGTCCATATATGATGCACTTGTAGTAATGACACAGGATTTTAAGAAGGGCATGCCTCTTGTCGACGGTCACGGCAACTTCGGAAATATAGAAGGCGACGGCGCTGCTGCAATGCGATATACGGAAGCTCGGCTTCATAAAATAACACAGATGGCACTTCTTCAGGATCTTGATAAAGATGTCGTGGACTATATGCCCAACTTTGATGAAAACGAAAAAGAGCCGCGAGTGCTGCCTGCCCGTTTTTGTAACCTTTTGGTAAACGGTTCGGAAGGTATTGCCGTTGGCATGGCCACCAATATTGCTCCTCATAATCTGGGCGAAGTTATTGACGCCACAAAGGCTTATATGAACAACCCCGATATTACCACAGAAGAGCTTATGCAGTATGTTGAAGGACCTGATTTCCCTACCGGAGGTATTGTTGTCAATAAGTCCGATCTTCTTGATATTTATGAAACCGGTGTCGGTAAAATTAAGGTAAGAGGAAAGGTTGAGATTGAGAAAATCAAGGGTGGAAAAACGAATGTTGTTGTAACTGAAATTCCATACCCTATGATAGGAGCGAATATAGGTAAGTTTTTGTCGGATGTTGCTGCGCTTGCCGAAAGCAAGAAAACGAATGACATTGTAGATATTTCGAACCAGTCATCCAAGGACGGAATAAGGATTGTATTTGAACTTCGTAAAGATGCCGATGCCGACAATTTTGTAAATATGCTTTACAAGAAAACTCGTCTCGAGGACACCTTCGGTGTCAATATGCTTGCAATCTGTGACGGTCGTCCCGAGACCCTCGGACTGAAGCGTATAATCGAAGAAAACGTAAAATTCCAGTTTGAAATAAATACCAGAAAATATACAAATCTTTTAGCTAAGGAACGTGATAAGGAAGAAATACAAAGAGGACTTATCAGAGCATGCAATGTTATTGATCTGATTATTGAGATTCTTCGTGGCTCGAAAGATCGTCCGATGGCAAGAGAGTGTCTTGTAAGCGGTAAAACAGAAGGCATCAAATTTAAATCAAAAGAATCAAAGATTATGGCTGCTCAGCTTAATTTTACCGAACGTCAGGCAAATGCGATTCTTGACATGCGTTTATACCGACTGATTGGCTTGGAACTTAATGCATTGATAGATGACCACGAAAATACATTGGCTAATATTGCAAAGTATGAGGACATTTTGTCAAATAAAGAATCAATGTCATATACAATCATTGAGGAACTGGAAGCTTTAAAGGCGGAATACAACCGCCCGAGACGAACAGTCATTACAGATGCAGAAGAAGCGGTATATGAAGACAAAAAAGCCGAAGTAATTGATGTTATGTTTGTAATGGACCGTTTTGGATATGCGAGAACGCTTGATGTTTCAACCTATGAGAGAAACAAAGAGACTGTCGATGCGGAATGTAAATTCGCATTCAAAATTAAATCCGACGGTCGTGTGCTTATATTTACGGACAATGGTGTTATGCACACTGTTAAGATAAAAGATGTTCCGTCATGTAAGTTAAGGGATAAGGGTGTTCCCATTGATAATATCTCAAATTATTCATCTGAATCGGAACGTTTTTTATGTGTCGTTAATAAAGATGAGGTAAAGTATAAGAGGTTTGTATTTGCTACTGCTGAGTCTATGGTTAAGATTGTTGACGGAAGCGAATTCGATGTGGCAAAAATGAGTGTGGCCGCCACTAAGCTGAATGATGGCGATACGCTTGTGAATGTTAAGGTTCTTGACGATGAAAAGAATATCGTATTAAGAACAAAAGACGGAGTATTTCTTCGCTTTGCAATTGATGAAATCCCCGAAAAAAAGAAAAGTGCCGTCGGGGTCAGAGGAATGAAATTGTCAAAGGGAGATTCGGTTGAGGAGGTTTATTATACTCATAATGCAGGTGACAATACCATTGAGTATAACGGAAAGCCCTTTGATTTACATACGAAAGTAAAACCTCTCCACAGGGATTCTAAAGGAATTAAAATACGAGGATGACAGAATGCTTAGAGTAATAGCCGGTTCGGCGAGAAATCTTCTGCTTAAAACGCCGGATGGATTTGATACCAGACCTACAACAGACAGAATAAAAGAGACGTTGTTTAACGTACTTCAGAATGATGTACCGGGTGCTGTTTGCATAGATTTTTTTGCAGGTAGCGGATCAATCGGAATAGAAGCCCTGAGCAGAGGGGCCAAGAAGGTATATTTCGTTGAAAATGCCAGAGCGGCATTGGCTTGTATTGTTGAAAATATAAAGCATACTCATTTTGAAGAAAGGGCTACTGTTATATCACAGGATGCACTTAACTGTCTGTACCAGATTCATGAGCAGCAGGTTGATATTGTATTTATGGATCCTCCGTACAACAAAGGGCTGGAAAAAGAACTCCTTTCTGCCATTAAAGATATGTCTTATATAACAGAGGATACATTATTTGTTGTTGAGGCTGATTTGAATACCGATTTTGATTACCTTGAAGAATTGGGGTACTTGGTTTATAAAGAGAAAAAATACAAAACAAATAAGCATCTATTTTTGTACAGGGAGGTATAAAAATGAAGTCTGCAATTTATCCCGGAACATTTGATCCGGTCACATATGGGCATCTTGATATCATAAAACGTTCATCTAATATTTTCGATGAAGTTATCGTCAGCGTTCTCGATAACAAGGAAAAAACTCCGTTGTTTTCTGTAGAGGAGCGTGTTAATATATTGAAAGAAGCAACGAAAGATATTCCAAATGTTAAAATTGAAAGTTTTGGAGGACTTCTTTCGGATTATTGTAAAGAAAAAGATATCTTTGTGGTAATCAGGGGACTCAGAGCGGTAACGGATTTTGAGTATGAGCTTCAGATGTCTCAGATGAACAGAAAATTATCTGATAACAAACTTGATACGGTATATTTCAATACAAGTCTGAAATATTCGTATCTTAGTTCTTCTTCTGTAAAACAGATTGCACAGTTTGGCGGTGAATTGTCGGATTTTGTACCGGAATTTGTTGCAAAAATGCTTTATGAGAGATTGTATAAGAAATAAAAGGTGGGGACAGTTATGCAGAACAAAAGCAAGATTGAAGATTTAATTGAAGAATTTGATGATTTTGTGGAAGGTTGTAAATTTAAACCTTTTTCCTCAACAGTTATTATGGTTGATCGAGATGAACTTCTTCAGCGTATCAGAGATTTGCGTACAGCAATTCCCGAAGAAGTGGAATATTGTCAGAGCATTGTCTCAAATCGTGAAAGTATTTTAAGAAATGCCGAACGTGAAGCTGAAAAAATTGTTCAGGAAACTAAAGAAATGCAGAAAAATCTCTTGAGTGAGACTGAGATTATGCAAAAGGCATATGCAAAGGCAAATGAGGTAGTTACTCTGGCTACACAGAATGCGCAGGAGATTATTGACAGTGCAACAATAGAGGCAAACAATATGAAGTCTGCAGCTACAGGATATACAGACGGACTTCTTGCTCAGGTTGAAGAAATTCTTACAAAGTCTTCTGCAGCTGCTGCGGCAAATTATGAGGAACTTCTCAACAATCTTTCGGTTTATAATAATATGGTTAAGAGCAATCGTGCGGAACTTGTTCCTTCTGCCACAGCAGGTTTTGACACTATCCAGATCAATGGTGACGATTCTAACGAAGGCTCCGGAATATCAATGATGTAATTTAGATAAAAACAATTAAACCCTGCACTGCAGGGTTTTTTTTATTGGCTGATTATTGTATAATTTTGGACATGAGACTTGATAAATTTTTATGCGATTCCATCGGAGTTACAAGAAGTGAAGCTAAAAAACTGATTGATAAGGGTGTAATTGCGGTAAATGATAAGATTATAAAAAAATCGGATTATAAGATTGACGAAAATAATGATTCGGTTACAAATAACGGAAAAACGGTTGTTTTTGAAAAATATGTTTATTATATGCTTAATAAACCGGCCGGAATTGTCAGTGCAAATACCGATAACAGGGATATAACCGTTATTGATCTGTTTAAAGGCGAAGGCAAAAAGAACCTTTCCTGCGTCGGTCGTCTTGATAAGGATACTACAGGACTTTTACTAGTTACTGATGACGGAAATTTGTTACACAAACTTACAAGTCCTAAAAAACAGGTTTATAAAGAGTATCTTGTTGGAACGAAAAATACAGTTACAAGCGATATGGCTCACAAACTTGAAATGGGGGTTGATATCGGTGATGAAAAGATAACGCTTCCGGCAAAAGTTGAAATAATTGATGAGAAAACAATCATACTTTCTATTACGGAAGGAAGATTCCATCAGGTAAAACGTATGCTTCAGGCAGTAGGCAACGAAGTGGTTTCATTGCATCGTAAATCTCTTGGAAATGTTGTCCTTGATTATGATCTTGCTCCGGGAAAATATCGCAGATTGACCAAGGAAGAACTTAGTGAACTTATGTCATATTAATGAGGATTTTATTATATATTATGATTAATATTATTATTGTAACCGGTGCTTCCTCCGGAATGGGGCGCGAAACCGTGCGCCAGCTAGATGAAATATATACAACCGGAATTGATGAAATTTGGATAATTGCCAGAAGACGAGAACGCCTTGAGGAACTCAGTGGTCAATTGAAACATAAAACGCATATTCTTGATTTGGATTTGTCGAAAGAGGAATCCTTCGATAAATTAAAACTTGAATTGGAAATGGTGAAACCAAACGTAAAAATGCTTGTAAACGCTTCAGGCTATGGTATAGCGGGAGATTTCTCGACGCAGAATCTTGATAAGCAACTGGGAATGATAAAGGTAAATTGTTATGCTCTTACCTACGTGACGGGACTGGTTCTTCCGTATATGCCTAACAATTCACGTATTATACAGTTTGCCTCCTCCGCAGCTTTTGTTCCGCAGATGGGATTTGGAGTTTATGCGGCGACAAAGTCATATGTACTTAGTTTCTCAGAAGCACTTAATTCAGAATTGAAGGACAGAAATATTACTGTGACTTCCGTATGCCCGGGGCCTGTAGATACTGAATTTTTTAAAACCTCCGAAGTGAGCGGAAAAAGCAGTTTTGGATTTAAAAAGTTCTTTATGGCAAAGGAAGAAGACGTTGTAAGGCAGGCTATTAAAGATTCATATAACAGGAACGCCACATCGGTATATTCACTTCCGATGAAGGCTTTCAGATATCTTACTATGCAGGTACCTGAAGAAGTTATGCTCTATGCAATGGAAAAGATAAAGGAATGGGACTGATAGATGAAAAAGAATGAAAACAAACTTTATAAAGGTGATTACGGATATATAGTAAGACAGAGAAAGGTAGAAATCATAAAGACAATTATAATGCTTATTTTGCCTATTTCTTTGTATCTGATAGGATATATCACTCTTAAAACAAATCAGAATTTATTGACATTTGTTGCGGTTTTGGGTTGTCTTCCCATGGCAAACTGTGCGGTTCAGATGGTCTTGTTTATAAAAGCAAAGGGGTGTTCGCCTGATTTGTATAAAAAACTGGTGGGTGCCGGAGTGGTATGCACCTACTATGATTTATATTTTACGTCATATAAGAAGAACTTTCAGGTCAGTGCTTTGATTTTAAGAAAGGGATGCCTGATTTTACTGACGGAGGATCCCAAAATGATTCTTCCGGATGGCGAAAAACATCTTCAGGATATTCTTAAAAATTGCGGCGGGGAAAATATTAAAGTTAAATTCTACAATGATGCCGATAAGTTTATCGAACGAGCAAGAGAATTAAATGATTTGAAGGAAGACGATAAAGATTATTCTTTCATTTACGAAAATTTAATGAGCGTATCAATATAATGAAAAGTTTTGTTATAACAAAGGCGGATGCGGGGCAATCGGTACTTAAATATTCATCACGTATCTTAAAGGATGCCCCGAATTCATTCCTTTATAAAATGTTCAGAAAAAAGAATATTGTTTTAAACGGAAAAAAAGTTGAAGGAAATGAAAAGGTTTCTGAGGGGGATGAACTAAAATTTTTTCTCTCCGATGAGACCTTTGATAATTTCAGTGGTAAGAAGAAAAGTAAACTTCCTTCTGTGAGCGAGTATATGGAAGCGTATGCCGAATTTGGTGAGCCGGAGATAATATACGAGGATGAGCATATTTTGATAGTAAATAAACCTATTGATATGCTTTCACAAAAGGCCGAGAAAAAAGATTTGTCTGCAAACGAATGGATAATCGGATATCTTTTGTTCAATAAAAAAATACAACGAGAGAGTCTTTCTCATTTTGTTCCTTCTGTCTGCAACAGATTGGACAGGAATACCGGAGGACTTCTTCTTTTTGGAAAAACACCTTTCGGAACCAACCGGATAAATAAGATGTTAAGAGACCGAAACCTTCACAAATATTATTTAACCGTGGTTTCCGGAAAGGTTTATGATAGCGTTTCGGTAAAAGGATATCTTTACAAAGATGAAGCAACCAATAAAGTTACCATATATGATGAAGACCCGGGGAACGGTGCATCGTACATTGAAACGGGATATAAGCCATTGGAATATATAAAGGATAAGGATATCACAATTTTAGAGGTTCTACTGGTTACCGGAAAGCCTCATCAAATCAGAGCTCATTTAGCATATTTAAATTATCCCATAATCGGAGATTTCAAATATGGTAATTCAGAGATTAATAAAAGATTCAGACAAAAAACACAGGTTCTCTACGCATATCGGATAGTATTTCCGAAAATTTCAGATTACATGGAAATTTCGGAAAAAACTGTTCAAATGAAGGAACCGGCTATATTTGATAAATTCAGGAAATAAAGATGCCAACATGGAAAACAAGAGGCCTCAGAGGCTCAGCTTTTGAGGAAATGCTAAACAGAACAAATGAAAACTATGCTGAAAAAGGGCTTGCGCTGGTGCAAAAAATACCGACGCCTATAACACCTATAGAAATAGATCAGAAATCCAGACATATTACATTGGCATATTTTGATCAGAAAAGTACTGTAGACTATATAGGTGCGTGTCAGGGAATTCCGATATGTTTTGATGCAAAAGAAAGTGCCACCGAAACGTTTTCGCTTCAAAATATTCATGATCACCAGATGGAATTTATGAAAGGCTTTAAAAATCAAGGTGGTGTTTCATTTTTTTTAATCTATTATACGAAGCTTGAACGAATATATTTTATGCCTGTTGAGGAAATGGATGTATTTACTGCACGAGCTAAAGCGGGTGGCAGAAAAAGTTTTAGATTTGATGAACTGAAAGAAGAAAATTTTCTTCCCAAACACCCGGGAATAATGGTGCCGTATTTGGATATGATAGATAAATATTTGTCGGATAGGGCCTGAATGGCATAAATTGTGTGAAAATGCTTGACAAAAATTCAATATGCTACTATGCTACCAAAGTAGCACGCTACCACACTAAAGTGAAAATTGAAAAGGAATTGAGTTAATGAAAAAGTTAGTACATACTCCCGACGGTGTCAGAGACATCTACGGAGACGAATTTAAAAGAAAACTTTCCATAGAGAAGGCAGTTAAGGATACGATTCATCTTTATGGTTTTGACGATATACAAACTCCCACATTTGAATATTTCGATGTTTTCTCCAAAGAAATAGGAACAACATCTTCAAAGGAACTTTATAAGTTTTTTGATAAAGACGGAGATACTCTTGTTTTAAGACCTGACTTTACTCCTTCAATTGCAAGATGTGTAGCAAAATATTTTGATGAAGAAGTTGCACCTATAAGACTTACATATTCAGGCAATACTTTCATAAATAATTCAAGTTTACAGGGAAAACTTAAAGAAGCAACACAGGTTGGATGTGAACTTATGAATGATGATTCTGCCGAAGCTGATGCGGAACTTATTAATCTTGTAATCGAGTGTCTTCTTGCATCCGGTCTTAAGGAATTTACAGTTACACTCGGCCATATGGAGTTTTTCAAAGGTATTTGTGAAGCTGCGGGGATTGATGAAGAAATTGAAATGACTCTGCGTGAAGCAATTTCCACAAAGAATTCTTTTGCTGCAGAAGAAATGATTAAAGCAATTGACTGCAATGATGATTTAAAGGAACAGTTCAGATTTGCAATTGATTGTGCTTCTGATGCTGAAGCGGTATTTGCATTAAAAAATATGGTTTCAAATAACAGATCCGTAAATGCTCTTTCAAGACTTGAAAAAGTCTATAATATTATTAAGCTTTACGGTCATGAAAAATATGTATCCTTCGACCTTGGTATACTTAGTAAGTATAATTATTATACAGGTATCATTTTTAAAGGCTATACATACGGTCTCGGAGATGTGCTTGTAAAAGGCGGTCGCTATGACAGACTTCTTGAGTCATTCGGTTCATCGAAGCCCGCAGTAGGTTTTATGGTAGTTATCGATGATCTTCTAATGGCTTTGTCACGTCAGAAGATTGATGTTTGCATTAATTCGGAAAAGACAATCGTTAAATATAATGACGGTAACTTTGAAGAGAAGATTAAGGAAATTATCGCATTAAGAAATGAAGGGAAGGCTGTTGTGCCTGTTAAAGAATAATGAGTGAAGAAAAATATCTTACCTTTGCCCTCGGTAAAGGCAGACTTGCAAATAAGACACTTGATCTTATGGAAAAAATTGGTATTACCTGTGAAGAAATAAAGGATAAAGATACCAGAAAACTGATTTTTGTAAATGAAGAGCTTAAGCTTAAATTCTTCCTGGCAAAAGGTCCGGATGTTCCTACATACGTAGAATACGGTGCGGCCGATATAGGTGTTGTGGGAAAGGATACTATTCTTGAAGAAGGACGTCGTGCATATGAAGTTCTTGATTTGGGATTTGGAAAATGTCGCATGTGCGTATGCGGCCCTGAAAGTGCAAAGGAGCTTCTGCGACATCATGAGATGATCAGAGTTGCCACAAAGTATCCTGTAATTGCAAAGGATTATTTTTACAATGTTAAGCATCAGACCGTGGATATCATTAAACTTAACGGCTCTGTGGAATTAGGTCCGATTGTTGGTCTTTCGGATGTGATTGTCGATATTGTCGAAACCGGATCAACATTACGAGAAAACGGACTCCAGGTTCTTGAAGAAGTTTGTCCGCTTTCGGCACGAATGATTGTAAATCAGGTTTCAATGCAGATGGAATCGAAAAGAATTAATGACATAATCGGCAGATTGAAGGAGGTTTTATAATGCGTATTGTTAAACTTACCGAAGAGTGCAGAAAGGATATTTTAAAGAATCTTTTAAAAAGAAGCACTTCGAATTACGGTGAATTTGAAAAGATAGTATCCGAAATCATTGAAAATGTTAAAGAAAACGGCGATAAGGCAGTATTTGAATATACAAAGAAATTTGATAAATTCGATCTTAATGCCGAAAATATTCGCGTGACAAAAGAAGAGATTGAGGCAGCATATAAAGAAGTTGATGACGAGTACATCAGTGTCATGAAACACGCTGCCGAAAATATCAGAGTATTTCACGAGAAACAGTTAAGAAATACTTGGATTGATACAAAACCCGACGGATCTATTCTCGGACAACGTATTATTCCAATTGAAAAATGCGGAGCTTATGTTCCGGGAGGAAAAGCTGCATATCCTTCAAGTGTACTTATGAATATTATTCCCGCTAAAGTTGCGGGTGTATCTAAAATCGTTGCGGTTACTCCTCCTAATGCAGAAGGTAAGGTTAATGCAGGTACACTTGTTGCCGCAGATATTGCAGGTGCAGATGAAATTTATAAAGTTGGCGGTGCACAGGCTGTTGCAGCGCTTGCATTCGGTACAGAGTCAATTCCTAAGGTTGATAAAATTACAGGACCCGGTAATATTTTCGTTGCTCTTGCCAAGAAAGCAGTTTACGGCAATGTAGGTATTGATTCACTGGCAGGCCCTTCGGAAATTCTTGTTCTTGCTGATGAAACAGCTAATCCCAGATTTGTTGCGGCAGATCTTTTGAGCCAGGCAGAACACGACGAAATGGCTTCGGCAATTCTTATTACTACTTCTGAAGAACTTGCAAATAAGGTTTCTATAGAAGTTGAAGAATTCACAAGGAAACTTTCGAGAGAGAAGATTATTCGCGCTTCCCTTGATAATTTCGGATATATTCTTCTTGCAGACAACATGGAAGACGCGGTTGACACAGTAAATGAAATTGCTCCGGAACACCTTGAGATTCTTACAAAAAATCCTTTTGATACAATGACAAAGGTTAAAAATGCCGGAGCTATGTTCCTTGGCGAATATTCTTCAGAACCCCTGGGAGATTACTTTGCAGGTCCGAATCATATTCTTCCCACAAACGGAACAAGTAGATTTTACTCACCTGTCAATGTTGATGATTTTATTAAAAAGTCAAGTATTATTGCATTTTCTCGTGAGGGGCTTGAAAAAGTTCACAAGGAAGTTGAACTATTTGCCAACAACGAGGGCCTTACAGCTCACGCAAATTCTGTTGCGGTAAGATTTGAATAATATAGAGGAGATAAATATGGCCAGATGTAAATTAATCGAGCGTGAAACAAAAGAAACAAATATTTCGATTCAGCTTGATCTTGACGGTCGCGGACAGTCAAGTGTAGATACGGGAATCGGATTTTTTGATCACATGCTTGAAGGCTTTTCAAAACACGGATTTTTTGATTTAAAGGTTTCCTGTCGCGGTGACATAAATGTGGATTGTCATCATACGGTAGAGGATACCGGTATCGTTTTGGGGCTTGCTATCAGGGAGGCTTTAGGCGATAAAGCAGGAATAAAGCGTTACGGAAGCTTTATGCTTCCTATGGATGATACGCTTGTTCTTTGCGCCATAGATTTGTGCGGAAGACCATATTTTAATTTTGAATGTGATTTTGATACTGAAAGAATAGGATATCTTGAAACACAGACTATCAGGGAATTCTTCTATGCAATATCGTACAGTGCAGGAATGAATCTCCACATTAAAGTATTAAATGGCCAAAATGATCATCATAAATGCGAAGCCATGTTTAAAGCATTTGCAAAAGCACTTGATGAGGCTACAAGCTTTGAACCGAGACAGTCAGGTATTCCTTCAACGAAAGGTACTCTTTAATTAATTATGAGAAAAAAGTTAATTCCCTGCATATATCTTAAGAATAAAATGGCAGTCAAAGGATTTGGTGACGACACAATTATCGAAACCAATCCTGTTGTTCTTGCAAAGAAATTTTCGGATGCATTATGCGATGAAATATTAATATTCGATCTTTCAAATGAAGATAAGGAACATGAAGAAGCGCTGGATGCGATTAAAGAAATATGCGATGCTTCAAAGGTTCCGGTTATCGGTGCCGGTAATGTTAAACGCATGGAGGATGTAAAAAAGATCCTTTATGTCGGATGTAAAAAGGCTGTTCTTAATTATTCCAGAGAAGATAATGTTGAAATCACTGAAGAAGTTTCAACAAAATTCGGTAAGGAAAAGATTGTTGTTTGTATTAAGAATATAAATGAGTTTACCGATAACAGGGAACTTATTGAAAAATATGCCTGTGAAACAATTGTTTTAGAGTCGAAACTTGATAATGAATATAAGGACTTGGAAACTTCTGTGCCTGCTGTTTTCTTTTTACATAATGTAAGTCTTGACAGACTTATTGAGGTGTACGGAAAATTCGAAAATGTAGGTATAACAGGCGAAACAATTAATGAGAACACAGAACAGTTTGATGCACTCAGAAAGATTGTAGGCATTGAGTTTGTTCCTTTTTCAAAATTTAAGCTTTTATCAGACGGGCTTATTCCGGTTGTTGTTCAAGATTACAAAACCAATCAGGTTCTTATGGTTGCCTATATGAACGAGGAAGCATATGAGAAGACTATTGCTACACGCATTATGACATACTGGTCTCGATCACGAAGTGAGATATGGGTAAAAGGCTTAACAAGCGGTCATTTTCAGTACGTAAAATCTCTCGCGTACGACTGTGATGCAGATACACTTTTGGCGAAGGTTGAACAGATTGGCGCCGCATGCCACACAGGCAGCTATTCTTGCTTCTTTAATGAGATTATTTCATATGAATATGAAGAAAAGAATCCGTTCAGTATTCTTTCGGATGTCTATGAAGTAATTGAAGACAGAAAAAAGAATCCTAAGGAGGGCTCTTATACAAATTATCTTTTTGATAAGGGAGTGGATAAGATTTTAAAGAAGGTTGGAGAAGAAGCAACTGAGATTGTAATTGCATCAAAAAATCCCAATTCAAATGAAATCAAGTATGAAATATCTGACTTTTTGTACCATATTATGGTCCTTATGGTAGAAAAGGGAATTACGTGGGAAGAAATCATGACAGAATTGGCAAACAGATAGAAATGATGATATAATAAGAGCGGCGTTTACCGCTCTTATTTTTTATGAAAATACAACGGAAGAACAAACACTTGCAAGAATAATGAGTGTTGTATAAGGAATATATATGAACGAAAAACTTGCTTTGTCAGAAGAAATATTGATGTCCGTACAAAAGCCGGAACGTTACATCGGACATGAATTTAACAGTGTTGTCAAAGATCCTGAAAAGGTCGATATTAGATTTGCTATGTGTTTCCCGGATGTTTATGAAATTGGAATGAGCCATCTGGGAATACAGATTCTGTATGATATGTTTAATTCATTTGAGGATACCTGGTGCGAAAGAGTTTATTCTCCATGGCCTGATTTGGACAAAATAATGAGAGAGAAGAATATTCCTCTTTTTGGCCTTGAAAGCCAGGAGCCCATAAAAAATCTCGATTTCCTCGGAATAACAATCCAGTACGAGATGTGTTACACAAATATTTTACAGATTTTGGATTTAGGTCAGATTCCGATTTATTCCAAGGACAGAACCTGGGACCATCCTATTGTTGTCGGCGGAGGTCCCTGCACATACAATGCAGAGCCTTTGGCAGATTTTTTTGACTTTTTCTATATTGGAGAAGGGGAAACAAAATACAGACTTATTCTTGATACATATAAAGAGATGAGAAAAGCAGGGGCTTCCAGAGAAGAATTTCTTCATGCTGTTGCCAAAATTCCCGGAATGTACGTGCCTTCGATGCTCGATGTTATTTATAACGAGGATGGTACGGTTAAGGATTTTGTTCCTGTATATGATGATGTTCCAAAGAAGATTTTGAAAGAAATCGTAACTGATATGGACAACACATATTATCCTGAAAAACCGGTTGTTCCTTTCATAAAAGTAACTCAGGACAGAATGGTGTTGGAAATACAAAGAGGATGTATCAGAGGATGTCGTTTCTGCCAGGCAGGGCAGATTTATCGCCCTGTTCGTGAGAGAAGTGTCGATTATCTTATAGACAAGGCCGAAAAGATATTAAAGAATACGGGACATGAGGAAATTACACTAAGTTCCCTTTCTTCTTCAGATTACACAGGACTTGATGAATTGCTGTCAAAACTGATAACAATGTGCAGTGATAAGAAGGTTAATATCGCGCTTCCAAGCTTACGTATAGACGAGTTTTCCCTTGATGTTATGAACAAAATTCAGGATGTCAAGAAATCGAGCCTTACATTTGCCCCTGAGGCCGGATCACAGCGAATGAGAGATATTATTAATAAAGGACTTACTGTTGATGATATTATCGGCGGCGCAACAATGGCCTTTAAGGGTGGATGGACGAAGGTGAAGCTTTACTTTATGCTTGGGCAGCCTTTTGAAACAGAGGACGATATACGAGGCATTGCAGAGCTTGCTAATCTTATTGCAGCAACTTTTTATGATACCGTTCCGAAGGAAGAACGTGTAAACGGCAAAGTTGCAATTACTGTCAGTACGTCATTCTTTGTTCCTAAACCTTTTACTCCTTTTCAATGGGCGAAAATGGATACACCGACAACCTTTATTGATAAGGCGGAGCATACAAAACATTATATTATGGCTCAGCTTAACCAAAAGGTTATTAAATATAACTGGCATGAAGCGGATGTTAGTATGCTTGAAGGCGTTCTCGCAAGAGGTGATCGGAAATTATCGAAGCTTCTTCTTAACGTATACAAAAAAGGTGCTATTTTTGATGCCTGGACGGAATTTTTTGATTATCAGAAGTGGCTGGATGCGTTTGAAGAAGAAAATATTGACTGGCATTTCTATACTACCAGAGAGAGAAAGGATGATGAGATTTTCCCCTGGGATTATATAGATTGCGGTGTAACAAAGGCGCACCTTTTAAGAGAATGGCATAAGGCCGCGGAAGGAGTCAAAACAGACAACTGTAAGGTGAGATGCTCAGGCTGCGGATCAGCCAGATTTGATTGCGGTATCTGTATTAATCGGTAGTTGCCCGCAACAATAAATATTACGATGAAGGTCAAATTCCTACGGATTTGAAATATGGTAACTAAATGAAGGTTAGAGTTAAATTTTCAAAAACCGGCGTCATTAGATTTATCGGACATCTTGATTTGATGAGATATTTCCAGAAGGCATTCAGACGTACGGATTTTAAGGTTAAATATTCGGGTGGTTTTTCACCTCATATGATTATGAGTTTTGCACAGGCACTCGGCGTCGGCATTGAAAGCGAAGGAGAGTACTTTGACGTCGAACTTGAAGATGGTCAGGATATTTCTTCACTTACTGACGAACTCAACAAGCAGATGGTTGATGGTATTTGTGTTTTGTCCTGCAGGGTTCTTCCCGAAAATGCAGGAAATGCGATGGCTTCCGTTGCAGCAGCCAGTTACGTAATATCTTTTGATAAGGTTAATCCGATAGCAAACGAAATTATTGAAAAATATAATTCAATGGATGAAATCATGTACACGAAAACAACAAAATCCGGAGAAAACACATTTAACATTAAAGAGTTTGTTTATGATATCGGATGCTGTGAAAATGGTGTATTCTTCACAATTGCGGCTTCAAGTTCGGGAAATATCAGAACTTCATATATCCTTGAGGTTTTAGCAAAATTAGGAGGTTTTAACCTTTTAGATTATCCGTATCATGTTTTTCGTAAGGATTTGCTTTTGAGAAATGCTTCCGGTGAACTTGCACCGCTGGATGAAGTAGATGAATAAAATTGTAGTTTTTAGACGTGAAAATACTATTGTTTCAATTGAATATTGCAACGGTGAACCGGTTCGGATATTTCCTTCCGGATTAGAGGCAGTGACACTTGGAAGTATTTACGTCGGACGTGTTTCCAAAGTAAAAAAAGAACTGGGTGCTGCATTTGTTGATTTTCTTCCGGGGGTAACAGGATTCTTAAAATTAAACAGACCCGCCGAGTCAACGATTAAAGAAGGAGATTTACTGACTGTACAAGTCATCAATGAACCGGTAAAAACAAAAGGATACACATTATCATTATCCATTGAAATAGCGGGAGAATACTGTGTTGTTTCGGACAAGGGACCGAATGTTCATGCTTCCGGTAAGATTTCAAAAGAGGAAGCTGCTTTATTGAAAGAAGAACTGGACAAAAAATATCCTGACAGAAAGCATGGTGGAATAATCAGAACCAATGCGTCTTCATGCAGCAGGGACAGCTTTGTCACCGAATATAGGCGCTTGGACGAAATTCTTGACGATATTATACTGCATGGAAACAGCCGTTCACTTTATTCCTGTCTATACAAGGAAAAGCCGGGATATTTAAAGTCAATTTTGGATATTAAATCAGATTCTTATGAAGAAATTGTTACCGATGATATTGAACTGTTTGACGAAATAAATTCAGTTTTTCCCGGAAAAACCGTTCTTCATAATGATGAAAGAATCTCTCTTGAAGCGAAGTACAGAATCAGATATGCAATGTCTTTGGCAACCGCAAAAAAGGTTAACTTGGATTGCGGAGGTTATCTTGTTATTGAACCAACCGAGGCAATGACTGTTATTGATGTTAATTCAGGTAAGATTGATATAAAAAATGACAGAACAAAGATGATTATGAAGGTTAATTTCGAAGCTGCTTCGATGGTTGCGTCACAGTTGGCACTTCGTAATATTTCCGGAATGATCGCAGTTGATTTTATTAATTTTGATAATGCCGAAGATGAAGAAGAATTACTTACTTATATGCGTTCGCTTTTGAAGAATGATAAATGCAAATGCAAAGTATATGGTTTCACTGCAATGAAATTTATGGAAATTTCAAGACAAAAAATCAGAGCATCAATTTATGATTTTGAATTGTGATAAGAATTTCAGGTGTGTGAAGGCTGTTTTGTAAAATGAGAGTTTTGTAAAATGCTGTAAAATGCTGATTAAAAAGTATTGACAAAAATCGAACGGAAGATTATTATGTTTGAGTATGCCGCTTAGTGTGGTTTAAGAATGCTTATGCATCACCAAAGCTAGCGAGTAAAAATCTTGGATCATGTCTGAGGTTTTAGATAGGAGGAAATTTTTATGTACGCTATTATTGCTACCGGTGGAAAGCAGTACAAGGTATCTGAAGGCGATGTTATTCGTGTTGAGAAGCTTGATGCTGAAGTTGGAAGTTCTGTAGTATTCGATAAGGTTATCGCTGTTTCAGGTGATGAGCTTAAAGTTGCTAAAGACGTAGAAGGTGCATCCGTTTCTGCTACTGTTATGGATCAGGGACGTGGTAAGAAGGTTATTGTATACAAGTACAAGAGAAAGACCGGATATCACAAAAAGAACGGACACAGACAAGCATACACACAGGTTAAGATTGAAAAGATTAACGCATAATTAGGTGTGATATGACAGAAATTTCTTTTTACATCACAGAAGATGACAAGTACTTTGGATTTGAGACAGAAGGTCATGCCGGATATGCGAGGGCCGGTAAGGATATTGTATGCGCGGCTGTTTCGGTTCTTACACAGAATTTTGTGAATTCGGTGGAAGAACTTCTGAAGACTGATGTTTCAGTTGAACTGGACAGTAAAAGCGGATATATGGATATCAGAATATCGGACTACGATAAAGATGATGTTCAGTTGCTTTTTAAGTCACTTGTTCTTGGACTTGAAGAAATTTCAAAAGAGTATAGTAAGAATGTTAAACTGACAAATAGGAGGTGTAAACCATGATGAAATTAAACCTTCAATTTTTCGCTCATAAAAAGGGTGTAGGTTCTACTAAGAACGGTAGAGATTCCGAATCCAAGAGATTAGGTGCGAAGAGAGCTGACGGACAGTTCGTTAAGGCCGGAAATATTATTTACAGACAGCGTGGAACAAAGATTCATCCCGGTGTTAATGTTGGTAGAGGCGGTGACGACACACTGTTTGCAACAGTTGACGGTGTATTACGTTTCGAAAGAGTTGGAAGAGACAGAAAGCAGGCTTCCGTATACCCTGTAGAAGCAGAATAATCAGAACTGAAATTGACAGCTTCAAGTAGTGCATACTTGAAGCTGTTTTTAGTATAATATGAATTATGTAAAATGCCTGTGAGGATGTGCACTTTACACGAAGTAAATGTTTTTGTAAGCTTCAGGTGTTTTACGCACAGTGTCCGAAAGAGGATACGTTATTGTTTACTGAAAAATTTTTTATTGTTTAATGTAATTGGTATAATAAAAAGGAAAATAAGATGTTTGCGGACAGAGCAAAAATTTATATAAAAAGTGGTAAGGGCGGAGACGGTCATGTATCATTCCGTCGTGAAAAATTTGTTCCTGACGGTGGCCCTGACGGCGGAGATGGCGGTAAGGGAGGAAGCGTTATTTTTGAAGTGGATCCCGGCATGAACACACTTACGGAATATCGTTTTAATAAGCACTACAGAGCCGAAGACGGTCAGAATGGCGGAAAATCAAACTGCCACGGAAAAGATGGTAAGGATATTGTTTTAAAGGTTCCTGAAGGCACCGTAATCAAGGACGAAGAAACCGGTAAAGTTATGCTTGATATGTCGGGAGACAACAAGCGGGTTGTTTTTCTTGAGGGCGGAAAAGGCGGTTTGGGAAACCAGCATTATGCCACAAGCACAATGCAGGCACCAAAGTATGCAAAACCAGGTCAGCCGGCGAAAGAACTTAATATTTGCCTTGAGCTTAAATGTATTGCGGATGTTGGTCTTGTAGGCTTTCCCAATGTAGGAAAATCAACATTATTATCTGTTGTATCCAATGCGAAGCCCAAAATTGCAAACTATCATTTCACTACATTGCAACCTAATTTAGGTGTTGTAGACATTGTAGACGGAGGATTTGTTATCGCTGATATTCCGGGGCTTGTAGAGGGCGCCAGCGACGGTGTGGGACTTGGACTTGATTTCCTTCGCCACATTGAACGAACACGAATTCTTGTTCATGTTGTTGATGCTGCATCTGTTGAAGGCAGGGATCCTATTGAAGACATCTACAAAATCAATGATGAGCTTAAGAAGTATGGTTCTGATGTTGCAAATAAGCCTCAGATTATTGCGGCAAACAAGCTTGATGCATGTGATGACAGAGATGCCATCCTAACAAAATTGAAAGAAGAATTTGAACCGCAGGGTTATCAGGTCTTTGCAATATCTGCAGCTACAAGAGAAGGCGTAAAGGAACTTATGTATCATCTTAGTGATATGTTAAAAGAGTTCCCCAGAGAGACGGTTGTATTTGAGCCTGAAATTACTCCGGAATTTGGCGGATTATATTCAAATGAACCCTTTGAGGTTTATTATGATGAAAAAGAAGATGAATATGTTATTGAAGGACCTCGCATCGAAAAGATGCTCGGTTATACAAATCTTGATTCTGAAAAAGGATTTTTATTCTTCCAGAATTTCTTAAAAGACAATGGCATATTAAAAAAACTTGAGGAACTCGGAATTAATGACGGCGATACAGTAAGAATGTACGGTTTCTCATTTGATTACTATAAGTAAATTGAGGATTATAATGAACAGTAGACAAAGAGCTTATTTAAGAAGTCTTGCAAGCAAAGAAAATGCTATTTTTCAGATTGGTAAGGGTAGCTTATCACCTGAAATTGTAGAGGCTGTACGCGAGTGTTTTAGCACCAGAGAACTGGTTAAGATTTCCGTTCTTAACAATTGTGCCGAGAATCCCAAAGAGATGGCCATAGTGTTGGCAGAACGAACAGGTTCGGAACTTGTTTCGGTAATCGGGAAAAAGATTGTTCTTTATAAAGAGAACAAGGATAACAAAAAGATAGAGTTACCTAAGTAATTTTTACATGGTCAAATGACTTTCAGGAGGACATTATAATGGAAAAGAAAAAGCGCGTAGGTATAATGGGCGGTACATTCAACCCCATTCATTTAGGACATATGCTCGTTGCTGAGAATGCATACGAAACATTTGGGCTTGATGAAGTTCTTTTTATTCCATGTGGAAAATCTCACATGAAGGAATGTGCACTTGATGCAAAAATAAGAATTTCGATGATAGGCGAAGGAATCCAGGATAACAGTCATTTTGCTCTTTCAACAATTGAAGTTGACAGAGACGGTTATTCGTACTCAAGTGAAACAATTGCCGAACTTAAGAAGAACAATCCTAACACAGAATACAGTTTCATTGTTGGTGCTGATTCCTTGATGAACATGGAAAAGTGGAAAGATCCTGAAAGAATATTCAATGAAGTAACTGTTCTTGTTGCTGTAAGAAATACAGTTAACACAGAAAGCCTTATGAAGAAAATTGAGGAGCTTAAGGCAAAGTACGAAAAAGCTGATATTCAGCTTCTTCCGATCAACTGTGTTGATATTTCATCCACTGCCATTCGTGAAAAAGTAAAAGCAGGAAAGTCAATCAGATATCTTGTTCATTATAAGGTAATTGAATATATTAATAAAAATCATATTTATGCCAATGAAGAAGAATAAGTCCGGAAATATATATTTCAGACTGTATTGATGCATTTGATTTACGAAAATAATTGAATGCGTTTGGAGGCAATTGATGAGTTTTGTATCATTTGATTATCTTGAGGAACTATTAAAGGACAGGTTACCTAAAGACAGATTCAGACATACAATGGGTGTTGCGCATACAGCAGCCTGTCTTTCAATGAAGCATGGTGAAAATGTTGATAAAGCATATTTAGCAGGCCTTTTGCATGACTGTGCAAAGCAGTATAAAACCGATCGCCAGGTTGGACTTGCGAAAGACATGAATATAGATTTATCTGAGTGTGAGCTTAGGTGTCCGCAGTTGATTCATGCAAAAACAGGTGCTGTAATGGCAAAAGACGTTTATGGGATTGATGATGTCGAAATACTTGATGCAATACTGACTCATACAACAGGCACACCGGGGATGACGCTCCTTCAGAAGATATTGTATGTTTCTGATTATATTGAGCCTAATCGTGACAAACAGCCAAGATTACCCGAAATCAGAAAAGCTGCATTTGAAGATATAAATGAGGCTCTTTTTATGATTTTGGAAGATACAGTTAATTATTTAAATGAAAAAAGCCCGAACAGTATGGATGAGGCAACGCTTAAGACATACGAGTATTATCATAAGGAGAAATAGAGAATGGAAATAAGAGAAGCAGTTTTTCTTGCAAAGACAGCATTGGAAGATAAGAAAGCCGAGAACGTTAAAGTTCTCAACATTACCGGTCTTTCTCCTATAGGCGATTTCTTTTTGCTTGCATCCGGTAACAATTCAAATCAAATGCAGGCAATGGCTGATGCGGCGGAAGAAGTTTTAGGTAAAAACGGTATTCATACGAAGCAGATTGAAGGCTATGACGGCGGTAATTGGATTTTAATGGATTATGGTGATTTTATGATTCATATTTTTAACCAGGAGAGCAGAGAGTTCTATAATCTTGACAGACTTTGGCGAGACGCAAAAGTAGAAGAGTGATGTTCGAATAAGGCAATCAATACGTTTTGTCATATAACCTTAGTTTAAAGAAAAAGTGCGTACGAAAAACATTTTTCATACGCACTTTATTTTTGTTTAATATGAAATGGAATTATGTCACTTACAACAGCGCAAAAGTGGTGTTGGAATGTCGTAAACGACATGCTTTGTTTTTTAACGATAAAAACGATATACACCGAAAACCTTACCGAGAATTGAACAATTTTCAACAATAATCGGATCCATTGAATCATTTTCAGGCTGAAGGCGAATGTAACCGTTTTCCTTGTAAAATGTCTTTACGGTTGCGGAATCTTCAATAAGCGCAACAACAATATCTCCATTTTTGACATCCTGTGTACTTTCAACAAGCACCTGATCACCACTGAAAATTCCTGCATTAATCATTGAATCGCCCTTAACCTTAAGAATAAAGGCGTCATGATGAGGAACATATTCAAGAGGAATAGGAAAATAATTTGAAATATTTTGTTCGGCCAGTATAGGTTGGCCGGCTGCTACAGTACCAACAACCGGAATGCTGACGGTTTCTGTTCGAACATTATTAAAGGAATCATCACAAACCTCAATTGCACGTGGCTTAGTGGGATCACGCCTGATATATCCTCTTTTTTCAAGAGTCTCAAGATGAGAGTGTACGGAAGAAGTTGATTTTAAATCCACAGCCTCACAAATTTCTCGAACTGCAGGTGGATATCCTCTTTTTAAAATTTCTTCTTTTATATAATCGAGTATTTCCTGTTGCTTATCACTTAAACCATTTCTGCCCATGAAATATCCTCCATATTAGGTAAATAGTTTTTCACGCGACACTATGTGCCACATCGCGGCATTTCACCACAACACTGAATTAATATGTTTACAAATAAAAGATAACACATTTGTTCGAAAACTTCAATTTGTTTTTCGAAAATTTGTTCGGAAAATATGTTCGAAAAGTGTTGACAAAAGAATGTTTGTTCGATATTATGTGTACATAGCAAACAAGTGTTCGTGACAAATGTTCGATTTTTGAGGAAATAAAGATGACAGCTACATTATCTAGAAGTGAATTAACAGTAATTAGAAGAAAACAGCAGATCAGAAAACAGCTTATTTTAATGGGATTGGGAATTGTTATTATAATTTCTATTCTTTCACTCGCATTTTCCGTTAGAGGATTTGCGGCAGAGGATAATCCGGAATACTATAAATATTTCAAAACAGTAGAGATTACAGATGGACTTACCATTGAAGATTTAGCTGCGGAATACGCAAACCCTTATATGACTTCACAAAAGGCCTATGCACAGGAAGTCAGATTCATTAATAACCTTGATTCTTCGGAGAACCCCAACTCCGGGAAATATATCATCATCCCTTATTATGATACAATCCATTCATAAAAACAGCCTGTCGTGATGAGCGGCAGGCTGTTTTTATATGGCTATATTTAATTCCATCCGTCAAGATTTGAGTCTTTTATTGCGGTAAACATTCTGTCACGAACTCCGGGATTTTCATAATTTATCGATTTTATTAGACCCTTAACATATTCACGTTTGGTATGCTTATCGGCCGGGCAGGGACTTTTTACAACAGGAAGAGAGTATTTGTTAACAAAACCTTTGACCTCTGATTCCTTAATGAACATAAGAGGACGAATAACTCTTAAACCTGTTTTATCCAAATATGTGACAGGAGAGAAGGTGTGGAAACGACCTTCAAATATAAGCGACATCATCATTGTATCAACAACATCATCCTTATGATGTGCGTACGCGACTTTGTTGCAGCCTTGTTCTTGTATTGCATTGTTTAGTGCGCCTTTACGCATCTTAGCGCAAAGAGAGCAAGGATTTGATTCTTTACGTTCATTAAAAACTATATTTGCAATATCTGTTTTTACGATAACATATGGAACATCAAGCATATCACAAAAGGCATGAATTCCGCACAAATCAAGATTATCCCACCCCAGATCTACAGTTATCGCAATAATATCATAATGCTTCGGATAGAACCGTCTCATTTTCGCAAGAGCGTACAGAAGAGTAAGACTGTCCTTTCCACCGGATATTCCAACTGCAATTTTGTCACCTTCATCAATCATATTATATTCATCGCAAGCTTTTCGTACCAAGCTTAATACTCGTTGCAGGTCCATATTATACCCTTCATTTCACTAATTTGTGTGTATAAAAATTAGAGGCCGTTCTTTTTATAATTTCTATTTCGAAATGATACCATAATTTGTTTTAGAGTGCTATATTAGTATTATTACGTAAATAATTTTATTGGGAGACCGGTTATGAAAATTCATATAGATAAAAAATATATACAAATGGGAATAACCGCATTTTTTACGGCAATTGCAATTTTGATGGTTGTTTTCTTCATATGGAACAATGATTCAATTAAGAACGGACTGGAAGTTATTAAAAGTGCAATAGCACCGGTTATGTATGGATTAATTATTGCATATTTGCTTTCACCAATATTGAATTTTTTTGAGAAGAAGATTTATATTCCGGTGTTTCATAAACTTAAATGGTTTGAGGCAGAGAAAGACAAGAACAGAGATAAGCATATCAGAACCTTCAGCCTTGTTTCAACGCTGATTTTTACCGCATTTTTACTGTATTTGTTTTTTTCAAGTGTTATACCTCAGCTTGTTGTAAGCATTAGAAATATTGGTGTAATGTATCCCAGATATACAGCCAATTTAATCAAATGGCTGGATAATATAATGGAAAATAATCCGGATGTGGCTGCGTTAATATCTACGATAGTTTCTAATTTTTCAGATGAAACCGATAACTGGCTGAACGAATCACTTCTTCCTGCCGTTACAAATCTTTTACCGAATGTAAAGCAAATTCTTACGAATTTTTCTTCAAGTATAATGAAGTTCATTGGATTTATATGGAATATTGTTATTGGATTCATTATTTCCATTTATGTGCTTACAAGTAAAGAAAAATTCGCAATGTCATGCGTGCGTCTTTGTTATGCGGTATTTGAAAGGAAGACTGCAAACAAATTTATAGCAGGTGTGAGGTTTACCCATCAGACATTCATTGGATTTCTTTCAGGGAAGGTTGTTGATTCTGTTATCATAGGAATAATATGTTTTATTTGCATGAAAATAATGCATATGCCATACGGAATTCTTATCAGCGTTATTATTGGTGTAACCAATATAATCCCCTTTTTCGGACCTTGGTTTGGTGCAATTCCCAGTTCGATTATTCTATTAATGATTAACCCGAAAATGGCATTATACTTTATTATTTTTGTTGTTGTATTACAGCAGCTTGACGGAAATCTTATCGGTCCAATGATTTTGTCGCAGACAACCGGCGTAACAACTTTCTGGATAATTACTTCAATTACAATTTTTAGCGGTTTATTCGGAATAGTAGGTATGATTTTGGCAGTACCTGTAACAGGCGTTCTTTTTGCCTTCGCAACGACGATTACAGATGGAATGCTTAAGAAGAAAAATTTACCGACTGATCCTGATAAATACAAATCAATAAGTACAATTGATGAAAATGGTGAAATTAAGCCTTATGAGCATATAAAGCCGCCAAAAAACCAAAATGATACAAAAATTCAAATTATTATAAAAAAATTGTTTTTTAAAATCAAAAAAATAATAAGAAGAAAAAAATCAGACAATAATTAATAAAAAACAAAAGCATCTGTTCAACGGATGCTTTTATTTTTTATTAAAGATAGATTTTTGGGAAAAATGCATTGAAAAAAATGCAAAACAGTAGTAGTATAGTTATATGCAACATTGCGTTAAATCTCAATTTAACGCAATGAAACGGCAATTTTAAGCCATATGAGAGTGATTACATATAATTTGAAAGGAATAAAAATGTATGGGGCGTGATTCGGAATTTAACAAACAAAAGGATCGAAACTACAGAATTAAGCTTGAAGAAATAAAAAAAGATTTACCTGCATATACATATGAGTTTCTGGATTCACGTGCTTCACGTAATCCAAGTACCGCAGTCAGCTATGCGTATGATTTAGTTGTTTTTTATGGATTTCTGCAGGAATTTTGTCCTCCGTGTAAAAGCCTTGCAATTAAAGACATTCCGTCTGATATATTGAATGATTTATCTTTCCAGGATATCAACGAATATCAAAAATATTTAAGTGCACGTGATGTTACCGTAATCGGCTCTAAAGACCTTCAGAATGAAATTTCCGGTATTGCGCGTAAAATGTCAGCATTAAGGTCATTTTATAAATATCAATGTCAGCATGACTTTATGACAAATGATCCGACTGTAGGGGCAAATAAACAAACACGTAAGGATGATGACCATATTATTATCAGATTAACACCCACAGAGGTTGATAATTTTTTAACAATCATACAAAACTGTGAAGTAGGCTCTGAACGTCAGCAAAAAATACTATTAAATACGCGTTATCGAGATTATGCCATTTTAACATTGTTACTTAGAACCGGAATACGTGTGTCTGAGTGTGTTTCACTGGATGTATCGGATATAAATTTCAATGAAAATTCAATGTGCGTTGTACGAAAAGGCCGTAAGGAACATATATTGTATTTTGATGCGGTTACAGCCGCTGCTCTCACAGACTACCTGGAACTTGAACGTCCAAATTATATTCTTTCAGATAAAGAAAAAGCATTATTTATGTCAACCAGAAAAAAACGTATGGCAGTTCGATCTATTGAGGAAATGGTCAGCAAATACGCTAAGGTTGCTGTTTCCAACAAGAAAATTTCTCCACATAAAATGCGTTCCACTTATGGTACAGCATTATACAACAAAACAGGCGATATAAGGCTTGTAGCGGACGTTTTGGGACATTCTGACATAAATACTACCGCAAAGCATTATGCGGCCTCAGAAGACGCTCACAGACGGCAGGCAGCGAAAATTGATCCGTATTCATAAGATATTATCGAGTTATTTGACAGAGGTAATAAATTGGATCCGACATATGGGGGAACTTTTTTGAACAAGGAGAATATAAAAAGCGATTATCATGTAGTTACAAACATAATAATCGCTTAAAATATTTCTATTTACGAATAAAAAATTCATTCCGGAATTTTACTGATTATTCTTTTCAAAGTCTTCTATGTACTGTGTTATAAGCTTTACAGTACCATCTATTCCAAGCTTAGAACTGTTTATACATAAATCATAAGTTTCCGCACGTCCCCATTTTTTTGAGGAATAATAATTGTAATAACTTGCGCGCTGTTTATCTTTACGAAGCATAAGTTCACGAGCCTTATTTGCGGATGTAACATCAGGATTGTTTTCAAGTATATGCTGAATTTTGAAATCATCATCAGCATAAATGAAAAGGTTTATTACATTCTTATAATCACTGAGTGCATAATCTGCACATCGACCTACAATAACACAGGGACCTTCATTTGCAAAAGCCTTGATTGCATCAAACTGTGCAAGAAAAACTTTGTGACTAATAGGCATATCTACAAAACTTGAGGAATTGTATCCAAATGAATATGTATCCATTACAAGATTGTAAAGAAATGAGCTGGTAGGCTTTTCATCATGATTATGAATCATTTCCTCACAAAAACCGGAATCCTTAGCAGCCCTTGTAAGAATTTCCTTATCACAGAACTTAATTCCAAAATGTTCGGCAACTTTTCGACCGATATCATGACCTGCAGAACCATATTGACGTCCGATTGTAATTATAGTATTCATTTCACATACCTCCAACTGTAATTGTCAGATAATTTCATAACCATTATACAATATTAAAATAAAAAAAGAAATCTGTTATATAACAGTGTGTTGAAATAAGTATAATGTTGAAAAGAAATATATATTAAATGTTCGCTTCAAGATAATTGAGTACCTTTACAAAATGTTCGGGTAATTCGCTATCAAAAAGCCTAAATTCATTGTTCTGGGGACTTTTAAATCCAATTGTTTTGGCATGGAGCACCTGACCGTTTAAGTTTACAGGCTCTTTTTTTCCGCAATAAACAGAATCTCCCATAAGCGGATGTCCGATATATGCCATATGAACTCGAATCTGATGAGTTCGTCCTGTTTCTAAACGACATTCGACATATGTATAACCATTGAAACGCTTAAGAACTCTATAATGTGTTACTGCTTCTTTACCGTTCTCTTCTACTGCCATTTTTTTTCTGTCATTCTTTGAACGACCAATCGGAGCGTTAACAGTCCCTTCATCGTCTTTTAAAATGCCATGCACTACAGCATGATAACAACGTCTGCAGCTGTGATCTTTTAATTGCGCTGATATATATTCATGTGAATTATCATTTTTGCATATTATAAGAAGACCTGAAGTATCTTTATCAATTCGATGAACAATACCGGGACGCAGGACTCCGTTAATACCGCTTAGACGGCCCTGTAAGTGATATAACAGCGCATTTACCAATGTTCCTTCATAGTGACCGGCAGAGGGATGTACAACCATACCCTGGGGCTTGTTGACTATACAGACATCATCATCTTCATATACGATATCAATAGGTATATTTTCAGGTTCAATATCCGGAACAATAGATTCAGGAATGTCAAAAGAAATCATATCATCGGTTTTAATACGATAATTCGACTTCACTGTTTTGGAATTTACAGACAGTCTTCCGTTTTCAATTTGTTTTTGAATATAGGACCTTGATAAACCGGGATTTGAATCAGTCAAATATTTATCGATTCGTTCACCTTCATCTGCAGGTCCTGCAGTAAGTACTATTAATGACATGGTCTAAATATTCCTAATCTTCTTTTCCATAAATCTGAGAAAATTGAGATCATCTTCCTTGTAGAAGAACAACATCAAAACAATAAGAACAAAGGTTGCGGTTGTAACAAAAAAATCCGCCAAATTAAATATGGGAAATTGGATAATACTAAAATAAATATAATCAACTACGTATGAATAGAGAATTCGATCAATCATATTGGCTACAGAACCTGCAGCTATAAGTGATAGACATATCTGTGCTCCATAAAAGTGTTTTTTTGCAGGCATTCTTACTACAACGTAGAGTATTGCGAATAGAATAATAATGGTTACAAGGATAAAAAAGGACTTTTGACCTTTCAACAGTCCAAAAGCGGCTCCGGAATTCTCAAGATATGTGAATTCCAGTATGCCGTTAATAATAGATTTGTTTGGATGATTTTTCAGTTTACTCTCAGCATATATTTTAATAAGTCTGTCAGCAATAACGGTGAGGGTAAAGATAATCAGATTTATGATAAGAATAAAGCGTTTTTCTTTAAGTGTTTGTTTCACAATAATATACCGAATTAATCTTCTTCTTTATAATTAAGCTCTTTTATTGCTTCACGAATCAAATCATGAGAAATGTTTTCCTGTACAAAGGCTTTTCCGATACGCTTTAACAGAACCATATTGATAGCTTTGCCACTGTTCTTCTTATCATATGCCATTGCTGCGAAAATCTCATTTTCTTTATCGGTATCCATTGAAATAGGAAGATAAAAAGGAACAAACATATCACGGATTTCAAGATAAGTATCCTGGCTGATATAATCCATTTTCCATGATATATATGCTGCAGCAACAGTTCCCAGGCTGACGCATTCACCATGGAAGTATGTATCACCAAGAACGCTTTCAATGCCATGACCAATAGTATGACCGAGGTTTAAAAGCATACGTTCACCGGTAGTTTCGTAAGGATCTTTTTCTACAACACTCTTTTTTATATTTATAGCTGTAAAAAGCATCTGCTTAAGTGTTTCTGTGTCTTTTTCGCAGATCTCATACATATTGTCAATCAGCCATAAATAGAACTTTTGATCGGCAAGAAGTCCAGCTTTCATTATTTCAGAGAATCCGGCGAAAAATTGACGATCGGGAAGTGTTTTTAATACTTCAAGATTAATATAAACAAGAGATGGCATATAAAATGCGCCTACATTGTTTTTGATACCATTGTAATCAACTGCTGTTTTTCCGCCGATTGATGAATCAGCCATGGAAAGAAGTGTTGTAGGGCACTGAATGAAAGGAATGCCACGAAGGTATGTACTTGCGGAAAAACCTGTTAAATCACCGATAACGCCTCCACCGAGAGCAATAATAACATCTTTTCGAGTTACTTTATTTTCCATATAGAAATCATAAAGCTTTAAAACATTGTTGATGTTCTTTGTATGCTCGCCGGCTTCAAAGCAGATTTCCAAAACAGGAAGCCTGTCACCAAATGCTGTTTTAAATGTTTCAAGCTGAGCCGCTTTTACATTTTCATCTGTTACAACAACAATTTTAGAAGCCTTGGGAGCAAGCAACTCAATCCGGGACGCCATTGCATCAAAATTGCTTTCCAAAAGAATTTCATATTTTTTCTGCGCTTTATCAGTTACAAGAATAGGTTCCATAGTAAATCTCCTATATAATATTTGGGGTAAAAACAGTATAATTAATGTTTATGTATTAAAAAAATCCTGTCACCGTTTTGCAGTGACAGGATTAAAAACCTTTTATACCATATCTGAAGAACCGGGCTGAATAGATCCGGTTATATCAACGGTAGAGGGAGTCACAAGAAAAATATAATTTGAAATCTTCTGAAGTGTACCATCGATTGCATAGCAAGCACCGGAGGTAAAATCAATAATTCTCTGTGCTGTAGCATCATCTGTGTTTTCCAGATTTACAACAACACTTTTATTTGCTCGTAAAGTATTTGTAATCTCTCTCGCTTCTGAAATATCGGTGGGCTTAAAAATACAAACTTCTGAATTCTCTTGTGTGGAAACCATCTTTTTTCCTTTCTGCCCTGAGGCAAAGTTGCGTATTTTCATTTCCTGAGCGGGTTCATTTTTTTGGAAAGTAAACCGTTTTTCTTCTTGTGAGGGTTCTACATAGCCGTCTTCATCGTCTTTGTAGTTCTCGTTATCGTCAACAACAATATCGTCATCATCGTCGCTCATTTGCATAAATTTAACTAATTTATCAACAACGCTCATGATCTACTCCTTACTATAATTTCTCTCCCCAAAAATACCGGTACCTACACGAACATATGTGGCACCTTCTTCTACAGCGACCATATAATCTCCGGTCATACCCATAGAAAGAACATTCATATCTACATTATGGTAGTTTTCCTTGTTTATGTCAACTAGTAAATCATGGAGTTCAACAAAATATTGACGATTATCTTCGGGATTTTCAACATATGGTGCTATAGTCATCAGCCCATTTATATGTACATGCGGTAAAGAAGAAATGGCTTTAACAAGTTCTTTGGTTTCTGATACTTTTACGCCGAATTTACTTTCTTCTTCTGCTACATTTACTTCAATAAGTATATTTGTTATAACATTAGCCTTTGCTGATTCTTTTTCTATAACCTCGGCAAGTGTCAACGAATCTACTCCATGAATAAGAAACACTTTACCAATCAAATATTTTACTTTGTTCTTTTGCAAGTGCCCTATCATATGAAAACGGGAATCTTTAGGAGCAAGTTCCCATTTGGCAACAAGATCCTGAACTTTATTTTCACCAAAATCACGTGTCCCATATTCATAAGCATCCATAAGCATCTCAAACGGCTTGGTTTTTGTAACGGCTATAAGAGTAATGTCTTCTCGATTTCGACCGGATTTTGTGACTGCAATATCGATATTATTATTTACTTTTTCAAGATTATCTTTAACATTTATACAATCATTCATATATAAAATTCCTTAATAAACAAAATCCTTATCGGTAACAACAGATGCGTCAAGGGCAATATAATCGTACGCCCTGAGTCCTGTAGGCGAATTGGCTTTAATTATTGAATACTCATCATTTGAATAAAGAACTTCGATTTGTTTAAAATCGGCATAACCTTTGTTGATATTGTAAACGCCTATAAGCGTACCCTGTTTACCGACTACATATGTTAAATCGTGTGTTCCGGGAGAATTATCGGTTTCTACATAATATATTACATCGCCAATATTCAATCCGGTTGTTGAAACGTAGTACTCTTCATCGGTTTCTTTATAAACAATAATTTCACTGAACTTTGTGGTTACATTTCCCGAATCTGAAATAACCTGCTTGTTCACTCCGTAATTTGCACCGTTAACACCCTGAACCACAAAATCCTTATCAATGAGGAAAAAGGTGTTTTCGGCAATTGAAGAATTCGGAACCTTAAGTCCTGTATCCTCTTCGACAAGCAGTTCTATTTCTACAAAACGATCTTTTGCAAAAGTAACCATTGAATTGGTAAAGGATAACGAAATAATTGCTCCGTCATCGAATCTGTTAACAATATGGACATGGCCCCATGAATGAGTTTTGGTTTTGGAAAACAATACATCAATATAATCATCTTCTTCAATACGCGATAATTCTTCATTGGAAACATAGATACAAAGAGACCAGTTTTCATTATTAACAAATTTATAAATAAAATCACCGGTGTTAATCATATCATCGGTATATACATATGATGGTTCATATGTATCATTTTTGAAATCATCAGGTGTAAGCTGTTCTGCGGTGGAATTCTCATATCCGTCAAGATAGTATGAAACAATTCCGGTATTGTTTGCTTTATAGTAACTGATGATATCATTTATATGCTGCGAATTGATTTCATCAACATTTGCAAGTAATTCACGATTTTCGAGTCGTGACATTTTATCATGTATGTTGTTTTCAAATAAGACTACATCTTCATAAAGTGAAGGTGTAAAGTCTTTTGAAAAAAGCATTATATCCTGGCGCAAAGAAGAAATATCCTTTGCTTCAAGACCGATTTCCTTATTCGGATCTTTGGTTGTCAAATCGGAAATTTTACCGTTCTGGTCAATTGCATATACGAGATTGTTATATGCCGTACGAGTTCCTTCTTCGATAAACAATGCTATATAACCTGTAGCAGGCGAATATACAACATTTTCGTCACGAAGCGCAATACCGGTATATATACGATTTTCAGACAAAGTTCCGTTTTTAACCTGGTAACCAACAATGCTTGTTTCTTTGGAACCTAAAATAATACAAACCAATACGTACAAAAAAATAAAAATAAATACAACAATTCCGGGATTAACTTTATGAAGTTTGTGAAAATTTAAAATTTTACTGTCACTAACTTTCATTTTTTACCATTACCTTAATATCATTTAGATAATTCATAACTTTTCTGTTACATTAAAAAACCCCGGCGTTGGACGCCAGGGCCTTACCGTAAACAAAATTATAATGAAACGATTATTTTTGACTTAACTGATTCAGGAAGTTCTGATTCTGCTACAGAAACTGAAAGAATAAAATCAACTCCAAATTTTTCGGAATATGAGTCAAGCTTTTTGACAACCTCTTCAAACTTATCAATGGGTGTTTTGCTCATTGCAAGATAACCATCGAAATACATCTGCTGAAGATCATGATCCTGAGAAATAATACCGGCAACAAAACCTAAAAATGTATCATAATTTTCAATAAAATAATCGGATACATCGATAAGACGAACTTTGTTGTTAAGTTCGTACATATGCTTGCCATCTCTGTCAAGATATACGACATTACCCGAAACGCTTTTAACTTCACTATTTACCTTGTCAAGCAGGTGCTTGGTCTTTCCTTTACCCTTCTCTCCTACGATTAACTGAACCATAATACAACCTCCTGAAATTATATAATTTTATAAAATAATCAGATGTAATAATTATAAAGTATCGACCTAAAAAATACAATGTGTAAATATCAAATGTTTCGTTAATTAACAGACTTATTGCACAATGAAAGCATGTTTGTCATTTCAGTGTATAATTCATCCATAGATTCAGCACCCATTACCACTGCGATATATGGTGTAGAATTTGTATCACGAACATATAATACAAGACAACGTCCGGCTTCCTCGGTAGTTCCTGTTTTTCCGCCGAGAATAACAAGATTATCGGGGGTGCTGTAATTACCTCTGAAATACTGATTTGTGTTAAGCGCATTAACACTGCGATCTGTTCCGTCGGCTCTTTTTATGGTTGTGGAATAGTCACGCATCTGAATGATTTCATATAAAACCGGATCATTAACAACTTCCTTAAAAATCAAATATAAATCATATGCTGTTGTATAATGATTATCGTCATGAAGCCCGCTTGCATTGACAAAATGAGTGCCTGTGCAACCTAATTCCAATGCAGCCTGATTCATCTGAGCAGCAAAACCATCAATAGTTTCACCTGACTGACATCCTATTGCTTCAGCGACATCGTTGTACGACGAAAGAAGCATAAGACGTAACGCCTGACTAATTGTCATATTGTCACCGGCATGTATGTTTAACATTACTGCGGTTGGATCCGTAATTGAATCGATTGCTTCGGATGAAACTGTAACAATTGAATTCTCGGAAAGGTATTGTAATGAAGTATAAGCTGTCAGGAGCTTAGTCAGACTGGCAGGGTAACGCTTTTCAAAAGCATTATTTGCGTACAATACATCATTGGAATCAACATTTATGAGTAATCCTGCAGTACTGTGCTCCGGAATAAAATCATTTGAAGAAACATCTCCTTCAAAGACACAGAAATCTGTCGCAAAGCCACGAAGCTTTTCATCACTTGAGGTATGTTCAATAATGGATGATCGGCCCGATGTATTGTGATCCGATGAAGTGTATTCTGAAAATGGCATCCACATTTCACTATCGGATGACTTCGCAACGGAACTGCTTGAGTTTGAACCTTTGGAAGAACAACCGGCAAATGAGGATACCATCAGACATAAAATCAATATTAAAGAAACGAAACGTTTATTTGTACATTTCACGCCACTCTAAATCTCCACGATCTAAGGATTTTATAAGTAATTCAGCAGATGCAAGGTTTGTTGCAAGAGGAATATTGTGCATATCACAAAGACGCATTAAATTGCTGACATCCGGTTCATGCATTTTCTTTGTAAGCGGATCACGAAGGAATATAACAAGGTCAATCTGATTATGCTCGATTTGGGCACCAATCTGCTGTTCTCCACCCAAATGACCGGCAAGATATTTATGAACGGTAAGATTTGTTACCTCTTCAATAAGTCGTCCGGTTGTTCCCGTAGCATATAAATCATTTTTACTTAAAATTCCCCTGTAAGCTATACAGAAATTCTGCATAAGCTTCTTTTTTGCATCATGTGCAATTAATGCGATATTCAATTCAAAACACCTCTCTCTTTGTCGCGACGATCCTTTTCTCCGGACCTGAAACGAACATTAATAACAAAACCCATACCAATATATAAACTCATCAACGACGTCAATCCATAGCTGACAAAAGGTAATGTCAGTCCGGTATTGGGAAGAATAAATGTTGCAACTCCAATGTTGAAAAACATCTGAATTCCGATAAGTGTTCCCATTCCGGCGCATATAACTCGTCCGGCAACATCCCTTGAACGTCTTGCTATGAAAAAGCATTCGAGACAAATCAGTAACAGCAGAATAATTACGAGAATTGAGCCCATAAATCCAAGTTCTTCGCCAATTACCGCAAAAATAAAGTCAGTATCAGGTTCAATGATATAATTACCGTTTTTAAGCGATGTGATTATATTGTTGTTGAGACCCTTCCCCCAAAGTTGTCCCGAACCTATTGCAATGACTGAATTTGTTTGCTGATATGCATCGTCAACAAATTTTTCCGGATAGAAAAACGAAAGAATACGTTTACGCTGATAATCATCAATTAATGTTTGTCCTTCTTTTAATATTATACTTAAAAAAACAATAATTGAAGGAATTGCCACAGCTACAGCGCCGGCAATATATTTCCAACTTATTCCGCCTACAAACAAAAGGACACACAATATCGAAAAAACTACTATTGTTGTGGAAAGATCAGGCTGATCCAGAATAAGATACAAAGGCACAGCAGCCAATATCGCAAAACTAATCAAAAATCTCAACGTATTAATTTTTTCCTTATACCTCATAATAAACTGAGCGAAAAAAATAATCAATAAAATTTTGGCTGTTTCAGAGGGCTGAAAACGAATTCCGGCTATCTCAAACCAACGTTGTGCCTGATTTGCACTACTTCCTGCAAAACGCACCAAAAGAAGCAAAGCCAGGTCGGCAAAATATGCTACCCAATAGAATTTAAGGAACACAGAGTAATCAAAAAGAGAAAGGGCAACCATAATAAAAAAACCGAGGATTGCTCCCATCAGCTGCCTTGACTGATTGGCGGGATTTGCACTTCCTATCGCCAGAATACCTACAGTATTGATGGCTATAATCAACGTTATTAATTTGAAATCATAATCCTTGATATGTAGATCTTTAAACATTAGATGCAAAATCCTTTAAAACGTTTCTACTTATTGCTTCAACTACTATTTTACCGTCTTTTATATATGCAACTTTAGTTTGATACTTAGGTTTGATTGACCATTTGGGCTTCTCATGATAATAACGTTCGTTACCGATTTTGATTCGTTCGGGTGACATCTCCGAAGCAAAAATAAATCCCGGCTTTTCATCTGTAACTTCAATATTTACACTTCCGTATAAACCACCGAGAATAATAACATTTCCTTTTGCACGTACCAATCCACCCGGTTCAACGTCCCCAAGAACAACTACACCGGACTCAAACTGAATATGTTCATCTTTGTATATAGAACCTTTATATACAGTACCGAAGCCGGTAGTATCTCTGTCATCAAGAGCCTTACCAAGATTTCTTGCAATTGATCCCTCATTGTTTTCGTCGGGAGCAATCATATATGTTACGGAAAATTCTCCATTATCTTCCATAACGCGAATAAGGCTGTTTTCTTCTTCTTCACTTAAGGCACGTCCGGAAAAAGAAACAGCAAGCTGTCCTCCTTTAAAAAAACCTTTGGATTCAGTAAATTTGCGGCCGGTTTCAGAAAGAATATCTTCGAAAGAAATATCCTGAGGAAGGTTAACCTTGATTCCGTTTGAAATACTTTTAATAATAATAGAACTCATCTTAATCTCCTCCACCGGTTGTAGTTGTTACGTCTGTTGCACTTCCGGTTACAACTTTATCGATGTCAAAATAATATTTAATAACTTCTTTTGCCGTATCGGCAGCATAATCGGAAGTATAACCGTTTGCAATTCGAACGGATATGCTTACCTGCGGTGCTTCGTAAGGCGCATAACAAACGAAAAGTGCGTGGTTGGGCTTGTTCTTACTTTGCTCGGCTGTACCGGTTTTGCCGGCTGACGAAATGGGTAATGCACGAAGGTAGGATTTGCTTTCGGCCATTCGTCTCATTCCTTCATGAATAGCGGTCCATTCCCTGTCTTCAAGTTCTACCTGATTTACAATTTCTGCTTCACAGTTTTGAATAAGATTATCATTACTGTCCGTATATTTGTCCAATAATGTTAAATTATATACCGTTCCTGAATTTGCTATGGCAGTAACATATCTTGCAAGACCTACGGTCGTATAACTGTTTGTGCCCTGACCGATGGCAGAAGGTACGGAATACTGAGTAGAAACCTGCGGCATAGACTCTTCTATTTCGACGCCTGACTTATCTCCAAGCCCATACATATTTGCGTATTTCTGAAGTTTTTCTATACCAAGTTCGGAATTATACTGACCATTTTCATCAATACTCATTTGATATCCGATTGTATAAAAATAATAGTTACATGATTTCTCGATTGCCCCTGACAAAGTCAATGCACCGTGACGTCCGGGATATATCCAACAGTTGTGAGTATCGGTAACCAGTTCGCTGAATTTACCAAGACAAGTAATAATAGATGATGTAGATACAATATTCTCTTTTAAACCGGCTGTGGATGTAACCATTTTAAAGGTTGAACCGGGAGCAATCTTTTGCTGTGTGGCATAGTTTATCAGCGGCTTAGAAAGATCTGAATTGATTTTTCTTAAGTAATTTGAATCTGCACCGTTTGCCAGATAATTGTTATCGTAGCTGGGATAAGACACCAAAGCCAGAACTTTTCCGCTGTTAACATCGGTTATAACGCATGACGCCGAATAAGGATCCAGCGCTAATTGCGCAGGCGTGATATCAAGATTTTCAATGCGTGTAATCATAAACGAATATGCACTTATAGCCCCACGATTCCACTGTGAAAGTTCGGAATCGGAAAGGCTGATTATATTCTGCTCAACAAGAATATTGCAGACTGTTCGAGGCGTAACCATATCTGATTTAATTATATATTTGTACATAATCTTATCAAAGCCTCTGTCTTTGCTTAAATCATCGTTAAGTTCATTTATAATCGCTTCAAATATTTCACTTGCCTGAGAATATGAATCATTCAGATCCAGTTTTGAAGTATCAATCCAGTTCTGAGAAATACAATATTCAATATATTCCCCCAATGAAATTGTTTCATCTGTGGCCCATGCAATATATGTTTTGTCTGACTTATTGATAAGTGAACTGTCAAGAATACCTTCGTTAATTAAATGGCTTTCAATATAGTTTTCATATACCTGCCACTCTATGGACATTCTCTTGTATGGAGTTCTTTTGGTAGTAAGCTCGTCATTTATATCAGAGAAGACTTTTTCTTTTTTCTTAAGATATGCGTTGTACAGAGCCTGCTCACTTTCAGCGGCATCGGGATCACTTATGTGATTAATATTTATTACATCGTTATTTATAAGTGCATAGTAAACATCGTAAATCGGAATAAGAATATCCGAACTTGTAGCCTTCTCTGTAGGAATATATTCTTTTTGATTTACTATTTTTTTAAGTAAAATACCTGCAAGCTTTTGCTCAAGAATTTTATATACATCTTCCTGAAGCTTTGAATCAATCGATAAATAAACGTTATTGCCGGCAACCGAACTTACTACATTTTCGACAGAGGTAATGCGTCCCATTGTATCAACATATACGGTCTCAGAGCCTTTTGTTCCTTTAAGAATTGCTTCCTGACTGGCTTCGATACCTGTTTTTCCGACAATATCATTTGAAGAATAAGTGCTGTCGACCTGTTGCAGTTCTTCCAGCTCATCGGATGAAATTTTTCCGGTATAACCGATAATTTGCGCGGTATACTCTCCCTTTGGATATACACGGATAGTATCTTCGGCAATTGATACACCCTGAAGAATATCGGAGTTTTCCATGATAACGGCTACTGTTTTCGGAGAAACACCGGTGGCGATTGTAGTGGCAATATATTTTTGATAAGTATTGGCACTCATCGCGTATCTTATAGAGATTACCTTTAAAACCGTTGATTTGGGATATGATGTATCTACTTCGTATCTGTCGGGACCGGTAAGATATTCCATAAGTTCTTCTGCGGTGCTTGAGGACTGAGCATAAGTCAGATTATCGATATATGGTACACCGTATACATCCGCTATAAATCTTCGTTGCGCTGTTCCGGTAACGGAAAACTGGTATCTGTTATTATCATCAACATATATTTTAAAATCTGTTAACAGATGATCACCATTATCTTCAATAATGCCAATGGCACGCAAAATGGTATCGTTTAATTTTTTGTTTTTACTTTTTCCCGGTTGGAACGCATCCTGAATTTGAACAGAATACGCCAATTCGTTATATGCAAGAAGAACACCGTTGCAGTCATAAATATTGCCTCTTGCAGCATTGATGGTAATTTCCTTCTTAGTTTTCAGTTCAAAACTTGTCATATATGTATCGCCGTTTATAATCTGCAGAGTGAAAATTCTGTCAACAAGGATACATCCGAGAACAATAAAAACTACAATAAGATAGATTACCCTGGACTCTATTAAACTGTGAAAATATTCTTTTAGCTTATCTTGAAACAAATTTCTTAGCCTTTCTTAACTCATCTTTTTCCAGCAGTTTGTTTATCCATAATATCAACGGATAAAGAAGAATGGTAATAACGATGGTGTAAATTGCTTCGGGAACAATAACATTTCCGAAAAAATATGAAAAATTTGTTTTTCCTCTGAGCAGGAACAAAAGGATATATACCAGCAAACCGTAAATAATGTCGCTAACTACTATCATTATCATCGGGAGCTTTACATCTTCGTAATAAAAAATTTTATGAAAGCTTCCGTTGGCATATCCGATATACATATAAATCAGAGCATATAGACCGATTGCCGAACCTGCAAAAATGTCCATCAGGAGTCCGGCGAAGAAACCAAGAATAATACCTGTCTTCTCTCCTCTCATCAGTGAAAGAGATACTACAAGTATTATTAATAGATTGGGTACTGTATTCGCAAAATGCAATGCTTCAAAAAACGTTCCCTGAAGAACAAACAGAGTCAGAAGAAGAAACACTGTAACAAAAAAACGTTTCATTTATTCCTCCTTGGCTTCGGGATTTTCCAATTCCTCAATTGCTTCTTCGGAATAGTTTAACGAATCAAGACCTTTGTTAATATCTTCATCGGTAATATTCTGCTTCATGTCCAGAATAATCAATACTTCTTCAATATGACCAAAATCAACAGCAGGAATCAATGTGCCTGACTTTGTAAGATTGTTTGAATCCATGGCAATTGTAGACACATAACCGATGAGAATGCCCGGAAGATATTTATCGCTGATATCGGATGTTACAACTTTATCTCCTTCACGAACATCTGCATCAGTATCCAGAAGTTGTGTAAAAGGAATACTTCCGAAATCCATTGCTTGCAAATCACCGGAAACAATAATATTGTCCTGTGTACTTATGATTGTGGCACTTACATTGGAATTGTCGGAAATTATTGATGTAATCTGAGACCAGTTTGGACCGACTAAGGTTACTCTTCCGACAAGACCATTACCGCTTAAGACATTCATATTTGGTTTAATACCGTCTTTATAGCCTTTATCAACAATAAAAGTGGAGAACCAGTTTCCGGAATCTCTGTATATAACTTTGGCACCGACCTTGGTATATGAGTCATAGGTCTGATCTATGCTAAAGAGTTCGCGCAGTGTATTAAGCTCATATTTATCCTGCATAAGACGGTTGTTTTCTTCTTCCAGAATATCAAGCTGATTACGAAGCTCGGCATTTTCATTAATCAAATCGCGCACATTAACAAGGGCATCCTTTTTATCGGAAAAATACGATCCGATTGAAGAAATACCCTTTTGATATGGCACAATAATATAACCCACTACATAATTGAGGGGTTTATTAAAAATATCTGTTGTGAAAGTTACTACCATCAGTACACAACATACGATTGTTAAAATAAAAAGGAGATATTTACCGGGTAAGGTAAATTTCTCCCTTTTAGGCTTTACAATAGGACTCATCTACCCATTCCTTCTATAGAATATGCAACGGACGAATAATAGTCGTTCTTGATAACCTTTGAAAGACCCAAAGCAACACTTGAAAGAGGTTCAGCTGCTTGATTTACTTTGAGTCCGGTTCCCTTTTCTATAATTTCGGCAAGATGATTTACCAGGCTTCCGCCACCGGTGAGATAAATACCGTTTCTGTAAATATCAGCAGAAAGTTCGGGAGGGGTTCTCTCAAGAACAATTTTAATATTATCCACGATTGTATTGAAATTATCGAGAAGTGCATTATCGATCTTCTTTGTTGGAATAAATCTTTCAACGGGAAGACCGCTGACAATATCACGTCCGTATACCACCGCATCTTTTCTTTCGCTTTCAAGTTCTTTTAACTGCATTTTGACCTGCTCAGCTGTTTTGCCGCCTACATACAGACATAATTCATTTCTTATTACATTTTTAATTGTTTCATCAAATACAAGACCACCGCATTTAATCATACGGCTTATAACGATACCTCCAAGTGAAATAATGGAAATATCGGTCGTATTATATCCTACATCTGCAATAAGAACACCCTGAGCACTTTTTACATCAATATCCATTCCAAGACCGTTTGCCAAAGCTTTTTCAACTACCATAATCTTTTTGGCTTTAACATCCGATTCTTTAATAAGATCGTAAAATGCACGTTTTTCAACTTCAGTGATATCTGTGGGAACAGCCATAAAGAAGTCGGCAGGCTTTACGTTGTTCTTCATAAGATCCTGCATAAAATACTTAATCAGGACTTCCATATTTTTGATATCGGCAATAACACCGTTACACAAGGGATATGTAATATTGATTGTTCCGGGAGCCTTCTCATACATTTCATATGCAGAATCACCGTAAGCCAATACACCAGCTTTGTTTTTTATTGCAATCATGTTTTTTTCTATGAAAATGGATTCATCAAGATGATTGTATATTTTTATATTGCTTGTTCCAAGGTCAATACCAAAGGAATGGCTGTTCATATTTTTCCTCCAAATTAATCATTAATATCCGAATTCTTATAATATCACAAAACAAATTATTTTTAAATATTAATGAGACCATTATTTTTCATTGTCTGAACGGTATTAATTATACCGAATTTAACATGAGGCCAGGTTATTCCTCCCTGGAAATAGGCTGCATAAGGCGGACGTAAAGGTCCGTCAGCCGAAAGTTCTATGCTTGCACCTGAAATAAATGTTCCGGCAGCCATAATAACTTTATCACCGTAACCCGGCATTTCCGAAGGTTCCGGAGAAACATGTGCATCAACAGGTGATGCTGATTGAATTCCTTTACAGAAACTGATAAGTTTATCCGGATCGTTAAACCGAATTGCCTGAATTATATCATGGCGTTTTTCATCACATTTCGGAATTGTTTCAAAACCAAGCTTTTCATATACACCGGCAGCAAATATAGCGCCTTTCAATGCACTGGCTGTAACAGTAGGTGCAAGGAAAAAGCCTTGATATAAACTTCTTAATACATCCAGAGATGCACCTACATCTTTTCCGCAGCCGGGACTGGTAAGACGAGCGGCTGCATTTTCAATGCATTCTTTTTTGCCGACAATGTAGCCTCCAATCGGAGCAAGTCCTCCACCCGGATTTTTTATAAGCGAACCGACCATCATATCGGCACCGAATTCGGAAGGTTCATGAATTTCGGTAAATTCACCGTAACAGTCATCTACCATAACAAGAACTTCAGGTTTAACAGATTTAATAAATGAAATCAGTTCGGCTATTTCGGAAACGGCAAAAGATTTTCTTGTCTGATACCCTTTAGACCGTTGAATAGTAACAAGTTTTGTACGTTCATTTATAGCTGATTTTATTCCTTCATAATCAAAGCAGTCACCTTCAAGAAGATCAACCTGTTTGTATGTAATGCCATACTCGGCCAAGGAACCACGGGACGGTCTGATACCGATAACCTCTTCCAATGTATCGTAAGGCTTCCCGACAGGGCTTAAAAGTTCATCTCCGGGTCGTAAATTTGACATAAGTGCTAAAGCAAGTGCATGCGTGCCGCAGGTAATCTGAGGACGAACAAGGGCATCTTCGGTTTTGAAAACAGATGCATAAACTGCTTCAAGCGTATCTCTTCCCAGATCGTCATGTCCATATCCGGTTGTACCGTTTAAACAAGCTTCACTTACGCAATTATCCTTAAAAGCTTTCAACACTTTTAACTGATTAAGTTCAGTTACAGTGTCTATTTCCGCAAAGCGATTTTCAAGGCCTTTCAGTACTTCGGAACAAAAGTCGTAAACGCAATCTTCTATTCCGCTTTCAAGATATATGTTTTTTGTGATTGTTTCATTCATTAAATAATCTCCTTTTGCTTAAGAGTGTTAAGCATATATTCTAAAATACTGTTATCATTTTCGTACTCGTTCTTGTTAATCATAAGAACTTCTTTTTCTCTTTTGAACCAGGTAAGCTGTCTTTTTGCGAAATGCCTTGTATCACGCTTTATTACATCTATTGCTTCTTCAAGACTGATTTCTCCGTCAAAATAATTCAGAATTTCTTTATAACCCAGACCTTGCATTGAATTATATGAGCGTGACAATCCCATAGATTTTAACGATTTTACTTCTTCAATCAGTCCGGCCTCCACCATTTTGTCTACTCTGCTATTAATCCCTTCGTATAAATCGTTTCTGTTCTTGGTAAGAACAAAATATGCAAAATTATAAGGTGATTCTTTTTCATGCATATTTTCGTTATGAGTACTTATTTTGATACCGGTTTCTTCGTAAAATTCGAGAGCGCGAATAACACGTTTTAAATTATTTTTGTGTATAATTTCAGCACTCTCCGGATCAACCTGTTTTAGTTTCTCAAACAAAGAATCAGGATTATTTACAGCTTCTTCTTCAAGCCGATTTCTGATTGATGATATTTCTCCGCTTGATTCATTAAAATCAGCATCATAAACAAGTGCTCTGATATAAAAGCCTGTTCCGCCCACAACAATGGGTATTTTTCCACGGGACACAATATCGTTAATTGCAGATTTTGCTAATGCTTGGAAGGCTGCAACATTGAAATCCTCGGTCGGATCGAGTATATCAATCAAATAATGGGAAATTCCCTGCATTTCATCAACGCTTATTTTGGCTGAACCGATATCCATTTTTCGATAAACCTGCATAGAATCGGCAGAGATAATTTCTCCGTTTATTGCCTTAGCCAAATCAATTGATAATTTAGTTTTGCCTGCCGCTGTTGGGCCTGAAATAATAACAAGTGGTTTCTTCATTGTTTTATTGCTATACAATTCGCTTGAATTTTTTTTCAAGTTCGGTTTTTGTGATGACTATGAAAACCGGACGGCCGTGTGGACAATGATAGGGATTTTCAAGAGTCATTAATTTTTTCATCAGTTCATTCATTTCGGTAAATGAAATTTTCATACCGCCTTTAATCGCAGCTTTGCAGCTCATCGATGCTAACTTCTGAAGAATAAGATCGGGTGTGGTAATCTTTTCTTTCTCTGTAAGTTCATTCATTAATGACATGAAAAGTTCCTGCTGATTATAGCCGAATAATTCAAAAGGTACGCCTCGAATGGCGTAGCTTTTTTCACCGAATTGTTCGAGTTCATATCCTATTTTTGAAAATAATGCTTCATTTTCAAGAAGAATAACTTCCTGCGAAGGGGATAAATTTACAACCACTGGGGGCTCAAGCATTTGTGATGAAACTGATGAATCAGATTTATATGCTGCAAGAAAAGTTTCGTAATTAACTTTTTCATGTGCAGCATGTTGATCGACTATATATAAATTATCATTTAAAGAAATCAGCCAATAAGTATCAAAAACCTGGCCTATGATAGTATATTCTTTCAGTGGAGCATCACTTATAAGTTGTTCTTCAAATAAATTTTGCTGCTTATAAATTTCGGGGTCCGGAGCAACTTCCTTTGCGGAATTTAAAATAATATCTTTGATACGACTGGTTTCAAAGGCTTGAGGAGTCGAATCGGCGGATGCAGCTTTAGGTGGAATGCCGGTAACGGTTGATGATTCACTTGTGTCTGCCGAATCATTACCCGGGTTTGATATCCGGGAAGCATAGTAAGATACCTGCTCTGTTTTTCTCTCTGTAATGCTATTTTGTTTTGAAGCAATATTTTCTATGTTTTTTTCAGTATCGATAGTAACAGAAGGAATCAGTTCGGGTTTGTGGAGCGTTTCGGATATTGCTTCACTTATATGCTCGGAAACGTCACTTATATCGGAAAAACGAACTTCTGACTTCTGAGGATGTACATTTACATCAAGCTTTGCGGGATCAGTATCAACAAATACAACGCAAAACGGAAATCTGTGTTGCATAAGATAGCCATGATATCCCGACTCTACCGATAAAGAAAGTTCTTTTGAAGATACTAAGCGGTGATTTACCAAAAAAATTTCAAGCTCTCTTGTGCCTGTATTAAATTCCGGTCTGGCAACAAAACCATAAACATGATTGTCTTCATATGAGTAATCCACCTCAAGAAGACGTTCATATATATCACGACCGTAAATTCGGTATATAACATCTTTAACAGAATTATTTCCGTTGGTTGTAAATTTTGTTTTCCCGTTAATCGTAAATGAAAATGCTATTTCAGGATGGCTTAAGGAAATATGTTCAACTATTTCCTCAACTCTTGCGCCTTCAGACGCTGCAGATTTTAAAAACTTTCTTCTTGCGGGAGTATTGTAAAAAAGCTGTCTTACAATCACGGTTGTTCCTTTTGGGGCACCTATTTCGGATAATTCCGTAATCTTTCCGCCCTCAACACAAATATGTGTACCAAGAAGCGCTTCTTCGGTCTTGGTTATCATTTCAGCTTTGGATACAGCACTGATACTTGATAAGGCTTCGCCTCTGAAGCCGAGAGAAACGAGACTGTCAAGGTCTTCAATGCTTGATAGCTTACTTGTTGCATGACGAAGAAAGGCAGTTTTAACCTGATTGTTTTCAATACCGATTCCGTTATCGGTAACTCTGATTAAATCTATTCCACCGTTTTTTATTTCGATATTTATTATTCCGGCCTTACCGTCAATGGCATTTTCAACCAACTCTTTTACGACATTGGCCGGTCTTTCAACAACCTCGCCTGCAGCGATTTTGTCAATTGTAGCTGAATCAAGTAAGCGTATCTCAGGCATTTTGCGTGATTCCTTTTACCATCTGTTTATAAGTTTGTTTTGCAGCCTTGATAAGCTGTTTAGAGCATCAAGAGGAGTCATATTTGTTAAGTCGAGACCAAGCAACTCGTCGATAATATCTTCATCCGTGACAGTATCAAACATTGATAATTGATTCTCGTCCTCTTCTGCTTCTTTTTTCGAAATCTTTTTATCATCGTTTTTGATATTTACCTGAATACTTTGTATTTTTTCGGTAATATCATTATCGGAAATCTGTTCGGCAATTTCTTTTGCACGATTTAAAACTATATCGGGAATTCCGGCCAGACGTGCTACCTGAATACCATAGCTTCTGTCGGCACCGCCTTTAACAATTTTTCTTAAGAAAACAATGTCGTCACCGTTTTCTTTAACAGCAATACAGTAATTGTTGACATTGTTCATTTTTCCTTCAAGCTCTGTAAGCTCATGGTAATGGGTGGCAAAAAGAGTTTTTGCCCCTAATATTTTTTTGTTACTGATATGTTCAACAACAGCCCATGCAATACTTAATCCGTCAAAGGTTGATGTTCCTCGACCGATTTCATCAAGAATCAGAAGACTCTTGTTGGTTGCGTTTCTTAATATATTGGCAACCTCATTCATCTCTACCATGAAAGTACTTTGTCCGCTTGCTAAGTCATCGGAAGCTCCGACCCTTGTAAACAATCGATCTACAATACCTATATTGGCTTCTTTGGCAGGAACAAAAGAACCTATTTGAGCAAGAAGAACAATCAGTGCAACCTGACGCATGTAAGTGGATTTACCGGCCATATTTGGCCCTGTAATAATTGCAATACAGTTCTTTGAATTATCAAGTAAAGTATTGTTCGGAATAAAAAGCCCTCCGTCCATCAATTGTTCAACAACGGGATGGCGACCGTCGGTTATTTTGATTTCACCTTTTTCATTAAGCTTGGGACGTACATAATGATTGCGCTCTGCAACATATGAAAGCGATGTAAACATATCAAGCTTTGCAATGGCTTTGGATGTTCTGTAGATTCTGTCTACCTGTCCTGCAATTGAGTCCCTTATATTGCAGAAAACTTCATATTCAAGACCATATAATTTGTCTTCGGCATTTAATAAGGTATCTTCCATTTCCTTAAGTTCAGGAGTTGTATATCGCTCTGCGCCGACAAGGGTCTGCTTTCGGATATAATCCTCGGGTACAAGACTTAAGAAAGAATTTGTTACCTCATAATAATAACCAAATACTTTGTTATATTTAATTTTCAGAGTTTTAATTCCTGTACGTTCTCTGTCCTTGGACTCAAGCTCGAGTAACCATTTTTTTCCTTCTGTTTTAGCTTTTTTGAAGTGATCGATTTCTTCCATATATCCGTCTTTAATAAGTCCACCTTCTCGCAGAGTAAGGGCAGGTTCTTCAAGAATTGCATCATCAATCATTCGATAAATATCGCCTAAAGTATCAAGTTCCTCTTCTATATCTTGCGAAAGACGAGAAGAAAAATCCTCACTTAATATTTTCTTTATTGTAGGAAGAAGGTATAAGGAATTCTTAAAAGCAATTAAGTCTCTTGCGTTAGCTGTTTTATAGGAAATACGACCTAAAAGTCTTTCCAAATCGTAAACACCCTGAAGATATTCACGCATCTCGTCACGGGAAACACTGTGCTTTCCAAGCTCTTCAACAAAATCAAGACGATAATTCATATCGTCAATATCCAAAAGAGGCTGTTCGACACAACTGCGTAACAATCTGCCCCCCATTGCAGTCTTTGTTTTGTCCAAAACCCAAAGAAGTGACCCACGCTTTTGCTTCTCACGCATAGTTTCGGTAAGCTCAAGATTTCTTCTTGTTGATGCATCAAGATGCATATAAGAAGAAGTGTCATATACTTTTATGTTTGTGAGGTTTCCAAGATTATTCTTCTGAGTTTCAAAAAGAAATGAAAGCATTGCTCCGGCAGCAATTGTGGCATTATGATAATCAAGGAGTCCGAGTCCTTCTATTGAATTAACCTTAAAATGGTTTTTTAATGCCTTAAGTGTTTCTTTTTCATCAAAATGATGTGCAGGGATGGACTGATATGATAAATCGCTTCTTGCCTTTAATCCCTCAAAGGGAAAATCAGACATTATAAAGGCGTCATTACAAATAATTTCTTTTGGAGAAAAACGTCCAACTTCATCATTTATTCCGCGTATATCTTTAACTTCTGTAACATAGAAATCACCGGTAGTGATGTCGGTTACACTTATACCGGTGCCGTTTTCAAGATATACAATACACATAAGGTAATTGTTCTGCGAAGCATCCAACGCCTGAGTATCCATATTTGTTCCTCTTGAAACAATACGGGTAACTTCCCTTTTTACAAGCCCCTTGGCAAATTTGGGATCTTCCGTTTGCTCGCAGATTGCAACTCTGTAGCCTTTGTTTACAAGACGATTTAAATAATTATCTACAGCGTGATACGGAACACCGCACATCGGAGCTCGTTCTTCCTGACCGCAGCTTTTGCCTGTTAGGGTAAGTTCAAGCTCTTTTGAGGCTATTTCGGCATCCTCAAAAAACATCTCGTAGAAATCACCGAGTCTGTAAAATAAGATACAATCCTGATAATCTTTTTTTGTATCAAGATATTGTTGCATCATTGGCGTAAATTCTGCCATAAATCCTTCTTTCCAAACTAAACAAGTTCACCGGTGTAATAAAAACCATGGAACTCGGTAAGCTTAACGTTTACAATCTTTCCAATTAAATCTTTACAACCCTTAAGATGAACAACTGTATTTGTGCTCATTCTTGCATCTATTACATCAGGGTCGTTATCGTTAACAGACTCACACAGGACATCAACAATTTGTCCCATATATCTAGAAGTACGTTCTTTTGCCATCTCCTGAACCGTTGACAACACTAAATCAAAATTCTTTTTAACGGTTTCTTCATCTACTTGATTTTCCATTTTAGCGGCAGGAGTTCCGGTACGCTTTGAATATATGAAAGTAAAGGCATTATCAAACTGAGCTTTTTTTATAACATCTACAGTTTCAAGAACATCTTCATAGGTCTCGCCCGGGAAGCCAACGATAATATCTGTAGTAATTGCAATATCAGGCATAGCTGCTCGGATTTTGTCAACAAGACGAAGATACTGCTCTTTGTCATAGCGACGATTCATTTCCTTTAAAATACGTGACGAGCCTGACTGTAACGGCAAATGAATATGATTGCATATTTTCTTTGAGCAAGACATAACTTCAATAAGTTCGTCAGAAAGATCTTTTGGATGCGAGGTCATAAATCTTATTCGTTCCAAACCTTCAATCTGCTCAATTCGTTTTAACAATTCGGCAAAGCTGATAGGGTTATCAAGGTTCTTTCCGTAAGAATTAACATTTTGACCAAGAAGCATAATCTCAACTACGCCATCAGCCACAAGCCTGGTTATTTCTTCGACAATATCTTCCGGAGTACGGCTTCTTTCGCGGCCTCTTACATAGGGGACAATACAGTATGTGCAGAAATTGTTGCAGCCAAACATAATGTTTATTCCGGACTTATAGCTGTACTTACGTTCCACCGGAAGCTCTTCCACTATTTTGTCTGTGCTTTCCCATACTGATATGACCTGAGAATCGGTGGAATACATTTTATATAAAAGCTCTGCAAAGCAGAATACATTGTGTGTTCCGAAAATGAGATCAACAAAGTTATAGCTTTTTTTTAGTTTTTCAATGACAGATGGCTCTTGCATCATACAGCCGCAAAGGGCTATTTTCATATGAGGATTTGCTTTTTTAAAAGGCTTAAGAGCACCGAGACGACCATATACACGTTGGTTTGCATTGTCACGTACGGTACATGTATTATAGATTACAAAATCGGCATCATCCTTTTCCGTTTCCTCAAAGCCGGCAGCTTTTAAAATTCCTAGAAGCTTTTCAGAATCACGTGCATTCATCTGGCAACCAAAGGTTGTAACCTGAGCTGTAAGCTTACGTCCGAGAATTTCTTCTTTTTCGCTGATAATATTTTTAAGTTTTTCAACATACTCCAATTGGAGCATTTCTTCTGCATTTAACATTTTAATAATCCTTATTGTTTTGATGTATAAGTATTTGATTCAGTAAACAAATAATCAAGAGGAACATCATTTAGAGTAACAGGTAAACTATTAATGATCTGAAAATCATAACATATTCCTAAAGTTATAATATTAGTTTTTCCAAAGAGAAAACGGTCGTAGAAACCTTTCCCAAAGCCCAGGCGATTACAGTTTTTATCAAATCCCACGCCGGGAACTATCATTAATACTTTGTAATCAGTATTTGCATTGTAAGAAAAACGGTTTGGTTCAATAATGTTCGGTTCTGATATTCCGAAATATCCTGACTGTAAATCATTCAAGTTATTAATCTCGTAGAAATTCATTACAAAGTCATGGGATGCTTCTTCTACTTTCGGCAGATACAATTTTTTGTTCAATACTAACGCTTGTCGGATAATCAGAGAAGTAGCAACCTCATTTTTAAAGTCAGAATATGCAAGAATAACATTACATTCCGAAAAAAGCCGGCTTGTAATTACTTTTTCCTGAATTATTGATGATTTTTCCAAATATTCTTTTGAAGATAAACTGTTTCTTTTGACAAGAAGTTCTTTTCGTATCGTTTGTTTATCCATATAATCTCCGCGCCTGCGGATGCTTAGTCCTTTTTAGGTGTTACCTTTGTTACTGTGCCGTCCGCGTTTTTTATATAAAGATTGTCAAGCTGACTCTGAAGATTTCCTTTAACGGAATTAATATAAACCTGACGTAAAGCCTTTTGTTCCGCTTTTTCTTCATCGGTAAGCTCTCGCTCTTTTGAAAGATGGTAGAGAGCATTTATTCTTTTTATGGTTTCATCCATTGTCATGGTGTTATTTACCTTTCCGCATAAATATATTTTGATATTATTGCCTCAAAAACCTTCATTCCGTCCATTGCGGCACTCATGATTCCTCCGGCATATCCCGCACCTTCTCCGCATGGATAAAGTCCGATTACATTCTCGCTTTGGAAGTCCTCGGAACGGTTTATTCTTATAGGTGATGACGTTCTGCTTTCTATGCCGCTTAATATAGCTGAATCATCGTTAAAGCCGCGTATCATATGAGCAAAACTTTCCATTCCTTCAATAAATGCTTCGGTGCAATCTTTAGGCATTAAATTGATAAGACTTGCATATTTGAATTCGCCTTTGCATTCAGGCTCTATTGAAGAAGCATCAATTTGGGAATCTTTGGTATTATTACTAAATTCTTCTTTAAAATGACCATAAAACTGAACAGGGATTTTTCCTTCTCCCAAGTCATAAGCTTTTTCTTCCAACTTGCGTTGAAAATACATTCCTGCAAGGGGATGTTCGGATGCAAAATCTTTTTCGGAAACAGTTACTATTATGGCAGAATTTGCATGCTTTCCCGAACGATCACTGTAGCTCATACCATTAACACAGGTTCGCTTTTCTTCGGATGATGCATTTACAACAAAACCGCCGGGACACATACAGAATGAGTATATCCCACGTCCGTTGGAAGCCTGATAGGTAACCTTATAGGGTGCAGGCGTTAAATAGTCCCATACTTTTTTATCGGCGCCGTACATAGCGGTATTTATTAGCTCCTGCGGATGCTCAACACGTAATCCTACAGCAAACTGTTTTTGCTGCATACTTACTCCTTTGTTGTAGAGCATTTCAAAGGTATTTCTGGCACTGTGACCGATTGCAAGAATAACAACTTCACAATTAATATGCTCATTGCCGTTTACTGTTAAGCCGGTAAGCTTATTATTTGATAATTCTATATCGGTGACTTCTGAATTAAATCGAAATTCGCCACCATTTTCAATTGTCTTGTTTCGGATATTTTTAACAACATTAACAAGAACATCAGTGCCGATGTGCGGCTTGCTGTCAATCAAAATGTCTTCGGAAGCTCCGTTTTCAACAAGTAATTCAAGTACTGCACGGTTACGACCATGTTTGTCTTTGACAAGTGTATTTAATTTGCCATCTGAAAAAGCACCGGCGCCACCCTCACCAAACTGAACATTTGAATTGGGTAACAGCTTGCCTGTTTTCCAAAAATCTTTAACATCTTTGGTCCTTGAATCTATATCACATCCTCTTTCAAGAACAATAGGTCTGAAACCGGCTAAAGAAAGGTAGTAGGCGGCAAATAAACCCGCAGGTCCGGCGCCAATAACAACGGGACGTGAAGTTAGCTCCTTATTACCTGTAATTTCATAACTGTATTTAACAGGTTTATATATACTTACTTGATTTTTGTCTGATTTTTTGTATATTGTCGGTTCATTTCGTACTTTACAAATAACATTTAGAATAAGAAAAATGTCGGGCTTTTTTCTTGCATCAATTGAAAGCTTATGAATATTAATATCAGTTATTTCCGCAACAGAGCACCGTAATGACGAAGCAGCTTTCTTTTTTATATCTTCTAAGGAATATCCCGGACGGATTTTTATCTGGTTGACTAATAACATGCCTTTTCTCCTGCGATATGTCCCGTCGTAAATGCCCATTGAAGGTTGTAACCTCCGCAGGGACCGTCGACATTTATAAGTTCACCCGTTACAAATAATCCGGGATGAGATTTTACTTCACAATCTGATGTCAGTAAATCGGTGGAAATTCCGCCTACGGTCACTTGGGCGTCTGAAAAATCAGCTGTATCAGTAACAACCATTTCGAATGATTTCATTGAAATAATCATATTGTTAATAAATTCGACATCCATTTTCTGTACAGGCAAATCTTTGTTCAACGAATAAATTTTAATCAGTTCATTGTTAATTTTATCAGGAAAAAGTCCTGTTAAATATTCTTCTGCTTTCTTTTCGGAATTAAGAAGAAAACGTGATTTAAGGTAATCCTTAAGTTGTAACTCATCAATATCCGGAAAAAAATCCAGGATCAATTTGACTTTCTTTCCTGCGGCAAGTGCTTTTTTACACAAACTGCTTAAAATGAAAATGCATATACCGGATATTCCGCCTTTTCTAAACAGTACTTCACCATACTGATATCCGCATTCCAGGCCGTCTGTTACTAACGTGACTTTGGCATCCATACGAACGCCGTCAACATCTTCAGAAAAAGAAGAAACAGTATTTAATCTGGTTAGTCCGGGATACAGCGGAGTTGATGGGATTCCAAGCCTGCCAAGAAGCTCATAACCGTTTTGCCGATCTTTTTTCAGCAGTCCGGCCTTTCCGCCGGTAGCCATAATGATTTTATCAAAACATAAACGATCTTTATAACCTTCAATCGAAACAAGATATTTACCATTTTCGTATGCAAGCAAGTTAACGTATGAATTTGTTCTTACAGAAATACCGTAAGTAGACAATTCGTTTAAAAGGATATCTCGAATTGTACGTGCCTGCTCACTGTATGGATAAAGATATCCGTTTTTATCCTTTATAAGTAAACCAAGCCGCGAAAAATAAAGGATAAGATCTTCTTCACTGAATTTTTTAAGACAATCTTTTACAAACATAGGTGAGTCGGTATTAAAATAATCATATCTCATATCAGTATTGGTAAAATTACATTTACCGTTACCTGTTCTGAGAATCTTCTTTCCGGCCTCTTCTTTTGCTTCGAGTACTGTTACCCGACCACCGTTTTTTGCGGCTGATAAAGCGGCCATAAGTCCGGATGCACCGGCTCCTATAACACATATATTATTCATTTTATACCTGTCTTTACATCAATCTCATATTATGAAGAAGTCCGAATATTCTTCCACCGCCGGGAATCATATCAAGTTCTTTTTTTGTTATGCCTTTCGTAAGAACCATTGACAAAAGGTATACAACTGCACCGATTAAGATTTCAAAAATAATAAGAATCTTTGATTTTCCTATAAAATGATTTACTGCAAAACTTATACCGAATATAACTACACCCATAATTCCTGAACATATACCGGGAGTAATGAAGGTTTTCATGAACTCCTGACGATACTTGAGAGTTTTTGATATTGATCTGATATTCAGAATAACCATTATCAGAGAGAAAATGTTATTTGAAAATGCAACGGCGTAAATATTCATATTTGTAAATTTGAGTAAACAAATAAGAATAAGAATATGCGGTAACAGAGCCAGTAACGCATGAATTATCGGCTTACTTAATTTGCTCATACCCTGAAGTATTCCGTTTGTAAGTGTCGAAAGCGAAAACAAAACTATTCCGATTGCGCCTATACGAATAAGATTCGGACCGATTTCATTTGTTGATGAAAATAGTAAATAAATAAGTTCGGGTGCCAAAACAGCCATACCGACTGCGCAGGGAATCGATAAAGTCATTGTTACTCTTATGATGCTTCCTATTTTTTCACGTGCTTCATCAAAGGCATTGTTTCGCATGAGCCCTGAAAGAGTAGGTACGCTTGATGCTCCCATAGCGTTTGACATGGCAATAGGAACATTGATTAACACGAGATATTTTCCCGAATATATTCCCCAGTTAACTGATTTAATCGCTTCAAGTCCTTTTTCAACCATTATCCGGTTGTGAATAAACTGATCAAGGAAATTGGAAATATTATTGACTGTCGAACTGACTACAACAGGAACTATGGTCATAATCAGTGACTTATATACCACTGATGTGCTGTCAACAACCTTTTCTGTGCTGCGTTTAAGTTTTTTCTTAAGCTTTTTTCCATAGCAAATATAAAGAAAAATCAAAAATGCCAGGGAAAAAATAGCACCTACCCAGCAACCGATTGTAGCTCCGCTTGCACCATAGGCATTTTTAAAATTTTCATTTTTCAGTAATGCACCAACCTTAGCGCCTTTTTTTGAGAGAATAAATGCTGAAGAAAGACTTACCGCAATAAGCACAATTTGTTCGATTAACTGTGAACAGGCAGTGGGAACCATTGTTCCGTTACCTTGAAAGTACCCTCTGAAGACACCCATAATCGCAACGAAAAACAAAGTGGGCGCAAGCGTTCTGAGTGCAAGATAACTCATTGGTTCATTCATTAAGCGGGACAAATCTTCCGCAAAAACGAAAACCGTACTCATGGAAATGAACCCGACTACAAAAGCAAATACAAGGGTACAATAGAAAATTTTCTGAGCACTCTTATACTGCCCTTTGCTTACTTTTGCTGCTACCAGTTTTGAAACGGATAAAGGAATTCCGTAAGAAGAAACCGTGAGAACAATATTATATATTTCAAATGCTGCGGAATAATAACTGTTTCCCACATCTCCGATGATATATGTTAGCGGAATTCTCTTAAACAAACCGAGCATTCTAACGAGAACACCGGCAAAAGCAAGTATTCCGCCCTGAACTATGAAATTGTTTAGTTTATTTTCTTTTTTGGTTGCGGCCATCAGCCATTCTCCCTAGTTATTCCAAGACTGTTTAATATTTCATTTTGAAGAGCTTCCATTTCAGCACGTTCCTCTTCAGTTTCATGATCATATCCGGAGAGGTGAAGAAGGCTGTGAGTAATTAGAAAACTGATTTCTCTTCTGAAAGAGTGTCCATATTCCAAAGCCTGAGCATGTGCGTGCTCAAGGGAAATCATTATATCACCAAGAAGAAGCTCACCGGTTTCAAAATCAAAGCAATCGGCATTGTCTTCCGTAATACCGGAAAAGTCACCGGGGACTTCAAATTCCAATGCAGGAAAAGATAAAACATCCGTCGCACGATCTATTCCGCGAAAATCTTTATTTACTTGATGAATTTCTTCATCATTTGTAAATGTAACATTTAATGAATAATCCTCAAATGGGCATGCAAGCTTATTCATTGTGGTTAATGTAAGTTTTTGAATCAGCTCTTCAATATCAAATTCAAATTTCTCTTCTGTTTCATTCTCAACGTAAAAAGTCATAATAGAGAACCTCTTTTTTCATTATCGATTCAAGTTTTCCTAAATCGCTTCTTGATAAGTCGCTTTCCGATAAAGCCTCAACAATCGAGGGCTTCTGCAAAATGGCATCGATAACTTCTATATAATCAATGTTTGCGTTAGTATTTTTTGAAAAAATCAACATGAGTGTAGCTATAAGTTTATCTGAAAGAAAAACAATGCTTTCTTCTTTTGTGTGAAGAATTCTGTCACTGCTGCAATAGTCAATCAAAGCCTTGGCAGCGTCAGGCGGAAAGCAATTGTCTTTTACAAATATTTCAAGCGTCGAATCGTCAAATTTGAATGTTTTTTTAATTTTATGATACAATGCTAAATTTTTAGCCAAACTAACATTACATCCGCATGAAGCAGCAATACGTTCCGTAAGATATGCCGTATGAATACTCTTCATATATTCTTCCCGATCGGCATCCTTCAACCTAATTAATGCGGCATATTCCTGATCGTTTAATTCAAGATATTTGTTTCGGTATCTGTTGGCAATCTTTTCATTAAAGTATTTAAGTGCAACAAAAAGAATGATTGAATTAATAAATATATTGACAATCGGAAAAATAAATTGTTCCGCGGATAATTTTTCATTTAAAAGAAAAACAAATCCCGCTGTTTCCAATACAAAAAGGCAACTCATAGTAAGAATTATCGAAGGAACAACCTGGAAATCTTCATCGAGTCTTCTGAATACCGTTATACCAATAAGTGAGGCAAAAAAATATACCAAAAAGGTATATATATCTGCGGATCCGGAAAGCATTGTTGACAGCGCAATAAGTCCGCTTACCGCTGTAATACCTATACATATATCAGAGAATAAGGACAAGCATACTGCCAGGCTTACAAAAAGCCAGCCGGCTTTATCGATAAAAGGAAATAATAAAGCCAGCAGCAATGATGCAATATATATAAATAAAAATCTGTACGGATGCTCGGTATTATCGTAGTCAAAATGTCCGGAACCCATCTCATATCCAAAAACAAATATTAGAATAAAAGCGTATAAAGCGGAAAAAACAGTAATTCTAAGCAACTCTCCCGTTACTTTTGAGTATAAAAAACAAGCACCTACGGATAAACTTACCGTAAGTATGAATATAATTACTGATGAAATTACTGCCTGTTTTTTGTTATATGACTTCATTGTTATCCTTTATGTGTTGTTTTGCGTTCCCGCACAGGACGTTCGTGTTTTTTCTCATATTGTTCGTATGCATTAACAATTTTTTGGACTAACGGATGACGAACAACATCTTTTCCGGAAAGTTCACATATTGATACGCCATCCACTTTTTTAAGAATTTTGGTGGCAATATCAAGGCCGGATGTCATTTCTTTAGGAAGATCCTTTTGCGATCCGTCTCCGGTGATGACGACCTTTGAACCGAATCCGATTCTTGTTAAAAACATTTTCATCTGAGCAGGGGTTGTATTTTGAGCTTCGTCAAGAATTATATAGGCATCTTCAAGTGTTCGTCCTCTCATATATGCAAGAGGTGCAACCTCAATTAAGCCCTTTTCCATATTCTTTAAAAATGCATCCGCGCCCATTATCTGATACAAAGCGTCATATAACGGTCTCAAATACGGATCAACCTTACTTTGCAGATCGCCGGGAAGGAAACCAAGTTTTTCACCTGCTTCAATAGCCGGACGAGTTAATATAATTTTATTTACTTCGTTGTTTTTGAAAGCTGTTATTGCCATTGCCATTGCAAGATATGTTTTTCCTGTACCGGCAGGACCGACACCGAATACAACCATATCTTTTTTCATTGCATCGACATAAGCTTTTTGACCCAGTGTTTTAGGTTTTATGGGTTTTCCGCTAATGGTATGACATATTATATCTTTATCAAGGATACTGAGCGCATCTTCATTACTTTCACGACTTAAGCTTATGGCATAATTCATTTTTTGTTCATCGATATCTTTGTTTGAAGAAGAAATAAGCTGATGCACCATTGAAACAGCATGATTAATATTGGTTTCTTCACCGTTGATTTTAACTATTCCGTCACGGTTAACAAAAGTTACTTCCAGCTCTTTTTCCATTTGAATTAAAAATTTGTCATTGCTCCCAAAAAGAGTTCTAAGCTCTTCTGCGGATAATTCTATGATTTTTTCCATACTCACTCTACTATTTCATAAATAACAGGATTAGGTTTAACTTCGTTTTCGGTTATTGTTATTGCATCAATAATTCTTTTATAAACAGATTTTGCTTTTTCTTCATCATTTGCATGAATAGTGGCTAAAAGTTCACCTTTCTCAACTTTTGAACCCACTTTTTTGTTTAATACAATACCGACAGAAAGATCAATGGTACTTTCCTTTGTCTCTCGACCACCACCAAGTGTCATTGAGCAAAGTCCGATTTCCATGCATTCAATTTTTCCGACATATCCCGAATTATCCGCATAAACCGGCATTTTTATTGACGCTGATGAAAGCAATTCTGGATGGTAAACATATTCAGGATCGCCTCCCTGTGCTTTTACAAGTTCAGCCATTTTATCAAGTGCTTTGCCGGATTCCAATGCATCAGTCAGCATCTTATGTGCTTCTTCTTTGGAAGAAGCAATCTTACCGCACATTAGCATGTAACTGCCAAGTGTAAAAACAAGCTCTTTGAAATCTTCGGGACCGTTCCCTTTTAATGTCTCAAGCGCTTCTTTAACTTCCAAAGCATTTCCGACTGCGAAGCCTAATGGCTCATCCATATTGGAAATTACGGCTATTGTCTTTCGACCTGCGTTTGTGCCGATTTTTACCATTTCTTCAGACAGTGTTCGTGCATCGTCAATATCAGTCATAAATGCACCGGAGCCGGTTGTAACATCAAGTACAATTGCATCATCTCCGGCTGCAAGCTTTTTACTCATAATGGAGCTGGCAATCAAAGGAATAGAATCAACCGTTGCCGTAACATCTCTTAATGCATACAGTTTTTTGTCAGCAGGTGCAAGTTCCTTTGTTTGTCCCATAATAGACAAGCCAATAGTATTAACATTTCTTTCAAAATCTTCTGTAGTAATTTCGGTTGAAAAACCGGGGAAACTTTCGAATTTATCAATTGTTCCGCCTGTATGTCCAAGTCCTCGACCGCTCATCTTAGCAACTTTAAGTCCACATGCCGCAACAAGAGGGATAAGTGAAATTGTTGTTTTATCTCCTACTCCTCCGGTTGAATGCTTGTCGACTTTAACTCCCGGAATATTTGATAAATCAAGCATATCGCCGCTTTCAGCCATAGCCTTGGTCAATCTAAAGGTTTCTCTTTCGTTCATGCCTTTAAAATATATAGCCATTGTCATTGCGGAGGCTTGATAATCAGGGATTGTGCCGTCTGTATATCCTGAAACAAAAAAATCGATTTCATCATCACTAAGTTCAAAGCCATCACGCTTTTTTCGTATAAGATCATACATTCGCATCGCAAAAACCTCCTACAAAAACTATATATACATATACAGAGTATATTATATACTAAATTTTGTTATTCTACCATCTTTTCTATATATTTTTGAAAAAGAAAAACATGAAGTATTTCATAAAATCTAACAATACAAAAATAAAAAAGGATGGTGTCGACCATCCTTTATACAATGCAGAAATAATATTGTTTATATTTTATAACTAATATTTTATAACACTTACCTCACCGGAGGATAAAGAGTCTTTTTTACCGTTTTCATATTCTACTTCAAGATGAAAATCATTGCTGATTCCTGTTACCAGTGCATAACTGTTATCTACCCTATCCGAAAAGGAATTAATTTTTACATAATGACCTATCAGATTAGACTTGTTACGGTATATTTCCAAAGTTTCCTCTTTTTTGTTTTTATAATAAAAAAGATTTGTTATAACCTCAAGAATAATTTTGTTTCTAAGATATTCTTCCGTAACAAGTCCGGTTGTTTCCAAAACACCGGCTTTATCCTTGATTTCTTCGGGAAAGTCTTCCTTGGGAACATAGACATTTATTCCTATGCCCATAACAATACTATGCTGCGAGGGATCTTCTAGACTTGTTGAAAGTTCGGTAATAGTTCCGGAAATCTTTCTATTGCCTATATAAATATCATTTACCCATTTTATTTTTGCTACATCACGATTGTTGAACGCGGCCTTATCTATTCCTGTTGCAACAGCTACAGCAATTGTAGATGTCAGGCCTGCAAGCTCATTAAGTGGTTCGTTTCCTCTGACAAACAAGCTCATATAAATACCGGTATCTTTGGGCGAATAGAAATCGCGTCCTCTTCGACCACGGCCGTTTGTTTGCTTTCCTGCAATGGCAAGAATTATTCCGGGATTATCACGTCCAAGCTGTACAACTATGTCATTAGTGGATGTTACTTCATCATAATAATATACATTTATATCGATGCTTCGTGCCTTTAACTGACTTTCAATCCATTCGGCATTTATTACATCATTGGGAGCCAGCAAACGATAACCGCGATTTGTTATTGCTTCAATCTCGATTCCGCTATCCTGAAGTGTTTTTACTGCTTTCCAAACACCGGCTCTGGTAACATTTAACTTTGTTGCCATTTCTTCACCTGAAATATAATCGTTTCCGGCTTCCTGCAATAATTTTAAAACTTTCTCTTTAGTTTTCACAATATCACCTTTCTTCTTCCATCATAGAAATGATAGTCTTTTTTGACGGTATTGTAAACTTAAGTAAATTGATAAAATGCTATTATTTTTTTATAAGATTCTGCTTAACAAGCGGTACGCGGACTGCAAAACCTAAAATCATAGCGACAACCATTTTAGCGATGTCAAAAGGAATAAAGGGATATACACATGCGGAAAGTGCATATGCTAATGTTTTTGAATCATTTTTAACATAAGTAAATACATATAAAAACCATGCTGTTCCCAATATATATGCAAATAATGTTCCGATAATCATTCCTAAAAATGTTATAACAACTCTAAGTGGGAATTTCATTTTTCGCGACTGTTCAAATGCTATTCCGCTAATCAGTATCATTAAAAAGAAACCGACAAGATATCCGCCTGTTGGACCTGCTACTTTAGCGATACCTCCCTGATAACCTGAAAAAATCGGAAGGCCGACAATGCCTAAAAGCATATAAATCAGATAGCTTAATAATGTGCCTTTTGTTCCCAAAATAAGTATGGAAAAATACAGAACAAGATTTGTAAATGAAATAGGAACGAGCCCAATCGGTACTGACATGGGCGCGAATATACAAATCAATGCCGTAATAATTGCGCATGAAGTCATGGTGTAGATTTTTGATTTTGTTGTCATATTTTTTCTCCTAGCCTTTTTTGAATCATCAATCTTTTATCATGAGACAATTATCATTGTCAACCAATTGCCACGAAAAGTTGACAATTCGCAGCACAAAGTTTATATTTTATAACAAGTAGAATATGTTCGGCGTGTATTGCGTGTATTCTGACCGTTCTTGTTTAAGACTGTGAAAATATCATTATTTAGGAGAATTGTTACATTTTATGAAAGAACAAATGGATGTTTTGAAGCTTGCAGATGAAATTATTAACGGAAGACGTCTCAAGAAAGGTGATGATTTATCTTTCTTTTTAGAATGTGATAAAGATGCGCTATATGAGGGTGCTGACAAGATAAGAAAGGCCTTTATCGGCGATAAAGTAGATCTTTGTTCAATTATTAATGGGCGAAGCGGTCGATGTCCGGAGGATTGCAAATATTGTGCACAGTCGGCTCACCATCACACAGATTGTGAAGTTTATGACTTTCTTTCCGAAGAACAAATACTTGAAGCTTGTAAGTTGAATGAACGTGAAGGCGTTGACAGATTTTCAATTGTCACTGCGGGACGCGCTTTGACAGGTGAAGAATTTGACAAGGCTATCTTAGCCTATGAAAGAATGAAAAAAGAATGCAATATTGAACTTTGTGCTTCTATGGGATTTGTTTCAGCTGAGCAGCTTCACAGACTTCATGAAGCAGGGGTAACAAGCTACCATCATAATATTGAAACTTCGAGAAGACACTTCCCCAATATATGCACTACACATACATATGATCAGAAGCTTGAGACACTTAAACTTGTAAAACAGGAAGGCTTATATGCCTGTTCCGGTGGAATTATAGGTATGGGTGAAACATTTGAAGACCGTATTGATATGGCTCTTGATTTAGCTGACGCTCAGGTTGATTCTATTCCTATCAATGTTCTTATGCCAATAAAGGGAACGCCTCTTGAAAACCAGCCTCTTCTTGAAGAAGAAGAAATCATGCGAACAATTGCCATATTTAAATATATCAATCCTACAGCTGATATTCGTCTTGCTGCCGGCAGAGCTTTATTATCAAACGATGGCGAGCTTGCACTCAAAGCCGGAGCATCCGCATCAATTACGGGAAATATGCTTACAACAGTAGCCTGTGCAACAATTCGTTCCGATAAAGAAATGATAAAGCGTATAGGCCGAAGGTAGAAATTTATTTCCATAGATAAAAAGAAGGAAGGCCGGGAAACTCGACCTTCCTTTTTTATGTGACTTCTTTTATGCGTCCTATAAATATTATCTTGCAGAATTCTGACGTAATCTTCCAATAACATCGTTAAACATTTTTGTTACAGTTTCCTTGTATTCGGGTTTTACAAGGAAATACATTAACGAGTCAATGTAATATTCCTGTGTCATTCCTCTTCCGGCAATTTTGAAGTTTACGAATCCTCTTTCAACATATTTTTCGATATCTGAATTTGAAATAAAGGAAGGACGCTTCATACAACCGGCAAAGGTTCTTCTTTCAGGAGAACGGTCAATACACATATGTTTTGCTTTTTCACTGATCTCAAATTCAAGCTGGCACTTGGATATTTCTTTGTAATGAGCTTCTCTGTTCGGACAATTTCCGGGACATACTTCATTAACAAGAAGTTCGATTTTATCTGCGTAAGGCTCAACTTTCTTTAATACTTCCTCGTTATGATTTAAATCATAATCAAGAACTACAAGAAAATAGTCCTTAGCAATTTCATCCATGAGTCTGTCGATATCAAGAATTCTTTTTGTTGTAGATGAAATGATTTTATAATCGGGATAATTTGCACGTACATGCTCTTCAAGAGCATCACTGTTTACCAGTACCTGGTTAAATCCGTTATCGCCCACTTTCATTATCATATTGCAGTAGGTATCATATACATGTTCTTTTTGAAGAAGAACATTTGTCCAAGTAAAACGAACAGGAATATCGTAATCATTATATGATTTAATGATTTTTTCTACTTCCGATTTCTTTGAAAAGCCTTCAAGCATGGTACGGCCACCATTCCAAATTGCTCCGGGGAAGGTACCGTATACCGATCCAATCTTATAATTTTCAACAAACATTTCCGGATTTTTACGCATAAGTTCAAAAAATACATGATTTATCATTCCGTAATAACATATTCCGGGCAAATGCCAGTAGATTGTCTTTTGATCCATAGAATCCTCCTATTTTTATGTAAAATAATCTCCATATCTAACTACAGTATTTGAAAACCAAATGTAATTCGATTTTTTATTTATCTGATACTATTGCTAGCTTTGTGCCCATTCAACAATATCGGAAATATCTTTAATAGCAAGAACAATTTTTGATTTATCATTCTGTTCATAGCAAAGATTGAATCGATAGCATGCAATCTCTCCGTCATCACGAATAACATGGTGGAAAAATGATAACAGTTCCTTATCCTTAAGTCCTTCAACAATAGTATTTAACTGGAAATTATCAATAAATGAGGCCTTTTCGGCAGGAATAATAGTTTCTGCCATTAAGGCATTGCCTTCCATAAACGGTATATCTTCCACTTCCTTGAAAACTTTTAATTCCTGTGAAAATACATCCTTCATATGAACACGTTCGGTTTCCAGATCAATCAGACCAATCATACTATATTCTTCACGAAGACCGGCAATTAAACGGAACTCATCCCGCATTTCTTGTCGCTCTTCCATTCGTTTTGCCATCGCAGTATCCAAATCCTGGGAATAATATATAACCTTAGAGACTTCACCGGCGGAAATCTCCATTCTCCAGAAAACGGCCTCTCTCCAGTCGCCGTTATGCAGCTGATATGCACAGGATATATGGTCCTCTTCCAATAATCTCTTCTTTAAGTTTTCTACTGAACCAACTTCTTCTCGGAGATTTTGATATTCACCGGCTACGTATGTTCTTGAAAAATACATATTACGCAACGAATAAACGCCTCTTTCCGCTTCGTTTTCAGTGACGCTTGTTTCGCTTTTTTTCATAATACGATATTCATCTAATTCCAAGTCAATCAGCAAAAGTGCTTCATAAGAATCTGTCAGAATATTAACCAGTGTATCCATTTCTTTTTTGAAGTTTTCTTCTGCAATAGCACGCTTAAACTGAGGGAATTTTTTGTAAAATTCCTGTTTATCAGCGTACATCATTTGTTCTGCTACTGTCGTAACTGCTTCAAGTTCTTCGGCTATTCCAAAGGAATATCCGATTGATGCCGTAGGAACAGTATCAGACTTTATTAATGCTTCAAAGTCTTTTGCCTTCTTGTAAAACATTTCTTCATCTGTACCGGAGTATACAACAATAAATTCGTCACCGCTTACACGATAACAGTTCCAGTCCCAACATGCTTTTTTTAATTTTTCCGCAAAAGTACGAATATAATGGTTGCCTGCTTCATGGCCCTCGGTATCATTTACATATTTTAGTCTGTTTAAGTCTCCGAACATAACACCAACAGGCTTCTCACATAAACTGGATGCAAATGTATTACAGAATGAGCGATAAGAATAAAAATTGGCAAGCCCTGTCATTGTATCATAGTTACAGTAAAACTCGAGTTCTTTATTATGCTCCAGTTCTTTTACATAGGAATCATGCACGTCTTGAATATATAGTATAACAATCTGATTATCACTTCGATATTCAGAAGACTTCATAATCTCCATTACAACCCACTTGAATTCGTCATTTGTTTTTCTTCGATAACGAAATCTCATTCTTTCATCGCTTTGTTCAAAGTGTGATTTAATATTATCTAAATCAGTAAATTTAAGATACATATCACAATCTTTTGGATCCACCTGACCTGTTAATGCAAATTGCTTAAGCCATACAGATATTTTTTCCGAATATCCTTTATCAATATGTTTTTCAGTTGCATACAATTTCAATTCAGTATGTGAATCCTCTGTCAAATTGATGCGTAAAATTTTGTGATAGTTATTTGCTAATAACTGTAAAGAATCTTCAAGAGTAAATTTTCTATCCATCATGGATGCCGCCTTTTACTTTTTCAGACTTATTTTACTCCTACAAAGATAATTTTAGTATAATTTTTTTCAATATTTTTTGTATTTTTTTAATATGATCATTGGATATATTTATTAAAAATATTTTTTGACAGCAAAAAACTCTGTGCATTGAACTAAAGGAAGTTTACACACAGAGTTTTTATGTTTTTATTCACCAATGACTATAAGCTTATCTTCCAGTGATAAACATACATTTTTAGAGATATCGGGATTCAGTACTGTAGTAGGATGTCCATTATTATCCTCGATGAATCCTACAAGAATACAGTGCTTATGGATGAGCTCTCGCCTTATTTCGGCAAAGGTACAATCAATTCCTATAAGCTTTTCCAGGAACGCACCTGACTTTAATGAAAACTCGTTTCCTTCATTTGAAAGAAGTTCGTGGAACGTATCGTATAAATCAGGATTTGAGGCAATCTGTGCGAGCACCATTGCAGCCATATTTGAGGAAACGATAAACTCCGTAAGGTCTCCGCAGTGAATCAGATTTCGGTTATCATCACGGCACATTTCAGTCGTAATAGAGAACGTCTTGCTTAATCGCTCCTTTATGTCTCGAAGTCGTAAAAGAAGCATTATATTACGTGCATCTGAATCTTCTTCGTCTACTGAGTAATCACTGAGAATAATAACATGATCGGCATCTTTTACAGTCTCTTCTAAAACTTTTATATCCATTACGTCATCATTTACAAGGGAATATGTTATGTCGGAGCGAATGCTTTTACACATTTCTTTTTTCTTTTCAAGATGGCGTATTCCCGCAAGAACAACATCTGTAACATATGGAGGAAGTTCGTTTACGAGAACTCCAAGTTTATCATTGGACCCTATGATAACTACCTGTTCATTTTTTTCCTTTACAGCAACATATGTACCTTCTTTTTCTTCGTTGAAATCAATAAATCCGTCCGGCGAGATTGTGAAATCTCTTTCATTTTCTTCAAGAACTATAAACTTATCTTCGTTTGTGATGATAAGATTACGATCCGGATTGAGTATTGTTTGGCCGTTTCTGTATATACCTATGGGAACGGCTTTTTCCATCCTGTAAAAGATATCCTTAAATCTTGTAGCGGGTTTTACATCAATGGACTCAAATCGAATTTCGTTACCGGTAAAGCTAAATACCTCACTGAAGGCTTCAGATAGCCCAAGCTGTGTGCACGAGTGAGCAATTATACGTGCAACAGCATCATTTGTTCTAAGCATTGTAAAGCCATATTTATCTCTGATAGTTTTGGGAATTATATATTCATCTTGATTAACGGCTGTTATGACAAATGGCTGTGTGGCTTCAATCTCTTCAAAATGTTTATAAACTGAAAGAAGAATCTTAAGTGTCCGTGTATCTTCAAGAGGATTTACGATTATAGTCGAGGCAGTATCCAGAGAGCAGCACCTAAGCGCAACAGGATCTGTTATGTTAGTGTTACGACATATTATTTTTATGTTTTTGGGAATACTAAGGTTTTCGGAAATTAAATCATCCATAGTTTCTTTTTCGTATTCCTCGGCAACAACTATAACCCCTTTTTTGTCCTTATAACTAAGAATAAGCTGCTCAAGAAGTGCATATTCACCGGCTTTAAAACCCAGAACAATAGTGTGTCCGTCTTCAACAACTTCTGAGTTTCCGGCGCGAAGCTGTGAAAGCTTGTCTTCGACAGCACTGCTTATGATACCAATGAGGAAGCTTGTGAATAATACGCCAAAAATTGCACTGATTGCAATAAGTGCGACGTACTGCGGCTCACCGTCCTCAGATGCCGGCATCCAGGCATTTATTGTTGTTGCAAGAACGTCCCATAAGATATAGAAAAATCCTTTTTCATCGGCCCAACCTCCTGCGCAGATGAATAGTGCAATAATAATTACAAGTGCAATTACAATAACTGCAAGAACAAACAGCATTGCAAAAGTTCCCTTGGCCATAAGGTTGTCAAACCAGTAACTGATTTTCTTTTTTAGTCCTCTTTTTTTCATAGTATCCTCCAATAGGGGCGTGCAGCGTTAAACAATATATATATGTATCATATCGCGTTTACAATCGGTATCTATTTTCTAAGTTCCCAATACAAATAAAGTGGAATCTTTCTTAGCCATTCTATCGCAACAGATATTTGCGCCTGTTCATCGTCTGCCTGCGGTTCATATCATGATTACCATCAAAACACGGATGTAAAACACTGGCCAACAATTTCTGGCTTCATCTGTCTGTGTCAGTTCAAACCATTCATCACCCATAGCATTCCGGGCAATTGCTTTCCGATTGTAAACGTTTCGTTGTTATTATATCAGACATATAATATATTATAATACAAGAATAGTCGTTAGATTATCTTAGATTTTTATATGTTTCTATAAAAAACTATCTGAGTACAATTATAAAAGGTGACAAGATATATATGAAATTGGAATATTGCATTGACTGCGGGTATCCATTGGAAGAATATACCATTTGTCCGGGCTGCAATCGAGAAGTTCGACAGTTAGTTCCTCTTACTATGCCGCAATATCAAACCTTTAACGAATCCGTAATTAAATCTTTCGAAAAGGGGAAGGTTTCTCTTTTGGATATCCTTGATAAAAAGAAAATAATAAAAGGAATGCAGAATGGTACAATCAAATATGCCAAGGTTATGATTTCAGCTATGTACGATTCATCGGAATCTGATTACGAGAAGCATCGCAAATGTATTAGTTTACGTGATATGGACGACAATCCTCTTGAAAAAGATATCTACATTACAAAAAGAGGTCCCGAACACCTTAAATTGCAAAAGGAATATTCTTCTAAACTAAAAAATACAGAAGCAGTATTAATTCAATTTTCTGAATACCATTATTATGTGTTTTTAGCTACTGATGACACTTCGTTTGGACTGGCAATTGCGCAAAATTTAGGAGATATCTGTAGTCAAGCGTCATCCACTCGTGCCAGAAAAGTGCACAAACCAAGAACTGATTTATTAGGAGAAAGAACCTATTATTCAGGCAAGCTTGGAGATGTTTTTAGAGACGAACTAGTTACAACATCAAAAATGGAAGAAGAGGTAAAGGTGGCACTACTAAACGGTGTAGATACCATGGTTGAAAAAATAATCGACAATATTTCAGAGGATTAGGTTTTGAACCTTTTTTATTACTGATAATCCTAACATAATAATTGTTAAAACTATATATCTCTTGATTCCGGTAAAAAAATTTATATTTACTATATATAAATATTAATAATAACGCGAAAAAATACCACCTTTATTCAAGGTGGTATTTTCCAATTATTATCAGATTTAACTAATGAAAATTAAGATCAGTAAAAGAACAAAGCATGTGTCAACATTGCAATCCAGATTATGTCAGTTATGGTAAAACACACCAATGCATAACTATTATCAAAGTCTAGAAATTCTCGACGAGTTATTATATTTATAATTCCATTAAGTATCAATCCCGGAAGAATAAAAAAGAAAATTACCCCTACTAAAGTGATTCTAAGATTATCATTAATTGCCAGTATATGTAAATAACTATTTATAATTGCAAGAATACTGTAAAACACAGCTTTTATCGCTGTCTTAATTAGTCGATTATTTTTTTGTTTTTTATTATATTCAGCTAGCTTTCTTTGCGATTCTCTCGCCATTTTTTCAAGCACTGAATAATCACTTCTTAAACACTGAATACGATTCAAATAAACCTTACGAAGTTTAGGAGGAAGATCTGTTTCCTTACATACCCAATTGTCTATATTGTCTATTTGCCGTTTGAAATCTGCTAAATTATTTAAATAAACATCTGGCGAAAGGCTGCCAACATACACACCATTAATAACAGGCAACACCCTACTACCGTTCTGGGCAAAATGATATCCATCGTTGTAACGATTTACCTCTGGATGAGCATTAATCCAATATCTTAATTTATTTATACGAGGATCTGTAGGATAATCATGAAACATTCTTTCTGCTATTTCAGATGCATCTTTAAATCGACCATCATTTAACAAATCATATGCATTTCTGTAGTACCAGTCTGCATCATGTAACTGATATCCATCAGCAAGAGTAATGTTATTGGTTATATTTGTAATATGTTCCCTTAAAACCTTTGTCCCGCAATATTGACAATACATCACGTCTCGTGAATCATCAAATTCCAATGGTCCACAGCAATTAGGACAATTACAAGCAATTAATGGCATATATATATCCTCCTATAGTTTACTCGGAAATTAATTTGGAAAAAATCATTCCTGTCTACAGAGTCTATTATACCTCAGATGCACTACATTTTCTATAGCAACATATGTGAGCTACAGAGCAACATCAAAAAACAGTTCCTTATGCTTTACAACAGAAAAAGAGGAAGCTGACGGATTAAACTAAAATTTGTTACTGCATTCCTTGATAATTCTTCCAAAATGAAATCGTTTCGTGAAGATCCTCTTCATCCTTGAAAAGGTCTATTTTTTTTGCAACTTCAATTGCAAAATCCAAGTATCCATTTGCTCGCGATGTTATGACCTTATCTGATACAGCTACATCTAATTCAGAAGAATGTGTTGAAAGAATGCCTTCCAGTATTCCTGCATGATCAAGTACATCCACTCTGGCACATATAGCTGCAATAAGCTTATCATTTGCATAAATATTTTTGAGAGAATCCCATACACAAGGAATATCGATTTCCTGTATATTTCCGCCCGGAACAACAAGAAGTTCAATGTCATCTGCGTCTATGTCACTTAACTTACCATCAACATTAATAGAATAACCTTCCATAGCTTTAATGGTTTTTCCATCAATTGATATAAATCTGACTTTTTTTCCGTAAACTGAAGAAAATAATTCAGTATTACTATTTCATATATACAACTTGTATTATACAAAAGTACAACAGTATCCATCACTTACCCCCCGTATTAAATTACAATTTGACGAACTAACGAGCCATGCGAGGATTTGTGTGATTTGGCCGAAAGGAGCTTGCTCACAATCGGACATATTCACGCAAAGACTCATAGGGCGACAAACGACATGAGCAAGAATGCGAAACATTCTGCGAATGTCGTTTGTCGGCATGGCGAGTAACTTGATAAGTTTCAATTTAACGAACTATATACCTATGGCAATATAAACTATCGCACATATCACAGCAATAACAGATAAAATAATACCAGCAATTGCATATCGTGTCTTTTCAGACTTATTTTTTATTGCCATATAACCTGTTCCAAATGATAAGAATGCAGGGACAATCCACCAATAAACCGTAAATACTAATGGAATACTTATAGTTCCAAAAATGATGGTAAAATAAGCACACAAATCAGCATCATTTATTTTAGTTTTTTTCTTTCCCTTATCTTTCATTTGCATTAAACAATTGATAATACACGCTATACTGATAAAAGCAATTGTCGCTAAAAGTATTTTTACAGTCTCTTCTACGGCTATCATGTTTAAGGAGTCAAATACACAAGCAATGCAACATCCTAACGCTGATATGACAGCCATTATGCTTAATCCAATTGTTTCTTTAAATAGTTTCTCTTTTTCTGCATCTACATAATCAGCTACTTTTTGTAATGTTTCTTTTGTTTCTTTGTCCATATTCTCACTTTTCCTTTCGCCATCGATGATTTCTTTGATGTCAACGTCATAGAACTCTGCAATCTCAATAAGAATACTTAAATCTGGCATATTACTTCCGGTTTCCCAACGAGATACTGTTCTTTGGGCAACACCAAACTCATTAGCAGCTTGTTCCTGAGTGATTCCTTTTTCATTTCTAATTTCTTTTAGAAAACTACCAATTTTCTTCTGGTCCATTCGTTTTCCTCCTTTCATCGATAGACTACATCCTTACATGCTTAAAATATACGACACAAAGTGAGTAAATGCCGTATTTCAGTCACTAGACATCAAATGTCTACTTCAATTTTATAATTAGGTTCGTTGGGTAAATCTGAATTTAGCACAATAAATTATAATTGAACTAAGTCGCTGCGTCACAGCCTTGGTAGGCCGTCGCGCAGCGACTTAGTTCAATCTGAATTTTCTAACTTTGCAATATCTTCTCTTTTATCCTATTTGCTGCTTCGATATGCATAATCCAATGTCTTGATAAAGGCATCTTTATAAGACCTGATATATCTTTGTTACACCAATAATCAATTAACCAAACTGCCTGCTCATCGTTTGAAACCACACCAAGTTTAGAGATTCGTTTCTTATCTTCGTCCCCGAACTTTTTCTTAACATCTTCATATTGCAAGTTCTTCAACCACTCATCAGTATTAACCTTTACCGACAACGCATACTCGTACAAGACTTCTATGTCGAACATTTTGGAAAAATCTGCAATCTCCTGTTTTACCAGTTCATTTCCTGTAGTTATAATATTGGTACCTATTTTTTTATCGAAGTTATTTTCAAATAAAACTTCATTTTTTTCTCTAATCAATGAGTTGACCACAATATCTTCAATTCGAATTATATGCCAAATGGAATATGCTACCGTCTTAGAATGATAACCATCAGCGTTAATAAACGGAATTGCATAATAATCTTCAGAAGACATCACCTGCTTCCACGATAACATTTCCTGCATC
>JAZRYK010000037.1:0-57826 GCA_045600725.1 Lachnospiraceae bacterium
ATCCAAGTAGAAATACTGAAGACCCCTTGAAGACTACGAGGTAGATAGGGCCAAGGTGTAAGTGCAGTAATGCATTCAGCTGATGGTTACTAATAGGTCGAAAGCTTTACCAGGAAGAGGTGGAGAGTTTCGAGAGAAACAGATCTTCTGTTTTGTATTAAGTTTTCAATTGTGCTATAATGTGTTATAATCCTTTTTAGAGATTATGTGTGGCCCAGTGGCTCAGTTGGTTAGAGCGCCGCCCTGTCACGGCGGAGGTCACGGGTTCGAGTCCCGTCTGGGTCGTTAGCCGAGAGGCTTGTTCTTTGAAAACATGGGGTCTTAGCTCAGCTGGGAGAGCATCTGCCTTACAAGCAGAGGGTCATAGGTTCGAGCCCTATAGGCCCCAGATAATTTAAATATATGGATGGGTTCCCGAGTGGCCAAAGGGGACAGACTGTAAATCTGCTGCAACTTGCTTCGGTGGTTCGAATCCACCCCCATCCATTAGCCTAAAGGCTGTAAATGTTAACGCGGGATGGAGCAGTCTGGAAGCTCGTCGGGCCCATAACCCGAAGGTCATAGGTTCAAATCCTATTCCCGCTACTTCTTATAATGATTTGCCCCGATAGCTCAGTTGGTAGAGCAAAGGACTGAAAATCCTTGTGTCGCTGGTTCGATTCCAGCTCTGGGCATTGAAAAGACCACCTTAATTTAGGTGGTTTTTTTAATATCTGTGATACTCATATTTTTATTGCATTATTTTTTTTTTAAATAATAATATTTTTGTTAATGAAAGAGAGGTATAAGTGTGAAAAAGTCTCCAGTTATTAATCTTGTTTTTCTTGGAATTCTGTTTATTGCAATATTGGTCGGATGTGGAAAGAAAGCGGACAGTTATCGTGTAATCAAGGTTGATAATATTGACGGAACAGTTTCTGTTGAGCGTACTTCAAGTAAAGATGTTCTTTCGGCCTTTGATGGAATGCAGCTTGTTTCTGAGGATGTTGTTTCAGTTGACCTAGCTTCGGAATTATTGTTACTTATGGATTCTGATAAGCATATGCTTGCGTCAGAAAATACAAAGTTTGAGATTGAAGCAACCGGTTCTTCTTCTAAGGGTTCTATTAAGATTAATCTTTTGGAAGGAAATGGATTATTCACAATTGATCAGAAACTTAATAGTGATTCTTCTTTTGAGGTTACAACTCCAAATGCAACACTAAGTGTTCGTGGCACAACTTTTTCAGTGGGATATGATAGTTCTTCGAAAACATCAACAATTGAAGTTATAGAAGGTGTTGTTGCGGTTTCTAACAGCGATGGTTCTGATGAAGCAGAAGTTACAGCGGGAGAAATAAAGACGATTCAGGGTGATTCCGAATCAGGTTTTTCTGATGGTTCAAACGAATCTGATGATACAGGTTCATCAATTTCAGGCTTTAGTAGCTCATTTGTTCCTAAGTATACAATAGATAGCCCCGGTGGCATTCAAAGCATGTATCGTGAAGTGTGTGAAAATATGACTGATTATATCAGCGGAATAGATGCGTTATCCGAGGATTATGTTTCATATGACTATATGTATTTTGATTATGATCAGGATGGCGAAGGCGATGTTATTTTATATTTGAGATATTTTGTGGATAAAAAGATGATGATTGATCTTGCATTTTTATACTATAATCCGTCTACGGATCGTATTGAAGTGCGTGCAATAAATAAAGCCGACGATGATGATTCTTGTTTCTATGGTTCATATAATAATATGCTTGTAAGATATTCCTGGATAACCGGTACCTATGAGTCATATTTATATTCGGTTCAGTTTGTTAACGGAAATCTTACTTATGTATTGGAAGCAGCTTATGACGAAATATTGTTAGATTATGAGAGTAAAGGTATCGTGGCATTGCCTTTATATCTCCATGCCGGTCAATATACAGATATTTCACCATTCCTAAACTAATTCTGGTAAGAAAAATATAATTGTGATACGGAGATTCTATGATATATCGGCAAATAAACAAAAATACAATAATAAATATAATTGTTATTCTTTTGTTTGCTGTTTTTACGGCATTGTTAACGGCAAATAGATTTTCCGAACCGATTGAATATTTAGCGGAAGATACATTGTATCAAAGACCGAGTACGATTCCAAATAATATTAAAATTATTGCAATTGATGAAGTGACAATGGAAAAGCTTGGCCCGTTTACGGATTGGAATCGTTCGTATTTTACTAAGCTTATTGAAATATTAAATGCGAATGAAAATGAACGACCGGCAGTAATTGCTATTGATTTAATTTTGTCCGGTGCAGGTGATTCAGAGATTGATAAAGAGCTTGTTAAAGCAGCTGATAAATGTCATAATATCGTTCTGGCATCAAAGCTTGAAACAGCCGGTGGCAGCGGAATAGGAGAAGATGGTGTTTATTATTATCAGAATTATGTGGAGTCTGAAGTAACAGCTTTTGATGCACTGAATCAGGTTACCGAAAGTGGCTTTACAACTCCTATTTTTGATAAAGACGGATTTGTACGACGTGCATACGGCTGTATAGAATCGAATGGGAAAGAATATATCAGTTTTCCAATGAAAATAGCTCAGATGTATGGTTATCAGGGCAGAGAAAGAAAGTATGAAATTGCATATAGCGGAAAGCCGGGAGAATTTGAGACAGTTCCAATGGGATATGTACTGGACGGAAAAGTCCCGGCTTCTTACTTTAGCGGCTCGATTGTTCTTGTAGGTGCATATGAAGAAGGTATGATGGATTCTTTTTCGGTGCCTATCGATCGCTCCAGTAAGATGTATGGAGTAGAAATTCAGGCAAATGAAGTTGCTGCATTATTGAACGGAAAAGTTGTTCATACCGTTCCGAATTGGCTGCAGTATATCATTGCAACGATTTTTGTTATTCTTGCCGGTATATTAATGTTTTCCGGAAAGATGGTTCGTTCGATTATAACGACAATCTCCGGAACATGCTTATATTTTGTATTATGTATAGTCTGCTATTTGATGACCGGCTATAAGTTGGATGTTATTTACGTTACAATTGCAATTAATCTTTTATTCCTCGTGAATCTGCTTGTTCGATATATTCGAATGAATCAGGAACGCGTGGAAGAAGTTCAAAAGATGCTTTTTTCAATGGCGGATTCGTTAGCCGTAGCAATTGAGGGAAGAACGCCATATAATGCGAATCATACAAGGAATGTAGCAAAGCGTTCCAAAGAAATGATTGAATATATAAATAAGCAGCATAAGCTTAAGAAGACGGAACTGCATTTTTCAAAAAATGATGCAAAGCAGCTGTATTTGGCAGCAATGCTTCACGATGTAGGAAAAATGGATATTCCTACTGAGGTTATGGACAAGCCCACAAAGCTTGGAGATAAAATTTCTTCGCTTAAGGATCGACTGAACATTATAAAATTGCAGCTTGCAATAGACAGACTGGAACATCGAACGGATAAGAATGTGACAGACAAGCAAACAGAGGATATTGATTATTTTCTCAGTCAGCTGGAATATTATAATTGCGGTAAACCTTTGAAAGATGAAGATATAACTTTTATTGAGGATTTTGGTAAACGGGTTTATATTGGTAATGATGGGAATGAGATTCCGTATATAACTGAAGAAGAATGGAACGATTTGCATATCAAGGCCGGTACCTTGTCTGATGATGAGCGCGAAATGATGCAAAGTCACGTTGTTTTTACAGATAAAATTTTGTCGGAAATCTACTTTGGAAAAGAGTTCGACAGGGTACGAAGAATGGCTGCTGACCATCATGAATTGATGAACGGAAAAGGATATCCAAAGAAGAAAAACGCGGATGATCTGGACAACCTGACTCGAATTCTTACAATAATGGATATTTATGATTCACTAATTGCCGATGATCGTCCGTATAAAAGGGCAAAGTCTGTGGAGGTTGCATTCAGTATTTTGGATGAAGAAGCCGAAGCCGGCAAAGTGGATAAAACATTACTGGAATTTGCAAAACAATTATATTTAAATAAAAATAATTTGGAATGTGGGGATTAATATGATTTCATTTACAAGTGATTACATTGCAGGATGTCATCCCGAAATATTACAACGGTTAACGGAAACGAATCTTATTTCTTTATCGGGATACGGTTCTGATTGCTATACCGTATCTGCTATCTCAAAAATTAAGGAAGCAATTGACCTGCCTGATGCTGAGATTTTTCTTCTTACCGGCGGCACACAGACAAATCAGATAATTATCAGCACCGTTTTGCAGCCATATGAGGGGGTTATTTCCGCAAAAACCGGTCATGTAAATGCTCACGAAGCAGGAGCGATTGAGTATACAGGTCACAAGGTTATTGAAATTCCGGGATATGACGGAAAAATCAAAGCAGATGATTTAAAAAATTATCTTGAAGTATTTTTCGCAGATGAAAATCACGAGCATATGGTTATTCCGGGGATGGTTTATATTTCTTTTCCTACAGAATACGGTACCATTTATTCTAAGAATGAACTCAAAGAGATTCATTTGGTCTGTGAGAAGTATGATATTCCGCTATTTATAGACGGTGCGCGTCTCGGGTATGGACTTTGCTCAAATGCAAGTGATGTTTCTTTGAAAGATATTGCCCGTTTATGCGAAGTTTTTTATATCGGAGGAACAAAAGTAGGAGCTTTGTGCGGTGAAGCTGTTGTATTTACAAAGAACAATATGCCAAAGCATTTTCTTACCCAGGTTAAGCAGCATGGTGCATTACTTGCAAAGGGTCGTTTGCTTGGGGTTCAGTTTGACACTTTGTTTACAGATGATTTATATTTGAAAATCGGTAAATACGGAATAGAAATGGCTGAATTGTTAAAGAAGGTTTTTGAAGACAAGGGATATAAGTTCTATCTTGACTCTCCCACAAATCAGCAGTTCATTGTTCTCGAAAATACCAAAATGAAGGAACTGTCGGAAAAAGTTGAATTCAGCTTCTGGGAAAAATATGACGATACACATACAGTTGTCAGATTTGCAACAAGCTGGTCAACAACAAAAGAAGAAATTGACGAACTTAGGTCATTCTTGTAGGGGAAAAGAAGTTGTGAAATTTGATATGCATTGTCATTCGAAGGAAGGCTCGCCGGACGGTAAAGTGTCCGTTGGTGAAATGGCAAGAATTCTTTCGGAGAAGGGGTTTGCAGGCATGATGATTACCGATCATGATTCATATGACGGTTTCAGAGCCTGGAAAAGAAAATTTAAGAAGAATGCGCCCAAGAACTTTGTTGTTCTTAAGGGAATAGAATATGATACTATTGACGCCGGACATATTCTTGTTGTTATGCCAAACAATTTTGATTTAAAGATTTTGGAGGTTCGCGGACTTCCTGTGTATGTTTTGGCGGATATTGTTCACAAAAACGGTGGAATATTGGGACCTGCTCATCCTTTTGGGGAGAGATATTTAAGTATTTTCCGCACAGGAATATTCAAATATCACAGTCAGATTGCAAGGGAGTTTGATTTTATCGAAGGTTTCAATGCCTGCATCTGTAAATCCGAAAACGATCAGGCTGAGTTTCTTGCAAATTGTTACAATAAGCCAAAATTTGGAGGCAGTGATGCTCATAAGGCGGACTGCCTCGGCATGGGATACACAGAAATTCCCGATAATGTTAAAATTCGCAGCAACAACGATCTTATCAGATATGTTAAAGCCGGCGGCAGAACATTATGCGGCGGTCAGCATTACAACGGCACGATCAAGGATAAGATTGGTTTGTTGAATCATGTGCTTGTGGAAGCATTCGGCGTTTACAACCGTCTTTTGGGCTTGGTGAGAAAAAGACGTCGCTTAAAAGAACTGATTGATTTGCGAAAATATACAGATATGTTTTATTGATTATATTGTGTGCTTATAAATATTATTTGGCAAAAATGCTCCGAAATGTGAAAGAAGGGTGACAAGACTTGAACTTGTCACCCTTTTGAGTTTATTCTACGGATTTCAGCGATTCGGCCATTTTTATTTTTTCCAGTTTAACGGAAAGAATAAGGTCTACAATTAAAGCAAAGATAAATGTAAAAACAACTCCGTAAACATAGCTTACAGGAAGAATCTTTGTATCAAAGGTTACTACTTCAACATTTATATTGTACATAACATAAGCATGCAGCCATTTTCCCATAAACAAACCGACCACTATTCCAAGTGCCGTCAGAATGAGATTTTCGCGGAAAACATACAGAGCTGTTTCCAAAGGATAAAAACCCAGCACCTTCAAAGTAGCTATCTCACGAAGACGTTCTGTAATGTTGATATTGGTTAGGTTGTACATGACGATAAACGCCAGTGCTGCTGCAGAAAGAATAACAAGCATTACAACCTGATTAAGACTTTCCATCATGCTGTTGATTCGTCTGCTTGTCTCTTCGGAGATGCTTACAGAAGAAATAATATCAAGATTTCTTAGCGCTACAGCCACATCGGAAGAGTCATTTTTAATTAATGCTGTGTTGTAATAGGGCGTATGTTTCATTTGCGATGAGTAAGTTCCGGGTGAAATGTAGGCCCAGTTATTAACATAGTTTTTGGTTATCGCGCTGACGGTTACTTTTATTTCATTCAAATCGGGATCACGAAGAATAACGGTATCACCAACGGTAATTCCAAGCATTCGTGCCATTTTTTCCGTTAAAATAACTTCATCCCGATCGGGGAGTGAAAGCGGCTCATCTTTTGGACTGAGAAAATTGATGTAATCGCTTCCGGATTTTGCTTCTTCGTCGGAAAAAATAACCATTGTAGCGGATTTTAACTTGTTTCCGGCAACTACATCAACCGTTTTTGATAAACAATAAATATAATCGCTGTTTTCTATGCTGTTCAAAAAATCGGAACGTTCTTCCGCGAAGACATTGTCCTTAAATGTTACCGTCATATCGTATTTTTGAATATTTTTAAACTGACAGTCACATACGTCCGCAATGGAATCTTTTATTCCCATACCGGTAATCAAAAGACTGTAACATCCACCGACACCCAGAATCATCATAAAGAATCGTTTTTTGTATCTGAATGCATTTCGGATAGAAACTTTACTTGTAAATTTAAGATGATTCCAAATAAATCCGATCTTTTCAAGGAATACTCTTTTTCCGTTTTTTGGTGCCTTGGGACGAATAAGGTCAGCTGCATGGCTTTTTAATTCTCTTGATAAAGTGAAATATGTTGCTCCCATAGAGCACAAAACGGACACAATAAGCGAAATGACTGCAAGCTTTGTGTCGAATACAAAATCTATGGGTTTCATGGTATACATGATTTTGTAGGCGTTCCAAATAACATACGGGAAAAGTTTTGAGCCGGCAAAAAATCCTGCAATACCACCGATCATGGCTGCGCTACCGGAGTAAACAAGGTATTTACCCATTATAGCTGATTCACTGTATCCGAGAGCTTTCATTACACCGATTTGAGTACGCTGTTCCTCAACCATTCGGCTCATTGTGGTCATACAAACCAAGGCCGCTACCAGGAAGAAGAAAATCGGGAACACATTTCCGATACCCTCTACGATTTTGGAATCGTTTTCAAAGCAGGCATAACCGATATTAGTGTTGCGGGTGAGCACATATACTTCGGGTTCGGTAAAATCTGCAAGTTCATCCTTTGCATCGGCCAATTTTATTTTTGCATCGTTTAGTTCGCCTTCGTGCTCGGCCAGTTCTTCTTTTGCATCGGAAAGCTTTACTTTTGCATCGGAAATATCTTCTTTTCCTTCTTCAATTTTTATCTTACCGTCTTCAATATCTGTCTTTGCATCGGATATTTTTTTCTTTGCATCGGATATCTTAATAATTGCATCATTAAGTTCGGCTTCTTTTTCAGAAAGTTCTTTATCAGCATCATTAATCAGAATTTCATTTTCATCAATTTTTGTACGAGCTTCTCGTAAAACTTCACCGTAAGCAGCATAAATGGATTCGTAGGTTGCAATAGCAATATAATATTCTGCCTGAAGATATGGAGGTAATGTTGTAATCGTTTTCTTCAGATCATCTATTTTTGCCTTGGTATCCTGTTGCATGTTGTAGAGAGTATAGTAATCGCTTTTTGCGATGGCGAGTTCTTTTTTTGCATCGGCCAGTTTTTCCTTTGCATCGGCCAGTTCTTTTTCACCATCTGAAATTTTCTTTTCGTTGTCTGTTATTTCTTTCTCACCATCTGCAACCTTTTTTTCTGCATCGGCTATTTTTTCTTCATTTTCGGCAATTTCTTTCTCACCGTCGGCGATTTCTTCTTCTGCATCAGCGAGTTTTTCTTTTGCTTCGGCTATTTGAGAATCCGCATCATCAATCTCTGCCTGAGCATCTTGTATTTTTTCCTCTGCTTCCGCGTAAAGCTTATCATAACGATTTTTGGCCCAGACCTGCAGCCGGGGCTTGACAATGTCGGTTTGTGTTTCGATTAAATCGTCATATGCCTGCGAATATATCTTTTCACTTGATGCATTTGTTACGGCATATATTTCGGTAAAATAATCGCAGGTAAATTCTTCGGGAAGAACAACAAGAAAGCCGGTTATTTTTCCTGTACCCAAACCGGTTGTTCCGCGTTCAAAATTGACATAGGTTACGGCTTTGCACAGGCCTACAACCGTAAGTTCCCTGTTTTCGAGCATATCGAGAGTATTTTCTGAATTTTCATCGGAAATTGTAATTGTTTTTCCGATATATTCTTCAGAAAACCATTTGCTGTCGGCAATACATTCCGAGGCATTTTCGGGAAGACGTCCTGCGGTAAGGGTTACCTGATTTATGCTTTCGGAATAAGAAAAAAGCTTTGCGACTATCTCGGATCCTTCGGGAGTTGTTGCCAAAACATCTGTTGAATATGCGCCTTCAGCCCGTTCGACAAAATCAAGATTTCTGACGGATACAAGGTCTTCTTCGGTGAGTCCGACTTCAGAAATCAGACGCAGATCGTAGAGACCTTTTTCGTCAAAATATGACTGCCCGGTGGAAAGCATAGAGCTTTTGGTGACCTGAAGTCCGGAGAAAAAGCCTACACCCAGAGCAACAATGGAAAGAATTGCAAGAAAACGTCCAAAACTTAAGCGAATCTCCCGTATTATATTTTTTCTGAGAGATTTATTTACCATGTTATCTCCTCAACAGGAACAATATGATCGTTCTTTATTTCTTCTTCAACTTTTCCGTTACGTACGGTGATAATTCTGTCCGCCATAGCTGTAATTGCGTGGTTATGAGTTATGACAATAACAGTTTTTCCTGTTGTACGGCAGGTTTCCTGCAAAAGCTTCAAAATAGCTTTACCGGTATTAAAATCAAGGGCTCCGGTAGGTTCGTCACAAAGAAGAATTTTGGGATTTTTTGCCAACGCACGCGCAATAGCCACTCGTTGCTGTTCTCCACCCGACAGCTGAGCGGGGAAGTTGTTCATTCTGTCTTTTAATCCCACGCTTTCAAGAACCCGGGCAGCCTCTAAAGGATTTTTGCAGATTTCGGATGCGAGTTCGACATTTTCTTTTGCGGTAAGGTTTTGAACAAGGTTGTAGAACTGGAACACGAAGCCAACATCATGACGCCTGTAGGTCGTGAGTTTCTTTTTGTTGTAAGAAGAAATCTCTTCGCCATCCACAAAAACTTTCCCGGAAGTAAGTGTGTCCATACCGCCGAGAATGTTGAGAATTGTTGTTTTTCCTGCACCGGAAGCCCCGACTACAACCACAAATTCACCCTTTTCCACATTGAAATTTGCGCCGGCTAAAGCTACCGTATCAACTTCACCTGTATGATATATTTTTTTAACATCTTGAAAACTGATATAAGAATCCATTTTTTGCCTCCATAATGTAGAATAACATATTCGGCGGTAACAGATTATTACAATATTATAAATTTATGAAGAGCGTTATTATATTGTAAGAAAGAATATTATTGTGATATACTGATATGTAATTGTAGGTTATTGTGAAAGGTGTAGAAATGACATTGATATCATCTTTATCACAAATGAATATTTTGCTTATGAGTAATATAGCCAAACCAAACGCTGCGGCCAGTTCATGGCAGTTTGCGCTTTACCTTGGTTTACATATAATCTCATTGATACTGATAATTGTTATTACATTTCTCACAATGACCGCCAGATCCTCAAAGGTACAGGCTTCTGTTATTCTTTTTGAGTTTGGTACAATGGCGTATATTCTTGGATTTATTCAAGAAATTCTTTCCGATACGGCGGAGGGTGGATTTATAGCCTGTATAACGCAGTATTTCGGTGAACTTATAGTTTTCTTAGCGGCATTGCTGTTCGTTTCAAATCTTTGTTCTGTTAAAGTTCCGATTCCCGTATATGTGGTGATGACAATTTTTTCATTCATTGCAATGAGTGCTTTGATGTCAACACGAACCACACGATTGTTTTATAAATCAATCGGTCTTAATACCGACGGTATAGTCTCAAGACCGGAAATTGATCACGGATTTTTCTTCTTTGCGGTAATGGTTTATTTCATAATCATATCCTGCTATGTAATTAAAATCTGTTTAACACATTACAAAACTTCTTCTCCTTTCCAAAAGAAGAGAATACAAATGCTTATTATTGCAACTATATGCTGCTGGATACCTTATGTATTGACTATTTCAGGTATTACCGGCGGATATGAAATTCCTGCTTTGGGTATTACTGTTGCATCTGTTTGCCTTTATTTGTGCCTGATTAAATATGGCTTCTTTGATTCGCAGATTATTGCCGGCAGCAACGCGATGGAACATGGCAAAGAAGGAATTCTTGTTGTTGATGACAGATATCATTTAAAATTTCAAAACAGTAAAATTAAAGATATTTTCGGACATATTCCGGATGATTCGAATATGTCTGAGCATCGTGTAATCGGAGAATACATTAACGGTAATATAAAAACTTACGAATCCGAAGGAAAGATTTACGAGTTTTATACAGAGCCTTTAATGGAAGGTACCTATCTTGTAGGGCACATGATAAGAATCAGTGATGAAACAGAGCATTACGAAGCAATTGAAAAGATACAGTATGCGGCTACTCACGATACATTGACAAATTTATATAACAGAACACAGTTCCAGAAATTGGTTGAACAAGACCTTGACGAAGGACTTAGCGGAACATTTGTTATTTTTGATATGGATAATTTCAAGGGTGTAAATGATAATTACGGTCATCAGTGTGGCGATGCCGTTCTTAATACCTTTGCTACGGTTCTAAAGCATTACGGAGAACAAAGACTTTATTCCTGCCGACTCGGCGGCGATGAGTTTTGCGTATTTTTACGAAATGTAACCGAGAAAGAAGAAATATCTACTCTTTTATCGAAGATTTTTAAATTCTTTGATGATGGGCTTCGCGACAGCGGTTATGAGGGATATACAAGTCTTTCAGCCGGAGCAAAAACTTCCACACCGGGAATATCTTACAAAAAGCTTTACAATGATGCGGACGAACATCTGTATACAGCCAAGACTACAGGTAAGCATCAGTTCATAATTGAATAAGAAACAGGCGACCTCGAAAGAAGCTGTGAGCTTTCGAGGTCATTTTTATTCAATAGGATTTTTTTACTTTTTTCATAATTTCCCCGTAAATTTAATTTTGTTTTCATAAAATGTTTAATTAATGAACATACTCTGTGAATAAAATGAATTTAGCCGGTGAAAATGTATTTACACACGACTTATGAATTACATCTGTAGTATGTTTCATTTAGCATGCTAAGTATAAACAGATGCAAAGTTTGGGGACAGGAATGATAAAAAAAGTAACAAAGAAAAAAACTGAGACAGTAGAAATAGTGACTAATGCGGAGGTTGTTGATTATACCGAACAAAACAGTGTGGAATTTTTCCCGATGACGAACGATGCGCTGGATCTTGACCGCCAGTACAATCAGTTTATGTATATTCATGAAGCCGCTATCGAAAAACTCACTGCGAAACTGAATATACTTAAGGGTGAATTTCAGTTTTCAAATGACAGAAATCCTATTTCGGGGATATCAAGCCGAATTAAATCAAAGGAATCCATTATTTATAAAATGGAAAAGAAGGGTCTTCCCATGACAATAAGTGCCATGGTGGAAAATATTTACGATATCGCCGGTGTCAGGGTAGTCTGCCCGTTTATTCAGGACGTATATTATGTGGCGCAGATGCTGACAAGGCAGCCGGATATTGATGTAATAACAGTTAAGGATTATATAAGGGAGCCAAAGGAAAACGGATACAGGAGCTTACACCTAATAGTTAACGTGGATGTTTATTTTGCGAATACAACTAAGAAAATTCCTGTGGAAATCCAGATAAGAACAATAGCAATGGATTTTTGGGCATGTACGGAGCATCAGCTCAGATATAAAAAAGACAGGCAGTTCTCCAAAGAAGATGAAAGAAAGCTCAAGCATTGTGCACAATTGATGGCCGAAGCAGATAAAGAGATTCAGGAGATAGCCGGTGATTACGAATGTGAACAATGGTAAAAAAAACAGGCAGGAAACTGTATTTGTCGGATTACCGGCTGTGCCCACGCACAAAAATAGAATGAAATTAAATAAAAACAATGAAAGATTATTGACAATATACCGGATTCTTCATATCTTGCAAGTGTTGCGATTGTTCTTCATTTATTAAGGAGTAAGCTTTGTAAGTTATGATGAAAAATAAAAAAATTTCTCTGCCTCCGATTGGACTTAGAATTATAAAGTCTGCGGTGGCAGTTTTTCTTTGCTATATTGTGAATTTATTACGTGGCGGAAGCGGAATTGTATTTTACTCTCAGTTGTCAGCACTTTGGTGCATGCAAGACTACATAAGTGAAACAAAGGGAAAGGCGCAGCAAAGAACGGTGGGCACAATTATCGGAGCGATATTCGGGCTGTTTGTTCTTTTGCTGTTCGGATATGTTCCTATTTCGGAAGATTTATATTCCTTTGTAAATGCTGCTGTTATTTCGCTTTCCGTTGTTTTTATTATTTACACGACGGTTGTCCTTAATAAGCGGGATGCATCATATTTTTCATGCGTTGTGTTTTTAAGCATAGTAGTTAATCATTTGGGAGATATAAATCCATATTTATTTGTGTGGAACAGAGTGCTTGATACGATGATCGGAATTCTGATAGGCGTATGCGTGAATTGCTTTGCCCTTCCACATAAGCGGAATAAGCATATTTTGTTTTTATCAGGCCTTGATGATACTTTGTTAAACAGTAAGAACAATATGTCAGGATACAGCAGGGTAGAACTTAACAGAATGATTGAGGAGGGACTTTGTTTTTCAATTTCCACAATCCGGACACCTGCGTCACTTATGGAAGTGATGAAGGATATTAAGTTGAAACTTCCCGTAATTGTGATGGATGGAGCGGCTTTATACAATCTTTCGGATAACAGATTTGAAAAGGTGTATGTGATATCTGAAAAAGAAAGTGGAAAGGTGGCAGATTTTCTTGATAACGAAGGTGTTTCATATTTTGCAAATGTTGTAATAGAGGATACCTTGCTGATATATTATCAGGATTCCGAGAGTGAAATATATAATGAAATAGTTTCATCATTGCGTAAATCACCTTACAGAAATTACATCAACAGACCCGTGCCGAAGGATGAATCGGTGGTATATTATATGGTGATAGACAAAAAAGAAAATATTAATCGGGTGTTTGAGAATCTTTGTTCGCAGGGATTTAATAAAGTACTTAAAATCGTTATGTATGAATATGAAAAGGATGAGGAGTACGCATACATAAAAATATATAATCATAACGCTTGCAAGGAAAATATGATAGACTATCTTCGGTATATGACGAATACGGAGAAAACAGTGACCTTTGGGACGGTTGCGGGAAAGTATACCCATTTGATTACACCGGGAGATACAAACCGTGTCGTTAAAATGATAAAGAAGGAATTTGGTGCATGGAATTAACTGTAGCAACTTTTTTGATTGTATGTCCCCTGGTGGGGCTTGCGGGATTTGTCGATGCAATCGGTGGAGGCGGAGGACTGATTTCTCTTCCGGCATATGTATTGGCGGGTCTTCCGACACATTCTGCGATAGGAACAAACAAATTTTCATCAACCTTCGGAACTTTGGTTACAACAACAAAGTTTATGAAGGAGAGGCTTTTTAATATAAAACTGGCAATTCCGACTGTAATTTGTGCAATAATAGGATCGGGAATAGGGGCAAAACTTTCGTTGAGCGTTGACGACAAACTTCTTGGAATTATTCTTCTTCCGGTTCTTTTGGTTGCGGCTTTTTTTGTTCTTAACAGGAAAATGTTCGGAGAAGATGAGGGAAATACCGAAATAACAAAGAGGGTTTATATCATAGGAAGTATTGCAGCTCTTGTTATCGGTTGCTACGACGGTTTTTACGGACCGGGTACGGGAACTTTTCTGATTATTGCATTTCATGTATTTGCACGTCTCGATACTAAGATTTCAAATGCGCAGGCAAAGGTTATAAATCTAACCACTGACATTACTTCATTGGTGGTATTTCTTTCAGGTGGTCATGTGGTATGGATTTTAGGCGCTGCGGCAGCAGTATCAAATATGATAGGAAACTATCTGGGTGCCAGGCTTGTTATTTCAAAAGGCAGCAGAATTACGAGACCGATAATTATTTTGGTGCTGACAATTTTAGCTGTGAAGATATTTGTTGAAAATATAGTGTAAAAAGTATTTATGAAATGCTTTTTGCGAATATATTAATAATTTCTGCCTGCTTCCAGGTCTTTGTGCATTTGCTCGGTGAGAGCTTCAAAGGAATCAAATTTCATTTCCGGCCGTCTGAACTCCAGAAGTTCAACGGCTATTTTTTTTCCGTAAAGGTCACCTTCGTAATCATAAAGAAAGGTTTCGATATTAATTTCCGAGTCAGATTTTACGGTAGGCTTTGTTCCCAGGTTTGTTATTCCTTTATAAGAAAAACCGTCTACCGTAACGCGGGAATAATAAACTCCTTTTGCATAGCCTGACACATCTATGTCCGGAACAATATTGGCGGTAGGCATGTCAATTAAGCGGCCGAGCTTTTTTCCGTGAAGCACGGTGCCGTTTATTGTAATGGGTAAAATGTTATTCATGATTATCTCTCATTTCACAATATTATTTTTCCAATATCCTAGCAGATTTCAGCCGAATCAAGAATAATTGTGAAAGGGCCGTCATTTAAAAGGCTTACTTTCATATCTGCGCCGAAGGAACCTGTTTCAACATGCATTCCGTAGGTGTTTCGAAGCTGGTCGATGGCATATTCGTAAAGTTCGTTTGCGTGAGCGGGATCGCCTGATTTTATGAAAGTAGGTCTGTTGCCCTTTCTACAGTCTGCATAAAGGGTGAACTGGGACACAAGAAGAATTGAACCGCCAACATCCGAAAGAGCCAGGTTTGTTTTTCCTTCAGAGTCTTCGAAAATTCTGAGACCGACCAATTTTTTAAGCATTTTGTCCGCAATTTCTTTTGTATCGCCGCCGCAGGCACCAAAAAGGACAAGAAAACCTTTTCCTATTTCTCCGTGAATTTGATTGTCTATTGTTACAGATGCGTTTGTTACACGCTGAATTACAAGCTTCATATGAATCCTCCGTGTTCAATAACTGTATGATATCACAACAATCATTGCTTTGCTCGAGAATTTGAGTCCTCGAAGCAAGAATTCTGCAAAGTCTAATTTTATTTTTCTTTTTCCTATGATAAAATTATTAAAGTTAGGCACTTTTGGGAGAGGTGGCAGAAATGAGTGGAGTAGACGTTGCAAAAGCAATACTTTCGCTGTTGGCGGGTATAGGTATTTTTCTCGTGGCCTGCAGCATGATGAGTTCAAATTTAGAGGCGGTAAGCTCGAACAAACTGAAGGCTTTATTTGCGAAGGCATCCAAAAGTAAGCTTGTGGGTGTAGGCATCGGTGCAATAGGAACCGCAGCCATTCAGAGTTCCGGTGCAACAACCGTCATGACAATCGGTTTTGTTAATGCGGGAATTATGTCATTAACACAAGCCGCAACGGTAATTTACGGTGCCAATATCGGTACAACAATTACAGGTCAGATTGTTGCTTTGGGTATGTTTGGAGGCAATTCGGTATCAACAACCGTTATTTTTTCCGCGTTTGCAGGTATCGGAGCTTTCATTACACTTTTTGCAAAAAAAGATACAGTGAAAAAGTTCGGTGGTATTTTCTCCGGCTTCGGTATGCTTTTTGTGGGACTTTCCATGATGTCCGGATCGATGGAGTCATTTTCACAACTTGATGCTGTGAAAATGTTTCTTGCGGGAATAAACAATGCGATTTTACTTGTTCTTGTAGGTGCAATTCTTACAGCAATTGTTCAAAGCTCATCCGTAATGACTTCGGTTGCCATCACAATGGTAGTTGCCGGCCTCATTACTCTTGACCAGGGTATTTACCTGACAATGGGTTCAAATATCGGTTCCTGCGTTGTTGCCTTACTGGCAGGTCTTTCAAGCAGCAAAAACGCAAAAAGAACTTCACTGATACATCTGATATTTAATGTAAGCGGTGTTGTAATGTTCTTGATAATCGGCGGAATCGTATCGCTCGTTACAGGCGGAAACATCGATTTTGGAAGCATTTTCGAATCGCTTTTCCCCGGAATTCCGCAGACACAGTTAGCTATGTTCCATACAATATTCAACCTGCTTACTGTTATTATTGTTCTTCCTCTTACGGGAATGCTTACAAAAATTGTTTGTAAGATTATTCCTGATAAGTCAGAAGAAAGTGAAAAGGACGAAAATCATCTTCATTTCGTAAATACGATGATGCTGCGTACTCCTCCAATTGCCGTTGCTCAGGTTAAAAACGAAATTCTCGGTATGGCAAAGCTTGCGATGGAGAATTACAACAGATCTTTGCATATAATATCCACTCAGGATTTTAATGATCAAAAGTTATTTGAAGAAACAGAAGCAGAACTGAACTATATTAACAAAGAACTTGTTCATTTTATTGTTGAACTTTCAAAATGTCCTTTAAATGAAGCGGATCACAAGTATCTGGCTACAGCATTAAGATCTTCATCCGACCTTGAACGAGTGGGAGATTATGCGGAAAACATCGTCGAGTATGCCGGAATCCTTGCTATGGAACAACAGAAGTTTTCAACATCGGCCGTTGTGGAAATTCAGTATATGAACGAGCAGATTTCAAGTCTGTATGAAGAAATGCTTCGTGCATATACCTTCAAGGACTTTGAAGCACTCGGCAGAGCTGAAAAGATTGAGGACTCAATCGATGAAATTACGGAAAAGATGGGTAACAACCATATAAAGAGATTAAATTCCGGTGTTTGTACGGCACTTGTGGGAGCACAGTATCTTGAGCTTGCTTCCAATTCGGAACGAGTAGCCGATCATTTGATGAACGTGGCAAAAACAATTAAGGAATGGAATTAATTCTTTAGGAGAAAGATATAAATGGAAAACAATTCACATGGCAGACAGACTCATAATTTAGGAGGATCGGGAAGCGTTAATAAGCGTGGTTCGGGCCTCGGAACAGGTCCGGTAGGCTCCAAAAACGGATATTCCGGTCGTGGCGGTTCTTCTTCCGGCAGTAATCACGGAGGAGGAAACAGAGGCAGACGCGGCGGTATCGGCGGAGTAGGAATTGCTATTATTGTGATTATTATTGCGCTTAAGCTTTTTGGCGGTGGTTGGAATATCGGAGGAGTAACGGATACGGTTTCTTCTTTGACGGGAGTATCTTCAGGTTCCGCAGTTTCAACAATAATGAATCTTTCATCAAATATTGATTATGCTACTTCGAGCACCGATTTTTCTTCATTCACAGGTTCAGTGGCAAACAATACTAAGCCTGATACAACGGTTGCTGTGGGAAGTCGTGAAAAAAGAACAACAATAAAAGGAAACGGCGCGGATGTCGTAACCATTATGGTTTATCTGTGCGGCACAGATCTTGAATCGAAAAGCGGAATGGCTTCATCGGATTTAAGAGAAATGTGCAATGCTTCTTTATCCGAAAATGTTAATATTATTGTTTACACAGGTGGTTGTACCGCCTGGAAAACTTCAGGTATTTCAAACAAAGTCAATCAAATTTATAAGATTGAAAACGGTTCACTTACCTGTCTCGAATCGGATATGGGAAATCATTCCATGACAGATCCGGCTACTTTGACCGATTTCATTAAATACTGTGTAAAGAATTATCCGGCAAATCGTCAGGAGCTTATTCTATGGGATCACGGCGGCGGCTCCATCAGCGGATTCGGGTATGATGAAAAGGCAAAGTCAGGCTCAATGACTCTTTCCGGAATTAACAAGGCCTTGAAAAATGCAGGAACCACATTTGATTTTATCGGTTTTGATGCATGCCTTATGGCAACCGTGGAAAACGGACTTATGCTTGCAAATTATGCTGATTATATGATTGCTTCAGAAGAAACCGAACCGGGAGTGGGCTGGTATTATACAAACTGGCTTACAAAGCTTTCCAATGACACTTCAATGTCTACAGTGGAAATCGGCAAAAACATTGTTGATGATTTCATAGATGTTTGTAATCAGAAGTGTAACGGTCAGAAAACAACTCTTTCCGTTGTGGATCTTGCAGAACTCTCCAATACTGTGCCTTCCGAACTTAAGGAATTTGCTTTGTCTACAAATGAATTGATTCAGAGCGATAATTATCGGATGGTTTCGAATGCACGCAGCAACACAAAGGAGTTTGCACAGTCTTCGAAAATCGATCAGATTGATCTTGTTGATTTTGCAAAGAAACTTAATACGGAAGAGGGCGATTCTCTTGCTCGCGCGCTTCAGGGTGCTGTTAAATACAATCGTACAGCAAGCTGTGTTAAGGATGCATATGGTCTTTCCATTTATTTCCCTTATCAAAAAGCGAACAAGATAAATCAGGTTGTAAATACATATAATGAGATTGGAATGGACAGTGAGTATTCCAACTGTATTCGTGAATTTGCGGGTATTGAAGCAAGCGGTCAGCTTTCAGCCGGCGGAACTTCAAGCGCATATACAACACTTTCGGGAGGAAATTATTCTTCTTCCGCAACAACTTCCTCAGCTATTTCTTCATTGCTTGGAAGCATTATCAGCGGTGACGGAAGTTCGACCATAAACGGATTTGATTTAAACGCACTTTCGAGCCTGCTTTCAGGTTCTTCTTACGGATTTGACAGGGCAGCGGTATATATTTCGAACAATCGTCTCGATTCGGATTTGCTTGTGTGGGTGAAGAATTCAAATGGGGATTATGCCGTTTCTCTTTCAAAAGAACAGTGGGGCCTTGTAAATGAACTGGTTCTCAATGTTTTTGTGGATGACGGAGAAGGATATATAGACCTGGGGCTCGATAACATTTATACAATCGAAAATGGCGACCTTCTTGCGGATTACGACGGAAGCTGGCTTTCAATAAACGGTCAGATTGTTCCGTATTACTTCATTGAACAAAAAGGTAATGTAATAAGCGGATATGTTCCCGTATTTTTAAACGGAATTCAGGCCGAGCTTATTCTTATATTTGATACCGACCATCCTTACGGCTACATCAGTGGTGCAAAATATACATATGATGAAGAAGAAAACGATACTGTTGCCAAGGATCTTATTGCACTGGTACCCGGTGATAAGCTTGATTTTGTATGCGATTACTATAATTATGACGGAAAATATCAGGACAGTTACTACCTTGGTGAACAGATGGTTCTTGGCGATACGATCGAGATCGGAAACATAACTATATCAGGCAAGGTTGTTCCTACTTACAGACTTACCGACATTTATCATCAGGAATACTGGACTCCGGTGCTTCCTTGACGAAAAGTTTGCCGAGATTTATTATTTATAGTGTGATTTTTTACCAATAAATTTTGAGGATGAACATGAAAGAAAAAAAGTTTCCTTCAGTAGTATCATTTTATACTGTTGCTGCAATTTCCCTGGTGTGGGCAATTGCACTTCCCTTGTATAAATTGCCGCATTTTATATGCTTTGGGCTGGTCAATGCGATTGTTTTTCTCATTACATGGCAGATATGGCCCCAAATTCTTAAGGTTCCGGACAAAAAGCTTCTTGAAGAGGAAAGAAGAAAAGCTGAGGCTCAACTTACGGGTGACGAAGTAATCGACCGTATGATTAAAGACAGAGATGCGGCCTTCTCAGAGATGAAGCGTCTCAACAAGAATATTACCGACGAGAAAATTTCCGATCAGATTGATCATCTTGAGGAAGTTACGGGAAAAATTGTTGATTATGTTGTGGAACATCCTAACAAAAAGAAGCAGGTCAGAAGATTTTTCAATTATTATCTTCCTACCACAATTAAGCTTCTGGATGCGTATGACAGAATGGCTGATGCCGGTATTTCCGGAATGAATATTGACGGGACAAAGGGTAAAATCGAGGATATGATGTCCACAGCGGTTGCCGCATACGACAAACAGCTTGATGCGCTCTATGCCGACGAAGCACTTGATATATCAACAGACATAACAGTTATGGACAATCTTATGGAGTCCGAGGGACTGAAACAATAGTAAAGGAGAACAGAAATGGAAGAGAACAAGATTACACTTGAGCCCGGAGCAGTAGTTGTTGAAAATGTTGCATCTGCGGTTCCCACACTTACACTTGGAGCAGTTGCGGTTGAAGAAGCACCTGCAGAAGAAGTCAAGCCGGAAGTAGACCCTGTCGTTATCGATGACAGCATGCTTAATGAGGCAGAGAAAAAGGTTGTTGATGAATTTGTTGAAAAAATCGACATCTCAGATTCAAACCAGGTTCTTATGTATGGTTCCGATGCACAGAAGAATATTGCTACTTTCTCAGAGGGAGCACTTGCTTCCGTAAAAACAAAAGATCTCGGAGAAATCGGTGATACTCTTTCAAATCTTGTTGTTCAGATAAAAAATGCCGGAGAACCCGAGAAAAAGGGCATTGCAGGAATATTTGCGAAGAAGAAAACAGAGCTTGAAGTATTAAAAGCAAACTATTCAAAGGCAGAAACAAATGTAGATAAGATTGCAGAGATTCTTGAAGGCCATATGGTTGTATTAATGAAGGATGTTGCAAAGTTTGATGAAATGTATGCTTTAAACCTTCAGTATTACAAGCAGCTTACAATGTATATCATTGCAGGCAAGAAGGCTCTGGAAAAGGCTCGCGCAGGTAAGCTTGAAGAGCTAAAGAAAAAGGCCGAAGAAACAGGAACACCCGAAGATGCTCAGGCATACAATGATTTTGCAAACCTTTGCAATCGCTTTGAAAAGAGAATTCACGATCTTGAGCTTACAAGAATGGTTTCCATTCAGATGGGTCCTCAGACCAGACTTCTCCAGAACAATGATACATTGATGATTGAAAAGATTCAGTCATCCCTTAACAATACAATTCCTCTTTGGAAGAGCCAGATGGTACTCGCACTCGGTATCGAACACGGAAGACAGGCTACTGCAGCTCAGAGCGCTGTTACCGAGATGACAAACGATCTTCTTAAGAAGAATGCGGATACTCTTAAGATGGCTACCGTTGCAACTGCAAAAGAGGCAGAGAGATCAATTGTTGATATCGAAACACTTAAGCATACAAACGAACAGCTTATTACTACTCTTGATGAAGTAATGCAGATTCAGAGCGAAGGTGCTTCAAAGCGTAAAGCCGCTGAAGAAGAACTCGGTCGTATTGAAGGTGAGTTAAAGCAGAAGCTTCTTGAGTTAAGACCTAACAACTAATGAGGGACAGAAATTGAGCATATTTAGAAAAACAAGCGTTTCCGTTGCAATTATGCTGGTATGTATCGTTCTCGCGGTAACTATCGGCGTATTACGAAAACCTTTTTACGAAAATGTTTCATATGATAAGACGGCTACCGAACAGTCCATTGGACAGGATTTGTTTGAAATGACTACGTACGGTAAGGTTGGTCAGGCGGTTTACGATGTATTACACAGCGGATCCGATTCAGATGACCCGGATGCCAAAAGAGGACTTGGTATCGTAGGAATAGTTGTTATTATTGTAGCAGTCATTCTGGTTTTAAATGTACTTGGCGGAAGCAAGCGAAAATAGCAATATCATAAAAAGAACAAAAAATTACCCCGGTCCGAAATATTCGGATCGGGGTTTTGTGTTATCTGTTTGGCATATTTGCAAGAGCTGAAGAGCTGAATCCGGGGATTACCGATTCCCATGATTTGGCACCACCGATATAGCCAAGATAGCCGTTTGTGTAATTTGCGTACTGTGGTGTATCCATGTACTTATAGACATTCCAGGATTCGTTATATTCTATTGCAAAATTCTTTCCTGCTTCATGCTCGTCACCGGTATGGAAGATACAGGCATCAATATTGCTTGTGAAGTGTGCTTTGTAATACAGATAAGCAGTGGCAGCAGCCTGAACACCGGGACCGGATTGTCGTCCTCCGTTAAGCGTCGGGTTTGTTCCTCCCGTGGAGGAGAAACCTACCTCAGACAGGATAATTCGTGTATTCGGGAAGTTGTTCGCAACATAGTTCGACATAACTTCAAGGTTGTAAGGTGATACAAAGCTTGCTCCGGTTGAATGTGCCACACTGTAAAGACGCACGGCCCCATCATTCCAGGGATCTGCATTTGTTAAAACCGCAGTGTATGCATGGTAGGCAAGATTCCATTTAATGTTTGGATTCATATTTCTGAGTGAACTGTTGAGAGCCGTAATGAATCCCATTGTTCCCCAGTCACGGTCACGGTTGTTCCAGGTGTGATCGCAGCATGTGAATACCTGAGCCGCTGAGTTGTGACTCTTTACGGCATAGTAGAGAATGCGGAAGGTATTTGCGTAATTTTCCATGAATGCATCATGTGAAATATTACCCGCCCAGTACCAACGCCCGGTAGTATTAAGATAAGTATTTACTTCATTTCCGAGAATCCAGTTATCAACATGGAGATTGCTCTTTGACCAGTATTCCGCAAGGAACATAAAAAGTGCTTCAATCTTTTTACGGGCTCCGGCTTCTTCCATGTTAAGTGCGTAGTAATTATATCCGGCACTTCTTCCGGTGGGAGTAATAAGGTCGTTTGTATTGCCGTTCCAACGAAGCATAAGCTGCATGGAAACGGTTCCGCCATCGGCATTTGCTTGTCTTATAAGATAGTTGTAATCAATTCCGTGTGTGGGGTAGTAGAAATAATATGTATTACCGCCGTAACTGTAAGCTACATCATGAGAAGAAGCTGTTCCCACAAGCTGGTCCAAATATACATTGTGGAAAGTATGCTTATCACCCGCGGAAGTGCTGTATGTACCCTGTCGTCCCTTCTTTGAAGCGGGATGAGGGTGTATTGAAATAGAAGCAAGAGCCTCGGGATTATCAATATATGTTGATTTTGTAATCAGTGTATAGTCAGTTTCACTCGTTTTTGCTGCGAGAGCAATTCTCGCCATAAGATTTCCGCTTACGGAGAAGGAACCGGTAACCTCGGTATCCTTTTCACATGTACCGAGATCTGCTGTTATGGCTCCGGACATGGGATCAAGCTTTACAATGTGATATGCATCGTCATAAGTTGCAACTCTGTTTTCGAAGGTAGCAGTAACTACAACGGAACCGCCGGAAATCATTGCGGAGGTTATTGTTCCTGCATTGGGAGTAGGTTCAAGTTCGGTTGAACCGTTAACTACATAAATCATTTTTGAAATACACCAGTCTGAATAAACTTTTGCGTCCGTCTCATCAAAAATATAGGCACGCGCTCTGATATGATAAGTTTTCTTGGCCATTTTTTTTGTGAGATATGCAGGACCGTCAATGGAATGAATCTCGGTTGTACGAACACCTTTTGTAAAATCGGGATCGTACGCACACTGAATTTCATAGCCGGCTGCTTTCATAGCGTAACCGGGATTAAAGTAGATGTTGATAGTTCCCTTGATTGTGTTGGAAAGCCTGCTTATATAAGGATGTTCAACAACAATGGGACTCCACTTGGCATACAATCTGATATAAGGCTCATTTTCTTCATTAACCATAATACCCGTATATTTTGAGGTTGAAGTGTTTAAGGTTTTTATTCTTCTTGTATAGGCTTTGTTTGAATACCAGCCATCGAAGATGTAACCGCTTTTTATCGGCTGAGGGAGCTTAACGATTCCGTCCTCTTCACGGTAAAAGGCAGGAACAAAAGTATCATCTTTGAAATCACCTTCTCGGCACTCATAGTAAATTCTGAAAAGATAATCCACTTCGTTTGTTTCTTCGGTGTTTTCGGTGATTTCCTCTGTTTCACCTTCTGCACGGGCACTCATCGGGGCAACTGTAAACAATGTCAATATTGCCGCAATACCAAGTGTTGTTAACAAAAATTTTTTCATGCTTAAAAACTCATTTCCTTAATATATTTTACTTCTCAAATACAAACCATTTTAAGTCAAAGTTGCTTCCCGGAAGGAATACAAGAGAGACGCTTCCGTTTATGCGCATATCATTTAAAGGAAGAACAAATTCTTCATAATCTGCGCTGTAAGGAATTTCAACCATCTGTTTAACTGTTTCGGTACCTTCTTTAAAAAGAATGTGAATTGAGGTCTTTTCATTATTTGAGCGACCGCAGATCTTGATATCCTTGATACCTTCTTCGAAATTCATTCCTTCGTACTCTATGCTGACATTATTTCCGATATTTGTGATTGCATTTTCGGAAACTGTGAAGCTGTCACCGGTAATACGTGTGTTTTCTTTTGCACCAAGAATACTATATGCCTTTTCATATTTTGTAAAGAAGAAGCCCTTTACCGAGAAACGATTCTGCGAAGTAAATTTAAGTGTAATCTTTGTTGTTCCTTTTAAGCGTTTTGAAAGCTTGAAGGTATTTTCCTGATAATGGTTGTACCAGGATTTTGCTTTGTACATAAATGTTCCGAGGCACTCACCGTTTTCGTCTCCTTCCCATACGGAAAGCGGCATCTCGTCTTCAAAAATGAAAATGGGGAGAGTTATTTCGTCGGAACCAAAATCACCAAAGTCGACATTGTCGTAGGTAATCCAGGAATCACCATCGGTAGGAATAAATACTCCGCCCTGGAAAGAAAGCGTTCCGTTGTGGGAACATGCAGAGTACTGAATACCCGGCACAAAGTTGTAGGGATCCTGAGTTGCTTTTCCAAGTCCTTCGGCACTAAATTCAAGCTCTGAAATAATTTCCGAAAGGTCTGTTCCGTTTTTTGCACAGGCGGTAAGTCTGAACTCTCCGTCACCCAAAGCTTCAATATGAGCCTTGTTTCCATCCAGAGTAATCTTTACGAAGTTTGCTTCCACCGCATCAAGTGTCAGAGCCTTTATTGTAATCTCGGGGAAAGAAGCGTTTTCCGGAAGAATTTCAAATTCAATATCGGTTTCCCTGCAATCGGGAGTGAATTTATTTGTTCCGAGATTTTTTAAATTAATGCGTCGCACGGGGATATCATGCTTTTCACCGGAAATGTAATTTGCGTCCATAAAACATGCGCCATCGGTTTTTTCGCACGAGGCGGCTTCAAGTTTAAGGGTTGCCGTTTCCAGGCCATCACTTTCGACGCAAAGTTCAATATCACCTGTCTGACCGTTTGAAGCAAGGATTGCAAGAAGTTTTCCTGAGAAAAGCTTTCTTGATGAACCCTTGTACTGCTCGTAGTCGGTTGAATCACCATTATCAAGACCTACCAAAGAAGCTGCACCTTTAACGGATACTTTTACGCGGTTTCTGGCATTTCCAACATATGTTCCATTTTCGTCCACAGTAGTGATTTCCACAAAAATCAGATCCTCGTGGTTTGCCTTAAGTACGGTTTTATCGGCTTTCAAGGCAATTTTCTTTGCATTCGAAAACGACTTTTGAACATCTGTTGCTATTACATTGCCGTTTTTATCGTATGCAACCGCTTTTAACTCGCCGGGAGCATACGGAACAAGCCAGGCAGCCAACAGATTTTCGGAGTTGTGATCTATTTTCTTCCTGCCGAGAGATTCATTGTTTAAGAAAAGCTCAACATCTTCAGCATTTGAGTAAACGCAAACATCGATAAGTTGGCCGTTGTTGTAATCCCAGTAAGGAAGAAGGTGGACCATAGGATTATTTTTCACATCCGTCCATTCTGCCTGATAGTGGAAGAAGGTATCCTTTTCGAAACCTGCCGTATCAATCTGACCAAAGTATGAGTTCTTTGTAAAATAGGGAGTCGGCTCACCGATATAATCCCAGCCTGTCCAGATATACTGTCCAAACACAAAATCTCTGTCACGATGCTTTGATACAACAACGTCTACATTTTTGGCACCCCAGTTTGTGGTGCAGTTGCCGAGAGTGGAGCACTGGCCGTCTTCGTAGGTGAGAAGACGAACAGAAAGAGGGAAGTGGTAAATACCGCGGCTTTGAACAGTTGAAGATGTTTCACTTCCGAAAATGCACCAGCCGGGATATTTTTTGTGATGCTCGTCATAAAGCTTTTCACCATAGTTATATCCCGAAAGCTCAAGCTCATTCGAGCATTTCTGAGCACCCTCCCACTCGATGAAGTTTGAACCGATTCCGATATATCCGTTGTGTCTGTAATCCAAATCCCTTACGGCATCACGAAGAAGAAGAGTCCACTTGTATCCGTTTCCGGCATGTGTGTCATATATTTCGTTTCCGATACTCCAGATGATAACCGAGGGATGATTTCTATCACGTCTTATCCAGCTTGTTACATCAGTTTTCCACCATGTAGGGAAAAAGCATGCATAATCGTACGTGGTTTTGTTTCGCTCCCACATATCAAAGCCTTCGGAATTAATGAGCATACCCATTTCGTCGGCAAGCTCCATAAGCTCCTTCGCCGGCATATTATGGCTTGTTCTTACGGAATTAACGCCCATTTCCTTAAGTTTTGCGAACTGTCTTCTGAGAGCGGTTTTGTTTACGGCGGCCCCAAGAGCACCAAGGTCATGATGCTGGCAGGCACCGTTTATTTTTACATTTCGTCCGTTTAAGAAGAAGCCTTTATCGGAGTCGAAACGAATCGATCTGAGTCCGAGATTGTTAACAACCCTGTCGTAAAGAACATCTTCAACATAAAGGCAGGTTTCAACCTTATAGAGGTAGGGATCCTCAATGTCCCAGCGGTGTGCATCTTTTACTTCGAACTCAAGTTTTTTTACATAAACTTCTTTGCAAAGAGGAACATAGCTTTCAACGCTTGCGACTTTATTTCCCGAAGCATCCAAAACAGTGTGAACAAGCTTTCCGTCAAAAGGAAGTGCCGCACACACTTCACTGTCGATGTATACCCTGAAATCATTGTTTTCTGTATTTTCGGCAGAAATATACACTCCGTCCATAGGAATAAATGCAGCATCCTTGTCGATTAAATAAACATTTCTGTATATTCCCGCACCGGAGTACCATCTGGTGTTGGGCGATTCGTAGGTGACAACGACTTCAAGCAGGTTTTCTTCTTTAATATAAGGAGTTAAATCTACGTCAAAGGTAGAGTAGCCGTATTTCCATTCGAAGATGCACTCGTGGTTGAGATAGATCTTCGAATTCATATACACACCTTCGAATCTGACAATATATTTATGATTTTCTTCACAGGAAGAAGAAAAACTTTTTTTGTAAAGGCCGATGCTGTTTTCATATAAATCTTCAGTGTTCCAAATCATCCAATCGTGGGGAAGTGCCACAGATTTAAAGTCATCGAATTCTGTCATTGATTCATAGGAAGTGCCTAACGGAAATTTTTTAAAAGTCCAATTATCATTAAACAATTTTTTTACAGCAGCCATAATTCCTCCGTTGGTATAAAAGAATAGTTTTTCATACCTTTCTATAGTACAGATTTTTTCTTTCGTGGTCTATGCTTATTTTGGTAAAAATAGTGTAATTATTGTATTTTATTAATTAAAGAAGAAAAAGTATTAATGAAAATTTAAACAATCTTAATATGTAAATGCATTGAAATAAAAAAACCAAGTGTTAGAATGAATATCTGGGGGAGAAACTTGGACGGATATGGGTAAGAAAAACAGAAATCAACTTAAGAAACGCACAAGGCAACAGAGGGTCGGAGCAGCATTGTTCTTGACCCCCAGTTTGATTGGCGTTTTTTTGTTTTTTGTTCTTCCTTATATGGTGGTTATTTACTATTCGCTGATAGATAATCCCATTTCCGGAGAGTTTGTGTGGTTTCAAAATTTCGTTAATGTAATTAAAAACGGAGCGTTTAAAACTGCCGGTGCAAACACTCTCAAGTTTTCGTTCATAGCCATGCCGCTTTCAGTGGTGCTGGGACTGATTCTGGCGGTGCTTCTTGACAGAAGTATTCCCATGAGAAGCGCTTTGCGAACGGCATATCTTACTCCCATGATGGTACCTATTGCCTCGGTTGTATTGATTGTACAGGTTATGTTCAATTACACAGGTGCCGTAAATCAGTTTTTATCAAATTTCGGTGTGGCTAAAATTGACTGGCTTAAATCAAATCAGGCTCCGCTTGTAATAGTTTTTTTGTTTTTGTGGAAGAACCTCGGTTACAACATGATTTTGTTCCTCGCGGCACTTGAATCGGTTCCAAAGGATATCATTGAAGTGGCGACTCTGGAGAGTGCAAATTCATGGCAAATCTTTTTTCACATAAAGCTCAAATACCTAAGTTCGACAATTTTGTTTGTAACTATATTTTCACTGATTAACTCCTTTAAGGTATTCCGTGAAATATATCTTCTCACAGGCGATTACCCCTGGGACAGTATTTATATGTTACAGACATTCATGAACAATACATTTAAGTCGCTTGACTATCAGAAGCTTTCTTCTGCTGCAATTATAATGTCGTTTGTAATGATTATTATTATCGGGGCACTGTTTTTGCTGGAGAATTATGTTGGAAAGGATATTGAAGAATGAAGAAAAAAAGTTCCCTTTCCAAAAGAAGAAAACGACGGATTGCGAGTACTGCAGCTGTTTTTTTAATCGCACTTATATTTGCCGCAATTTTTTTAGCTCCGATTGTATTAACAATCACAAATTCATTTATGTCACAAAATGAAATTACGGCGCATTACGGAGCAGTTTTCACAAATGCCGAAAAGGGTGGCAAAACCTTTATTTCAAAGGCTGTTACGTTAAGATTTATTCCTGATAAGGTTTCATTCAATCAGTATGTGACAGTGTTACTAAAGAGTCCTGCATACCTTTTGAAGTTTTGGAACTCGGTAATACTTGTTGTTCCTATTGTTATTTTCCAGCTGCTGGTGGCAATGTTTGCATCATATGGTTTTACCAGGGCAAAAGGAAGAATAAAGGAAATCATTTTCTTCCTATATATCATTTTGATGCTGATGCCTTATCAGGTTACACTGGTTCCAAACTATATTGTGGCCAACTGGTTTCATATTCTTGATACGAGGTGGGCGATATGGCTTCCGGGTATAGCATCACCCTTTGCGGTATATCTTTTGACTAAATTTATGAGGCGAATTCCAACTTCGTATATCGAAGCTGCTCAGATTGACGGAGCGGGAGAGTTTCAAATTTTTAGAAGAATATTTGCTCCGCTTTCAAAAGGATGCCTCTATTCAGTAGCTATTTTAGTTTTCATTGATTACTGGAACATGGTTGAGCAGCCATTGATTTTGCTTTCGAATGATGAAATGCGACCGCTTTCCGTTTTCCTTTCGCAGATTAACAGCGGTGAAACGGGACTTGCGTTTGCGGTTGCGACGATATATATGGTGCCGGGACTTTTGGTGTTCCTGTACGGCGAAGATTACCTGGTGGAAGGAATTATGTACCAGGGCGGTATAAAAGGTTAATTAAGGAGATTGGTAATGAAAGAGAAGAAGTCGAAAAAAGAATGGATAAAGACCATAGCCATCATCTTTTTATCGGTGCTTTTGGTTTTAACATTTTTTTCAAATACGATAATGAATTATTCACTGCCTGAAGTATCGGCCCAGTATTGTTATTCTGACATGGTAACAAACCGAATCAGAGGAACCGGTGTAGTTGAGGCTAACGATCCGTACAGCGTAACCGTTAAGGAATCCAGAAAAATTGAAAGTGTTGCGGTTCGTAATGGTGACACAGTAGAAAAAGGCGATGTTCTCTATGTTCTTACAGACGGGGAGAGCGAGGAGCTTAAAGCTGCAATGGATGAGCTTAAGGCAGCTCAAAATGATTATGAGCAGGCAGTAATTTCCGGAGCGGTTTCTTCAGATATTACAGATTCCGTGGAAAAAGAAGGAGCAGGAACGCTTGCATCAAATCAGGCTAAAATCACTGCAGCGAAGAGCAGGGTTGAATCCTGTCAAGCAAAGGTAGATTATCTTCGTAAGCAGAGTGAGAATTTTAGCGGTGGCTCAGAAAACAACGTTACGGAGAAGAAAAACTTAAAAGATGCTCAGGCGCAGCTTAAGCTTTATCAGGCTCAGAATGTTAAGGATTCAGAGGCACTTTCTTCTGCATCAATAACGCTTGAAAATGCAAAAACCGAAGTGAGTTCATTAAAGGCTGATATAGATGCCAAAGAAGCAAGTCTTAAGAAAAACAGCGATGTTTCATCAAATGATTACGGCTCAATGAATCCGGGTGAAGTATATGACCTAGAAAACGAGATTAAAGAAGATAAAGCGAGATTAAAGACACTTGAAGCCAATCAGAAGAAATATCAGAAGACATATGATTCTGCATTACTTGCTTACAATAATTCATTAAATATGATTGCTTCGTTAGAGGCCGCAATCGAAAGCTATCAGACAGCAATCGATGATAAATCCTACTCACTTACGAGCCAGTTGAAGGATGCAGAAGAAGCCCTTACAAAAGCAGAAAAGGATTATCAGGAGCTTCTTTCTGACCTTTCCACTAAGTATGGTCTCGAGGATAAGCTCGATGTGATAAAGAAGAAACAGGAAGCAGTAGATGAATTGAAAGCAAATTCTATCGGAGGAACTATTACAGCTCCTATTTCAGGTACTATTGTTTCCATGAATTATATTGCAGGTCAGACCATTGATCTTGCAAGCAGCGATGAGGTTGCAACAATCCAGAAAGCAGGCGACCTTTATTCATTATCAATGCCGGTTACAATTAATCAGTCACAGCTTATAAGTATTGGAGATGAGGCCGAGGTTGCAAATTCCTGGTATTATTCGGATATTCATGCACGAGTTACACAGATTCGTCCGGATCCTTCAAATCCTACAAAGAGCAAGTTGATTATTTTCGAGCTTGAAGGAAATGATCTTACAAACGGTCAAAACCTTACGCTTACAGTTGGAAACAGAACCTCCAACTATGATATGGTAGTCCCCAATAGTGCAATCAGAGAGGACAATAACGGTAAGTTTATTCTTAAAATCAAGTCAAAGAATACTCCTCTCGGAACACGATACATTGCTGAAAGAGTCGATGTTAAGGTTCTTGCGGAGGATGACAGAAATACTGCCATCAGTGCAAATATGGATTCATGGGAGTTTATAATTACAACCACTTCCAAGCCGATTGAAAACGGTCAGCAGGTTCGCTTAAAGGAATAACAATGAACTATTTACGTAATGTTTTTACGAAAAAACAAATATTGTGGCTGATTCTGTCGGGAGTTTCACTGGTTTTGTTTTTCATTGTTCTTTTTATCGGAATAGGCTTGTCCAAGTCTCAGACTCACCAGCGTGGCGCAGACAGATGGGACCCTCAGGGAGGTTCCGCGCAGATCAGTGTATTTTTTTCGGAACTGGCATCGATTGACGAAGACAGTATAAAACAGCTTAATTTTGCAATAGATACCGCTTTGCAGGAAGAGTCCCTGCTTTCCGGAGACAGTTCAATCCGAAAAAGGATTTCGGCATATTCGGCGCAGGCCGAGTTGAATGTGGATTCGGAAAAGGTTTCCGAAAGCGTAAAAGCTATCGGTGTGGGCGGAGATTTTTTCCAGTTCCATCCGGTGAAGCTTTTGTCAGGTAACTATTTTGACGGAGCTGATTTAATGCAGGATTATGTTCTTCTTGACAGTGAAACTGCATGGAAGCTTTACGGTTCTTCGGATATAGCGGGACAGATTGTTGAAATTGGCGGTGTACGTCATGTGGTATCCGGAGTTTATGAAAGAGAAACAGGGCGGCTTAACCGTCTTGCGGGAAATGATGAACCGACAATATTTATGTCTTATGAATCTTTGAAGAAAAATGCGGGAGTTACTTCAATCAGTTGTTTTGAGACGATTATGCCGGAGCCGGTCAATCATTTTGCGTTTGGAGTAGTAAATGATGCTGTTTCGGTGGAGAAAAATCGGTTTGAGGTGATTGATAATTCCAAACGCTTCAAATGGATTACTCTGATGAAGGATATAAAGAATGCCGGACAGAGAAGTATGAACTCAAAATCGGTTATTTTTCCGTTTTGGGAAAATATGGCAAGAGGGATGGAGGACATCCTGATGCCGATTTGTGTGCTTGAACTGATTCTTCTTGCGTTTGTTGTGATTAATCTGATTGTTTTTCTTATAAGATGCTGGATTAAGAGAGAATTCAGATTTAAAAATATAAAAGAGATAATTGAAGATTTTATTGAGAAGTGCAGAAATGAAAAAAAGGGGAATGAGGACCCCGGAGAAGGAGAATATCTATGAAAAAAATCATTAAACGTGTTGCAGCGGCTTTGCTGGCAGCAGTAATGGTACTTGGAGTTGCCGGCTGCGGAAAAACAGGAAAAACTGCAGAAATTGACAAGAATACCATTTATAAGGAGGCAGTTTTTGATCTTCCTTTTCCTGAAAACTGCTATATTAACAATGTTTCAGCAGGCGGACAGAAAATATTCTTTTCAGGAAATTCGTATGATCCGGTTACATATGAGTCAGAGTATTTTATAAGCACCTGCAATACGGACGGAAGCGGTTATGTGTCTACAACGGTTCCTTCAGGTGGAGAAGGCCACAGTATGTATATTGAAAGTATATATGCTACTCAGGACGGAAATGCGCTGATTGTTTATTCCGATTATTTTGAGGATTCTTCTGATCCTGATAACTATGTTTGGGAAAGCAACATGATGTTGGGAAAAGCAGATAATACAGGAAATATTATATCATCAGTAAGCCTTAAGAATTCACTCGGATTAGATTATGTCGAAAGATTAAATATACTTCCGGACGGAACAATATTCTTATATTCGGGCAATACATTATATAAGATTGACGATAACGGAAATCTTATTCAGAAGAAAGAAGTCGGAGACAATATCTATATCGGGAACACATTTACATTTAAAGATGGCAGTGTCGGTATTTCATACTGGTCTGACGACGGTAGGGATGTTATTAAGCGACTTGATACAAACACTTTAGAGTTGGGCGATGAGATTACTTTCCCTTTCAGCATTTCAAGCTATTCTATATTATCAGGTGATAAAAACTATGACCTTATATTGAGAAATTCAGGAAGCATTTACGGATATAATTTGGGAGATGCCGGATTAACGGAAATCATAAATATGATTAATTCCGACATTAACACATCATACTTCCAGTATTTCCAGCTTCTTGATGATAATTCATACATCGGATACTACACCGATTATGCGAGTGATGTATCTACACCTGTTGTAGCTAAATACACAAAGATTGATCCCAAGGATTATGTTGAAAAAGAAGTTATTGTCCTTGGTGCAGAGTACATTGATTCAAATGTGAGATCTGCAGTTGTGGCATTTAACAAGAAAAACGATAAATACAGAATAACAATTAAAGATTACAGTCAGTACAATACGGAAGATAATTATTCAGCAGGATACGACAAGCTCAATTCCGATATTGCTTCAGGACAGGCCCCGGATATTGTAGTCGCATCAACATCTTCACAGATTAGCAATTACGCTTCAAAGGGACTTTTCGTAGACCTTCACAAGTTCCTTGATTCCGATACTGCTGTAAATAAGAATGACATTTGGCCGAACCTTATCACCGCATGTGAAACAGACGGAAAGCTTTATCAGCTTGTTCCTATGTTCTACATTCAGACTCTTGCCGGTAAGAAGTCAAAACTCGGTGACAGAAGAGGCTGGACAATTGATGAAATGATTGCATTTGAACAGAGTCTTCCTTCGGGATGTACGCTTTTTGAGCGTGGAATGGCCAGAGAAAACTTTGTAAGCACAATGCTCTATATTCAGTCAGGTGATTTTATTGATTACTCTAAGGCAACCTGTAATTTTGATTCAGACGAATTTAAGGGCATTTTGAAATATGCTTCAAAGCTTCCCAAGAATGATGAAATGGAGTGGGATGACGGTTATTATAATGATTACAGCTCCAGCTGGCGAGATGACAGAGTAGTTCTTTATAACTGGTACATTTCTGAAGCGTCAAGCTATCAGGAAACACTTAAAGGATACATCGGTGAAGACATGACTATTATTGGATTCCCCACCAAAGACGGAAGCAATGGTTCAGTAATGTCTTTCTACTCTTCATTTGCTATTTCTTCGAAGAGCAAGCACCAGGAAGGCGCTTGGGAGTTTGTAAAATCATTCTGGGATGATGATTATCAGAGCAAGCTGACATGGGGAATTCCGGCTTCTAAGTCTCATTTTGAAGAACAATGTAAGTCGTCTATGGAACGCCCTTCATATGTAGACTATGAAACGGGTGAAACCATATATTATGATAATACATGGTGGAGCGGAGACACCCAGGTTACATTAGAACCACTTACTCAGGCTGAGGTTGATGATTTTATTAATTTTATCGGTTCAGTTACAAAAACATCAGGCAATCTGAACGAAGAGATTATAGAAATTATTACAGATGAATCTGAGAGCTTTTTCAACGGTCAGAAGAGTGTTGATGATGTAACAACAATTATTCAGAACCGTATTACAACATATCTTAGAGAAAAACAGTAAGAAAAACTGATACAGAGCGTAGTGAATCGAGTGTTGCGTCTGTCGATAATTCGGCGGGACGTATACAAACCGATTTGCTGCGCTTTATTTTTTTCGGGTATGCATATTCTTTTCCCCAAATATCGCAAAGTGAGCAATAAATGAGTAATTATTGTTTTCTTTTTGAAGTAGCATATATACAAACAGGTTTATATAATACAATTATTACACAATATTTTTGGGAGGTTATCTATGTATTACATTGGTATCGATCTTGGAACATCAGCCGTTAAGCTTCTTTTAATGGATTCTGATGGTAAAATCTGCAATGTTGTATCAAAGGAATACCCTTTGTTCTTCCCTAATCCGGGCTGGTCAGAACAGAAGCCTGAGGATTGGTATACACAGAGTATTGCAGGACTTAAGGAACTTACAGAAGGCTTTGACAAGTCACAGGTTGCCGGTATCAGCTTTGGCGGACAGATGCACGGTCTTGTTATTCTTGATAAGGACGACAATGTTATTCGTCCCGCGATTCTTTGGAACGACGGACGTACCACAGAGGAATGCGATTATTTAAACAATGTTATCGGTAAGGATAAGCTTTCCGAGTACACAGCAAATATTTCCTTCACAGGATTTACAGCTCCCAAGGTACTTTGGGTTAAGAACAAGGAGCCCGAAAACTTTGCAAAAATCGCAAAGATGATGCTTCCCAAGGACTACCTTGCATATATGCTTACAGGCGTTCACTGCACAGATGTTTCCGATGCTTCCGGTATGCTTCTTTTCGATGTAAAGAACAGAACCTGGTCAAAGGAAATGTGCGATATTTGTTCAGTTAAGCCCGAATGGCTTGCAAAGATTTATGAAAGCTATGAAAAGGTTGGAACACTTAAGCCCGAAGTTGCAAAGGAACTTGGATTTGGTGACAACGTAATTGTTGCGGCAGGTGCCGGCGACAATGCGGCAGCAGCCGTAGGAACAGGAACAGTAGGTGACGGTAACTGCAACATTTCCCTTGGAACAAGCGGAACAATCTTCATTTCATCAAAGAATTTCGGCGTTGATTCAAACAATGCTCTTCACTCATTTGCTCATGCAGACGGTTCATATCACTTAATGGGTTGTATGCTTTCAGCTGCTTCCTGCAACAAGTGGTGGATGGACGAAATTATCGGAACAAAGGATTACGGCGCAGAACAGAAGGCAATTACAAAGCTTGGTGAAAACCATGTTTACTTCCTTCCTTACTTAATGGGTGAGCGTTCTCCTTTAAACGATCCTTTCGCAAGAGGAACATTCACAGGACTCACAATGGACAGCACACGTGCCGATATGACACAGGCAGTTCTTGAAGGTGTTGCTTTTGCTCTTCGTGATTCCTTTGAAGTTGCAAAGTCTCTTGGTATCAAGATTGACAGAACAAAGATCTGCGGTGGTGGTGCTAAGTCTCCTCTTTGGAAGAAGATGATTGCAAACATCTTAAACGTTAAGGTTGATGTTATTGAATCGGAAGAAGGCCCTGCAATGGGTGGAGCAATGTTAGCTGCAGTTGCTGCAGGTGAGTATGCAAGCGTTGAAGAAATTGCTTCAAAGTTTGTTAAGGTTATCGATACAGTTGAGCCTGAGGCAGAGCTTGTTGCCAAGTATGAAGAAAGATACCAGCAGTTCAAGCTTATCTACCCTGCACTTAAGCCTGTTTTCGCCGTAATTAAGTAATCTCAATCGGTTAATCGGTGCGAGCCGGAAAAGACGAAAATGAACCAAACATAACAATTATTTATAAAATAAATCGGAGGAATTTGAGATGGAAATTATTTCATGTACTGACAAAGCGTTCAAAGAGTACGGAAGAGTAGTAGACAATGTTGATTTTTCAGCACTTGTTGAAGCTATGAAGAAGACACCCTGTCCCGAAGGCGTTGTATATGAGCCCGGCATTGCTGAGCTTGAAGCCCTTCCGGTAGCAAAGGAAATTTCTGAAATTGTTTACGGTGAGATGCCTGTACAGATTGGATATTGCAACGGACACAACGAACTTCTCAACGCACTTGAGTATCACAGAGATTCAGAAATCAACGTTGCTGCAACAGATGCAATTTTAATGCTTGGACTTTTAAAGGATGTTGAAGATGACTTCACATACGATACCTCAAAGGTTAAGGCTTTCCTTGTTCCTGCAGGTACAGCTGTTGAAGTATATGCAACAACAATGCACTATGCTCCCTGCGGAGTTAAGGGTGAAGGCTTCCAGGTATCAATCATCCTTCCCAAGGGAACAAATTATCCTTTAAAGGCAGCTCATGCAAAGGTTAATGCAGACGGAACAGCTCCCAACGAAGATGCACTTATTACGGCAACAAACAAGTGGCTCATCGGTCATAAGGACGGCGGTCTTGACGCAGGCAGCTTCCTCGGTTTAAAGGGAAAGAACCTTAACGTTAACGAGTAAGCAGATTTTGCTATTTTTTTCAAAAAATGTAGCAGAAAAAACAACTTTTACTATGGTAGTAGGCCCAGTGCTTATGATAAAATAATTACAGTTTGAAAAAACATATTTCTGTAGGAGGAAATAAAAATGATTAACATTCCCAAAATTAAATTAGGTATTGTTGCAGTTAGCCGTGACTGTTTCCCTGAAAGTCTTTCAGTAAACCGTCGTAAAGCTCTTGTTGATGCTTATAAGGCTAAGTATGATGCAGAGGACATTTATGAATGTCCCGTATGTATCGTTGAATCAGAAATTCACATGGTACAGGCATTAGAAGATATCAAGGCTGCAGGATGTAACGCTCTTTGCGTATATCTTGGCAACTTTGGTCCTGAAATTTCAGAGACACTTCTTGCTAAGCACTTTGAAGGACCTAAGATGTTCGTAGCTGCAGCAGAAGAAAGCCAGGCTGACCTTATGGATGGCCGTGGAGATGCTTACTGTGGTATGCTCAACGCTTCTTACAACTTAAAGCTTCGTAATATCGGCGCTTATATCCCTGAGTATCCCGTTGGTGATGCTGCTGACTGCGCTGACATGATTCACGAGTTCCTTCCTATCGCTCGTGCCGTATACGGACTTCAGAACTTAAAGATTATTTCATTCGGACCTCGTCCTCTTAACTTCCTTGCTTGTAACGCTCCTATTAAGCAGCTTTACAATCTTGGTGTTGAAATCGAAGAGAACTCAGAACTTGACCTTTTCGAATCCTTCAACAAGCATGCCGGTGATGAAAGAATCCCTGCAAAGGTTGCTGAAATGGAAGCTGAACTTGGCGCCGGTAACAAGAAGCCCGAAGTTCTTGCTAAGCTTGCTCAGTACGAATTAACACTTCTTGACTGGGTTGAAGCTCACAAGGGTTACAGAAAGTATGTTGCAATTGCCGGTAAGTGCTGGCCTGCATTCCAGACACAGTTTGGATTCGTTCCCTGCTATGTAAACTCTCGTTTAACAGGTATGGGTATTCCCGTTTCTTGTGAAGTAGATATTTACGGATGCTTATCAGAGTTCATCGGAACTTGTGTATCTGAAGATGTTGTTACACTTCTTGATATCAACAACTCAGTTCCCAAGGATATGTACAAGGAATCAATCGAAGGCAAGTTTGATTACAAGTTTACTGATACATTCATGGGATTCCACTGTGGTAATACATGCACAAAGAAGCTTGCATTCCACGAGATGAAGTACCAGAAGATCATGGCTAGAAACCTTCCTATCGAAGTTACAAACGGTACTCTTGAAGGTGACATCGCTCCCGGTAAGATTACATTCTATCGTTTACAGTCTACAGCAGATTGCAAGCTTCGTGCTTACCTTGCTGAAGGTGAAGTTCTTCCCGTTGCTACAAAGTCATTCGGTGGTATCGGTGTATTTGCTATTAAGGAAATGGGACGTTTCTATCGTCACGTTCTTATCGAGAAGAATTATCCTCACCACGGTGCTGTTGCATTTGATCACTACGGAAAGGCATTATACGAAGTATTTAAGTACATCGGTGTTCCTGTAGAAGATCTTAACTACAATCAGCCCGCAAGCCTTCCTTATCCTACAGAGAATCCTTTCAAGTAAGATTCTCTCGGAAAGATTTTCCTAAATAAGGCAAAATTACCCCCGACACTTTTGTGTCGGGGTTTTTGTTTGCGAAGTCGTAATATTCTTTTTTATTTATCTGTCGGCCTATACTCTTTTTTATATACTATAAAAACTATAAAAGCGGTGCAAACTGCCATAGCAAAAATAACAAGCTCCACTACAGGAATTGGAAGACCTGTACCTGCTACAATGACCATTAATCCATCAACCAGGGCATGTACCAAAATAGCAATAGGGAAGAAATATGTTTTCTTCTTTGTAACTGCAATCCAGACAAGAACGGAAAGTGCAATATGAAGGATAATAGCGCTTATTCTTTCAAAATCACCCATCAAAAAATCAAAGGGCTTTGAATTAATCAAATTTTGAAAAACGGCGAGCATTGAAGCACGTCCTTCTTCAGGCAACGCGCTAATTAATTCCTCCTTAAGTCCTGCATTAATCATAATTGAATAGATAAGATTATTAAGCATACCGGATCCAAGAAGGAAAAAGGCTTCAAATCCACCGTGGCCTGCACCGTACATAAGAGCATTACGAGAATTGTCGTATTGTTTCTTTAATAAGAATTTCATAACAACAAAGCGTCCGGTTTCTTCGAATAATCCTGCGGCCAAACCACCATAAATTGCCATTAGTACGGTGGAATTTTGAATAGAAGCTCCGATGGGTGAACCTAATACAATTGCATGCAGAATCTGCTCTAAGACACCGGCGAATAAGAACCATACAAGGCAGCCAAGTCCAAATGCTTTCCAGGATGTTTTATACTTCTTCCAAAAAATAATTGCAGGAACAAGCAAACACGCAACAGAAAAAATCATACTAAAAATAATAGAGATAATAGTTAACACTGAAACCATAATGATACCTCCCATGAACAACATAATAATCCCCGAAATAACTGTTTTTAGAAACAAAATATACTTCGGGGATTTTTACCGTTTACCTATCGCGTTGTGACACTAAAATATTAATATGATCCGTAAAGAATTCTTACAAGCTCGGAATCTTTATCAAGGATTAATGTTTTGTCTTTACCGGTAAGTGAATGCTTAATCGCGTCAAGACTTCTGATGTAGTTATAGAAATCAGCTTTGTCTTCGCTGTTGTAAGCATTTGAGAGAATTTTCATATACTCTGCTTCACCTTCAGCAACAAGCTGTTCCGCACGTTTTTCTGCCTCAGCAATCTTAATTGATACTTCTTTATCGGTCTCATTCTTAATTAACTGAGCATCTGCATTACCTTTAGCGGTATAGCCTGCAGCAATATTCTGACGTTCGGAAATCATTCTTTCGTATACTGCGCTCTTGTTATCATTGGGAAGATCGAGTGCCTTAATAACTGCAGAAGAAATTTTTATTCCGTATCCGGAGATATCTGAGTTTGATTCGCTTGTAATAATTGAAGTAAGCTGTTCACCTCTGGAAGCAATAACCTCATCCTGAAGCATTGATGAAATAGTATTCTTTGTTGCATTGTAAACCGCTGCATCAATACGTTCTTCCGCACGTCCTGATATACCTGAAAGTGTCTGATAGTATTTTACAGGATCGGTTACAGTCCAGATAACATAATCATCGGCAATCATGCTCTTTTTGTCTTTGGTAATAACATCACTGGCGGGCATATCATATACTCTGTCGCCTACGTAGATGTACTGAACACTCTGAATAAAAGGAATCTTTACATGAATACCGGGATTTGCTTCTACATGTGAAATTTTTCCGAATTCAAGAACAAGTCCTACTGATTTGTAATCAACGGTGTACAGTGATGAGCCACCGACAATGAATAATGCTACAACTACAACTATTAATATAGCAACAATTAATGGGGTTTTTTTACTGTTCCGCATTGGTATTACCTCCTGTGAGAGTATTTCCGCCGAAGGATTCAAGCGGGAAAAGAGTTTCTGTGGAGCCATCGGTAATAATAACTTTTAATGAAGGTAAAATATCTTCCATTGCTTCATAGAACATTCTCTTTTTTGTGATAAGAGGATAATTCTTATATTCTTCATACATAGAATTAAATCTTGCAACCTGACCTTCTGCTTCAGCTATTCTGGCAGCTTTTTCTGCTTCAGCCTTCTGAACAATCTGGTCGGCATTTGCTTCAGCTGTAGGAATCTGCTCGTTCTGATATTTAAGAGCGTTGTTCTTTGCTGTATCAGCGCCCTGCTTTGCTGTTTCTACTGCTTTGAAGGCCTGAATGATTTCCTCTGTGGGAGGTTCCGAATCCTGAATTGTAATATTTACAACTGAAAGTCCTACAGGATATTTTTCAAGCTCTAAAACCATTTTTTCTTTTACATCTGCCTGAATCTGGCCTTTAGCGGTTGTCATTGCTTCATCAACGGTATAGTTAACTACTGTGGATCGAATACAGGATAATGCAATGTTTGCAAGGATTTCCTCGGGTCTGTTTGAATTGTAAAGATAAGCGACGGGATCTGAAACCTTGTATTCAAGATAGAAATCAATATTAAGAAGGTTAAAGTCCTTTGTAATCATTACACCGTCTGTGGTGTTTACAATGTTCTGTCCGTTTCCGCTGATTGAGTAGCCGATACCGGTACCATGTGTTGTAATATCTACCATGTGTACCTGCTGAAGGAACGGTATTTTAAAATAAAGTCCCGCAGAATCGGTTCTTATTACTTTACCAAACTGTGTAACAACGGCATTTTCCTGCTCGGAAACTCTGTAGAAGCTTGATGAGAGGAAACTGAGTACGAATAACATGACAACAAAAATCAATATTATTCGACCGATTTTTTTTGCTTTTTCCATATAATAATTTCTCCTTTTTCTTTTTGTAATAAATTATAACTGCAGTTTTAAATTGATAACAGTCATTAAAGTGCAAAATAGATACCTTTTTTGACTATTTTTTGCGAAATAAGAGAACAAAGCTTGTTTAGAGTAAGCTTTTCCGGTTAGTTTGAGAATAAAGAATGATATATGATTTATTGAAGTGTATAATATATTTGTTGAAAAAAGTAAGGAGATCACTAATGAGTATTGTAGATGTTAAAGAGTTGCGAAAAGGTATTTTTCTTCTTGATGAAGAACAAAAATCGACCGGATATCTTGTTGTGGGTGAGGAGAGAGCTCTGCTGATCGATACAATGAATGGGACAGAGGATCTTAAAAAGCTGGTTAAGTCGCTTACCGATAAGCCTGTTACGGTGGTTAATACTCATGGCCATCCGGATCATATTTTTGGAAATATTTATTTTGACAAAGCATATATTAATCCTAAGGACATTGCTTTGACAAAAGAGTTTTCTGAGAGTGAGGACGCGCAAAGACTATATAAAGAAAAAGGAAAAAAGATGCCGCCGTTTGAAGCAATACATGAGGGAGATACGATAGACCTTGGCGGAAGAACGCTGGAGATATATGAAATTCCGGGACATACACCGGGTGGAATTCTTCTTCTTTTGAAGGAGGACAGAATTTTGTTTACGGGAGATGCGATAAATCATCACCTTTGGATGCAGCTTGATCACAGTGTAGCCTATGACGAGGCTTTAAAGGCAATGGACAGAATCATGTTTCTGGAAGCCGAAGCGGATGTTATTCTTCACGGACATGCTCATGATTTCGATGACATTTCCCTGCTGCATTGTGTTCGCAACGGAATGCAGGAGATTGTTGGAGGAAAAACGGAGAATGATTCGGAATATCACTGGTTTGGCGGTGTTGGCAAGCAGCATCCTTTCAAGGTCGAGGAAGGAAAGCGTTATCAGCAGGATGACCATGTGATATGTTATATACCCGGGAAATGATTTATAAAGGAATAAAAAATGACTGAACAAACAGCATTATCAGGAATAAAAAAATATATTGGACCCGGCGAATTTTACAGGAAGGCTTTTTTCATTGCCATACCTGTAATGCTGCAAAGTCTTATCCAAAATCTTGTATCGCTGATTGACAACTTCATGGTAAGCGGTCTTGGCGATGTAAAAATGTCCGGAGTAAATGTCGCCGGGCAGATTCTATTTGTTTTTATGGTGCTCATAAATACAATATGTACATCGGGAGGCATTTTTCTTACTCAGTATTCGGGCGTGAATGAAAAACGCGGAATGCGTCAGGCAGTTATATTTAAGATGCTGATGGCCATTGCGGCGATGGGCTTGTTTTTCCTTGTATGCTTTTGTATACCGAGACAGATTTTGTCGTTGATGGTGGTTGGAAATGCCGAAGCAGAGCAGATTCTCGATGTTGGTGTGGAATATATACGCTTGATGGGCTTCATAGGTATTCCCATGAGTATATCTACTATTCTGGCATCTTCTTTAAGAGAAACAGGGGACGTTAAGCCGCCTCTGGTAATTTCAGTAATTGCAACGCTTGTGAATACATGTTTGAACTGGGTACTCATTTACGGAAATCTTGGGGCTCCGCGCCTCGAGGTTGCCGGGGCTGCCTATGCGACCATTATTGCAAGAATAGTGGAAATGATTCTTTTTATCGCTTATGTTTATGTAAAAAAGGCATCATTTCTTCCGGGAATATCCGATTATATTCATATTGATTGGAAACTGATTGGACGGATTTTGAAAAAAGGTTCTATGGTTCTTTTTTCGGAAATGACATGGGTTCTGTCTGAAACGCTGACTACCGCACTTTACAATGGACGCGGTGGCGCGGAGGTTGTTTCAGGAATGGCTTCGAGTTTTGCGATTGCAAACCTGTTCTTTGTATCCTTTGGAGGAATAATAACAGCTACAGGCGTTATTTTGGGACAAACTCTTGGTCGGGGAGAACTGGAGAAAGCAAAACGAGAAAAAGAATGGCTTCTTACGGGAGCTATCGTTTTTGGAATAATAATGACCGGGGTTGGTCTGCTTACAATGTTTTTGGTTCCGGTGGTATTTGTCAATTTAAGCGATGCAGCACAGAAAATCTCAATGAATATGATTTTGCTGATGGCTGTCTTTATGCCTCTTTGGGTATATCAAAATACACAATTTGCTGTTTCTCGTGCCGGTGGTGACACCATTATGGGCGTAATTGTGGACCTATCCTGCACGATAGTGATAATGATTCCGCTTGTGTTTATTCTTGCAATATATACAAATGTTGGGCCTGTTTGGATGTATATGGGTGTAAAACTTATAGATATTTTAAAAGTCGCCATAGCATATTTTTGGCTGAAGAAAGAGCTGTGGGTAAAAAATCTGGCTGTAAATTGAGTGTGAAGATGAAATATTCGCTGTTTTCCGAATTTTATACAGAGCTGTACCGATAAAACCCCCATTAGGCCTGTGCCTAACGGGGGTTGTTTTAGTTATCAAGAAATCTTGTTCCGACAAGTTCTTTTGTGAAATTATCATAGACAGCGACGCTGATTCCATTATGTGTATCGATCAGAGACCTGTTTCTAAAAAGCATGGACGCTTCGGGATTGTCAGGATCGTATTGAAAAATAAATCGATCATAGTTGGTAGCTTCGAAGGTTGCATACTCTCCTTCTTTGTTCTTGGTAAGCTGCGACCAACTTTCGTTCTGATATACAAAGGTGCCGCCAAGGAAGGTCATTTCATCGTAAAGCTCAACGCGGGGAAGTTCCTGGGATATATTGTAGTAATCACCTGTCAAGGAAACAAAAACAATATAATCACTGTTGCTCATGGCCTTCTTAATATAAGTATAAATATCAATGTTTCCGTAGAGAGCGCTTGTCAGAATCGTATGCTCGTAGTAGGTGTGATCCTTGTCCCATTGGTAGTATTTCGGATCGCCGTTGTGATTTGTAAGGCCGTATTTACTGCTTAGCATTTCTCCAAACCAGGCAGAAATCTTCTGAGCACCGTATCCGTTTGAGTGTCCCGCATCATTCATATCATGGGCAAAATCAAAATCCATTTCTTTATAGATTTTGTTTATGTCGTAGGTCTGAATATCGTAGGTCTCAAGGGCGTATTTTGTAACTGTGTTGAGCGTTTTTTGTTCTTCCGCGGAAAGAGTGTAAGGCGCGTGGTAGAAGATAAGCGTAAAACCGTTTTTCTCGGCCAGGGCAGCCATTTTATCAATCCACTCTTTGTCGTCTGAAGTAATATCACAAAGCTCTGTAACAGAACTGTTTACCGGAACTTCGATATCAGGGGTGATATACCAGCTGTACAAGGCGCCACGACCGTATTTATTGATTGGATTATCAAGGAAATCATACATTTTAAGTTCGGAATATCTTGTATGAACAATGGGCCATCTCAAAATATAGGTCATTGGGTCTGTGGGAATCTGAATATAATTATTTTCCTGTTCGGGTTCGCCTATATAATCGTTCACCTTTCCGATGGAATTGGGAGAGGTCCTGAGTGAAAGCATATTTCGATAGACATTTCCCTCATCTTGGTTTCTGTCAAAAAGTAGTCCATACAAATCCGTTACGACTACCTTGGGAGACTGGGTTTTCAGCACTTCCTTAAGATCGTGATAGGTAGAATGCTTGTCCTGCCCCGAAACTGCCATGTCAAAAGCACTGATACCGTATTTTTCCCACATTACCGCGGGATAAATTGAACAGTAGGTATGACTGGATCCAAGAAATACAGCGTCTATTAGGTTTTTATCCGTATTGTAAAGCATTTCCGTCGACGAAACATAGTCGTCGGTGGTGTCTTTCCAGGAAAGAATATTATAAGCACAGGAAACAACCACTGACAAAACAAGAACGAAGGCAATGCACCTCAAAGCTTTTTTCATCAATAACACCGTAACTAGAACTGGAAGTAAATAAACTGTGCGGAATCAAATTCCATTCCGTACTCACCGAATACGAGACAACAAACAATAAGAACAATAAGTACGGTCCATCTGAACCAGAGATTCTGCTTTATGAGGAATTGGCCGATGTTCATATTTTTTGTGTATCTGATTATGTCTACAACAATAAGTGCAAGGATTGAAACAAAAAGAATCATTGCTTCCTGTCTGTCGAGTCCGAAGTTGTAGAGTGAAGAATCAAACAATACCCAAGGGTTGTAGCGTCTGAAAATAATTTCAATAGCCTGGAACGCCTGGCTTACCGAACCTGCGCGGAAGAAAATCCATGCAAATGCGGTAAGAATAAAAGTAATGATAACCTTTCCGAATTTAAAGCTGAAAGCAGTCTGATCCACACCAAGTTTGTCGTTCACCTTGTCGCGTAAAGGACGGGTTAAGTCACCGACAATCTGGTATAAACCATGGAGGCCACCCCAGATAACATATGTCCAGGATGCACCATGCCACAAACCGCTGACAAGGAAAGTAATCATGAGATTGATGTGCTTTCTGATTTTTCCCTTTCTGTTACCGCCAAGAGGAATGTAGAGATAATCACGGAACCATGTGGAGAGTGAAATATGCCAACGCCTCCAGAAGTCCTTGATTGAATCGGCAAAGTAAGGAGTGTTGAAATTCTCCATAAGGTCAAAGCCCATTACATTTGCGGCACCAATAGCGATATTTGAGTATCCGGCAAAGTCACAATAAATCTGGAGAGTAAAGCCGAGAGCTGCAAAAACCACTTCTGTACTGCCTGCAAAGTGAAGACTGTCAAAAACGGTATCTACAAAAATGGATACTCGATCGGAGATGACCATTTTCATAAACATACCCCAGGCCATAAGGGACACGCCGGTTACGAATTTATCATAATCAAACAGCTTCTTCTTGCTTGAATTTTGAATCTGGGTTAAGAGATTTCCGGATCTTTCGATAGGACCTGCAACCAATTGAGGGAAGAAGGAAACGAAAAGAGCGTAGTTAATGAAGTTCTTCTCAGGTTCAATTTCTTTTCTGTATACATCGACGGTATATGACAGCGCCTGGAAGGTATAGAAAGAAATACCAACAGGAAGAATAAGTGAGAACGGATTTGAAACGGTTCCCAAATGAAGAAGAGTAAGAACTCTGCTTACATTTGCAAGAAGGAAAGTAAAATACTTAAATATAAAAAGAATTCCGAGATTGGTTACAAAGCTTCCGGCAACAATCCATTTACGTGTTGAGGATTTCTCAAATTTTCCGAGGAGCAATCCGCTTAAGTATGTAATAACGGTGGATGCAAGAATAAGGACCGCATATTTTGCATTCCAGGACATATAGAAATAATAGCTTGCCAAAACAAGCCATATGGGACGGATTTTCTTAGGTATAGCATAGTAAAGCAGTACCACTACCGGGAAAAACACTAAAAATTGGAAAGAATTAAAAGCCATAGTAACCTCTTATTATTGCAATTATTTTATAAAGAAATTGTTTGCTTTGAAGAAATTAAGTCCGATGAGTTTCTTATCACTGTCAGGTGAAACAGAAGGAGTGATAACCGTAGGGGCTGTTTCTTCTTCTGCAACAGGTTCGCTTACGGATACTGAACCGTCTGTTACGGAAACAATACATCCTTCTGTAACATTAATCATAAGCCATTCTGCTGAAAGACCTGTTCCCGAAAGAACAAAACCTCCCTCAGGTATTGCTGCATTTCCGACACCTTCACTGACTGCTACAACAACACCTTCGGAATCAACACTTACTTCAGCGCCGTTAGCATCGGTTCCTGTTGTGGAACCTTCGGTGTACTGAATGAGATCGCCGGCTTTTCTGTCGCGGTTTGTTCCTGTAATAACGTTATATTCTGCGGATGCTGTAAGAACAAGGTCCTCGTCAATCCAGATTCTGTCACCTTTCTTTACTGTATTTAACACCCAATCACCGTGGGTTCCGGTTGCATTTAATACGTAACCACCTTCGGGAACCGTAATATCCTTTGAGAGAGTAATGGTTTCAACGATGCCCGCTGAGTTAACAATGATGCTGATACCCTGAATTTTTGATGAAATGTTCTGTCCTGCAATATCGTAAAGAGCCATACAGTCTGAACCGGTTTTTGAATTGATTGCAGTTACGGCATTTTCGGGAATTTCACCAACTGTTTCATCATAGTTAGGAAGAACTCTCTGAACCTTATATACTGAACCGCCCTTTGACCAGCCTCTGTATGTAACACCGATTTCGGGCCATGCATCATACATCATTGAGCCGCTTACACATACACCGACATGACATACAACGCCGTTGTGCTGATAATAAATCATATCGCCGGCTTCGATTTCACTTGTGGAAACATAATCACCAAGCATAGGGTCTGCGCAGAGATTTCGGGATGTATATTCATAAATGGCAAGGGCATGATCGACGATGTTCTTTTCGGGATTGATGCCTGCTGCGTAAAGGCACTGGAAAACAAGTCCGGAACAGTCCACAGCCTGACCGGGGATACCTGAAGAACCGACTCTGTAGGGTGTTCCCTCGTATTCGGCAGCAGTAGTGCAGATTGCATTTACGATATCTTCACGCTTACTGTATTTCGTAACCTTCATAGGAGTTACGTATGTTCCGATTCCATACCAGCTTTCCTCATTGAATTCGATAACGGGCCAGCTGTAGAAATTAACATCAAGATTATCTCCGATGGCACACCAGGTTGCCAAATCAACTTCACCGGTAACGGGCAATCCGTATTCCTGCTGGAAATTTTTTACCGCTGCAACGGTTTCGCCCGAATATCTTGCATTGGAAGATTCGCGAAGAGCAATATTTACGTAAATGGTCTTAAGACCGATATAATCGGTATTAATGCTGTATCCTCCGTCAGGAAGAACAATTTCTTCCTGCAAAGTATAATAAGCTCCTTCCGCTTCGGCGGGAATTGCCCCCATCAGTGAAACGGTCATAAACGCAGTCAATAAAGTTGCTACAAATTTCTTCATGTAGTTATCCTCTCAATAAAATAATCTATGCACCAAAAAATCACCCATCGCTATTAATTTCGATGAGCAAATTCAGATTTCTTTCCTATATTAACACGAAAAAGCCCATTATCCAACATTTTAGCTCTAGAAAACTGCTGATTTGCTACTGTTTTGTTATTTTTCCGATGATTGAAAAAATAATATAAGCAAGCAGATTGAACGCTACTATTGTTGCCCCGGTAGGAGTAAGAAAAACAATCGAGAAAAACATTCCCAAAAGCGCGGCAACAGTTGCGACTATTGCCGATGTTACTACAACTCCTTTGAAGTTATTTACCACACGCATTGCCGATAACGCAGGAAAAACAACTAGGGCAGAGATGAGAAGTGAGCCAACTAAGCTCATTCCAAGCACAATGATAACCGCTATAACGACGGCAATCAGCAAATTGTAAAGAGAAGTTTTCATTCCGGTGGCTTTTGCAAAGGTTTCGTCAAAGGTTATTGCAAAAATGCGGTTATAGAAAATAATGAAAAGGGCAATAACGATTACCGAAAATACAATACTCATTACAAGTTCGCCGGTAGAAAGAGTAAGTAATGAGGTCGAACCAAAGAGTGTACTGCATACATCACCGGAAACATTGGCGGACGTGGAGAAGAAGCTCATTAACAGATAACCTAACGCCATTGCAGATACAGAAAAAATAGCAATCGCAGAATCTCCCTTAAGCTTGGCATTTTGACCGGACTTAAGAAGAATAACTGCAGCGACAATGGTAACGGGCATCACCAGAAAGACACTATTTGTTAATTTCATTACGCTTGCTACGGCCATAGCCCCAAAGGCAACATGAGAAAGACCGTCTCCGATAAAGGAATATCTTTTTAACACAAGTGTTGCTCCAAAAAGAGAAGAGCAAAGCGAAATAAGCACTCCTACAATGAGCGCATACCATACGAATGAATAGCTTAAATATGTTGAAAGAGAGCTCATCAGTTTTCACCTCCGAAGCCGCTGAATTTTCTGAAGGCGCAGCTTTCAAGATATTCCTCGGTGGGTCCGAAGAATTGTTGGATTTTTCCTATATGAAGAATATGCGAAGCATAATTGATGGCGGCCTGCAAATCATGGGAAACCATAATGACAGTCAGTCCCTGCTTGTTAAGCTCGCGGATAAGCCGGTAAAAGTCCGCAGTTACTTTGGGATCAAGTCCGGTTACTGGCTCATCCAAAATCAAAAGCTTTTCCGTAGCACAGAGTGCGCGTGCTAAAAGAACACGCTGCTGCTGACCTCCGGAAAGATTTTTGTAGCTTTTATTCTTCAAATCCGAAATTCCCATTTTTTCCATATTTGCGAGGGCCTTTTCCTTGTCCTGCTTACTGTAAAAGGGCTTAAATTTTTCTCCGCGCAGATTACCGGTAAGAACAACTTCATACACAGAAGCCGGAAAATCCTTCTGAACAGGAGTCTGCTGAGGCAGATATCCGATTTGAGTTGCATTTATGTCATCGCCGTATTCGATTGTTCCGGAAACCGGACTGATTAGATGAAGAAGGGTCTTCATAAGCGTGCTCTTTCCGGCACCGTTTTCTCCTACGATACAAAGATAATCGCCTTTATTTACTTCAAAATTAATTCGTTCAGAAATGGAATGACCGTCATAACCAAGAGACAGGTCCTTACTTTTTATGTATGCCATATTTCCTGCTTTCGTGTTTTTGAGCTCACACTAAGTAAGTCAAAAATAGTTTTTAATTTAATGCTGTAGACAGTGCGTTTAAGTTTTTCTTCATTATATTAATGTATGATGTTGAATCTGCTTGTTTGGCGCGAATGGCCTGCATGGATTCAAGAACGAGAATCTGACAGTCACCATGCTTTGAATTTTTGATTGCTGCTTTTGCAAGTTTTTCGTCTGAACCTTCAAGAACAAAAACAGTGTTCAAATTGTTTTGTTCAATACATTCTGTTAGAAAAACCAGCGTTTCAAAGGATGCTTCCGCATCGGCGCTGCATCCCGAAAATGCGGCGTAATAATCTATTCCGTAATCCTCCGCGAGATATCTGAAAGGAAATCTGTCTGCCACAAGTATTGTGTTTTGTAAGGAAGACAACATCAGTTCGGAATATTCTTTATCAAGTGCTGCCAGTTTTTCTTCATATATAATTTGATTGGAATTCAGAGCTTCGGCCTGCTCGGGAAGAGAGTCGGATAATACAGAGGTAATCTCTGTACATACAAGCATTGCATTTCGCAAGGAAAGCCATACGTGCTCGTCATATTCGGATTCTTCTTCATCTTTGGAATGACGATCTTCCTGCATACCTTCTTTTTCTTCTTCAATATATATCTTACCTTCAAGAAGCTCCATCATATTGATAATCTTCATATCGGGATTACAATCTTTAAGCGTGAGAGTGTCTTCAATCCACTTTTCGGATTCGCCGCCACCAAAGATAAAAATATCCGCAGAAGCAATGAGAGTAATGTCTTTTACAGTTGGCTGGTAGCTGTGAGGGTCTGTTCCGTTTGATATGAGATAGGAGATATTTACGTCATCGATGCCGGCGGCAATATTTCTTGTCCAATCATATTCAGGGAACATGGCACATACAATATTTATTTGTGTCGAGTCTTTTTCGGGACTTTTGCAGGCTATTAATGTGAAAACAAGAAAGACTGCAAACAGGAAAAAAGACAATTTGTTCTTGGTAATCATGCCCTGGCCCTTCCGCATCTGTCGCAAATTCCCATTATTACCGAGCCTTCACATTCAACCGAAAAACCATGGTGTGACAGAAGATGTGAGGATATTTCCTCCATAAATCCACATTCCAGATGAACAATACGCCCGCATTTTTTACATTGTAAATGAAGATGATTGTGGCAGGAATGGGATTTTCCGGCATACTGGTAAAAAGAAGCATTTGCATCAACTGATTTTGCCTTAATCAGACTCCCGTCCTCAGTAAGTTTTTCAAGATTTCTGTATACTGTTGCGAGGTTAATATCTTCGCCCTTCCTGATTAAATCAGCATAGATGTCGTTTGCACTGAATCTGGAATCCTTGTGAGCTTCCAGAAAATCCATTATTATTGCTTTTGTTTTTGTCGAATATATTTTTGCCATATTAATCCTACACTTTGTATCCGCTTTAAATCGACAATTTGCTTTATGAGCGATGTGTCGGGTGTGCGGTTTTGGTTGCTTATATTCAGGAAAATGCAAATGCAAATCATTTGCAAATTTGAATTATAGATATAAATTGTATGAAAGTCAAGTAGAGACGCTTTCCCACATTGTAGGCGACAAAAAAGAAGCAAGACTCCAATTGGAATCCTGCTTCTTATGATTTGTGAAATGTTTGTTATTTTCAGTCTTTGCCTGTAAGAATATCATAGAATTCAACATAATCGATACGCTTTTCGTTTGCGAACTCGATAGCTGTTCTGGGATGCTGATTTAAAAGACCGGTTAAAAGGTAGGGAACATCGTAGCCCCATACAAGACCTTCTTTTTTTAGGGGAGCAATATGCTTCTCAAGGAACTGAAGTACAGGATAAATGTTGTACTTGGGGTTCTTAAGGAATCCAAGAAGAAGCTCCATTGCGCAGTTTCCGGCGCCACGTCCTAAGCATCCGTAGGTTGCGTCAAGGTAATTTACTCCATCACCGACAGCTTCGATTGTGTTTGCAAATGCGAGCTGCTGATTGTTATGAGCGTGCATACCGGTTTCTTTGCCGTATTTAGCGGCAATTTCATTATAAAGGTTGCATATACGCGCAATCTGCTCGGGGTAAAGAGAACCATAGCTGTCTACGATGTAGATGGTATCTACGGAAGATTTTCCGATTAATTCAAGAGCAGCTCTCCAATCATTTTCACCACTTGTTGAGATGGCCATAATGTTACAGGTTGTTTCGTAACCCTTAGCGTGAGCATCTTCAATCATGTCGATTGCTGCAGGAATCTGATGAAGGTATGCAGCCACACGTACCATATCAACGGGACTGTTTGCTCTGTCAACAATATCTGTCTTGTAATCGCATCGTCCAACGTCAGTCATAATAGAAATCTTAAGATCGGTATTGTTGTCACCAACAATAGCTCTGATATCTTCATCTGTGGAAAATTTCCACTTTCCGAACTTATTTACATCAAACATTTCCTTTGATGCACGATAACCGAATTCCATATAATCAACGCCGGCGCGAATATTTGTCTGATAAAGATCCTTTACGAATTCATCTGTAAAATAAAAATTGTTTACAAGACCTCCGTCACGAAGAGTTGCATCAAGTACCTTGATTTCAGGACGGTAGTCCAATAACTTAGATATTTCTTTCATTTCTTTCTCCTATCTGATATCACTAACATACTTTAAAGCATAGACGCTTTAAAGCGATAAAGTAAACTGCAAGAGTAAATATAGCACAGCAAACAAGAAGATGCAAGTAATATATATCTATATTTTGATATTTCTGATTTCTTCCCGATTAGATACCTGCAGCAAATACAAATGTGCGTCAGATGCGGAAAATTTCGAGCTTGTACGAGATTTATGGGAAAAAACACTTTTCTTATCGGCAATAGTATGTTACTATAGGGGCGACTTCGCAGGTGAGGTTCATTTTCCTTGCCTGCTATTTTTTTAAAAAGGTCTTGTATACACGGATACATGCCACTTTTGTTGCAAATAGGAAAAAAAGCAAATTTCCTATCATTTATCTTATTAATAGGAGGAAAAACAAAAATGACAGAAATTACTAAAATCATTACAAACGTTAATGACTTTATTAACGGTCTTGTCTGGGGTTGGCCCGCGTTGATTCTTCTTGGAATTACCGGTGTAATTATGACAATCCTGACAAAATGTTTCCAGGTTTCTCACTGGGGTCATTGGTGGAAGAACACTTTGGGAGCTATTTTTAAGGACAAGCACGTTACAGGACACACAAGTGACAAAACTATTTCCCAGTTCCAGTCACTTTGTACTGCTCTTGCGGCTACGGTTGGTACAGGTAACATCGTTGGTGTTGCCGGTGCAATTTACGTCGGTGGTCCCGGTGCTGTATTCTGGATGTGGTTAATCGCTTTCTTCGGAATGATGACAAACTATTCGGAAAACGTTCTCGGTATTCTTTACCGTCGTAAAGATAAAGAAGGTGCTTGGCACGGTGGTGCAATGTACTACTTAAGAGACGGTCTTGGCGGAAAGAAGAATTTAAAAACAGTTGGTGCAGTTCTTGCAATACTTTTCTCTGTTTTCTGCTTACTTGCTTCATTTGGTATCGGTAACATGAGCCAGGTTAACTCTATGAGCTCAAATATTCAGGCAGCTATTGCAAATGTAGCTTCTTCTGCAACGAAGAATCCCGGATGGGAGGTTCCCGTTTTTGTTCCTTATATAATTGGTGCTTTGCTTTTCGCAGCTGTTGCAGCAGTTATTCTTGGCGGACTTAAGAGAATCGCAGCAATTACCGAAAAACTTGTTCCTTTCATGGTTATTATTTATCTTATCGGTGCAATTGTTATTATCTGCATTAACATTACAGCCGTTCCCGCTATCTTTGTTTCTATTTTCAAGGGAGCATTTGCTCTTAAGTCTGTTGGAGGCGGTATTGTTGGTGCCGGTATTGCACAGGCAATGAAGATGGGATTCAAACGAGGCGTATTCTCCAACGAAGCAGGTCTTGGTTCTTCGGTTATGGTTCACTCAAGCTCAAATGTAAAAGAACCCGTTCGTCAGGGTATGTGGGGTATCTTCGAAGTATTTGCGGATACTATTATCGTATGTACACTTACAGCTCTTGTTATTCTTGGTGCTGCCGGAACAGGAACTTCAAAAGACAAAGGAGATATCCTTATTGATCTTGCAACAGGACAGAATGTAGTTTATACCGTATCAGAAGCAGAAGTTAATGATGCAATTGCAGCCGGAGCAGTAGTTAATGGTGATACAGTTCAGGTTACTAATGAAGATGACGGTATTATATATCTTGTAAAGGCTGAAGAAAACGGAGCAGTTGTTTATCATGAGCAGGCTGTTAAAAATGGAGCTCCTGTGTTTGAAGATGACGGTGTTACTCCTGTAGTACTTACAAAGGTTGAAAAGAATATTGGTGGTTCCAGTAACCTTATGAGTTACTCATTCTCAAAGGTATTCGGACCTGTAGGATCAATATTTATCGCTCTTGCAATTTTGCTTTTTGCATATTCTACAGTACTTGGATGGAGCCATTACGGAACAACCGCTGTTGAGTATCTGTTCGGGAAGAAGGGAGTATGGCCTTACAGAATAGTATTCGTAGTGCTTGTATTCCTTGGAGCTATCATGGAAGCTCAGCTTGCATGGGACATTTCCGATACATTTAACGGACTTATGATGCTTCCCAACCTTGTGGGTGTTCTTGTTCTTTCACCTCAGGTTGTTAAGACTACAAGAAACTATGTAAATCGTCACTTCAAGGGTTCTAAGGAAGAAGCAATTCTTTCAATGATTCCCGAGATTCAGAAAACTCAGGAAGAAGCCTTTGAAAGAGAAGGAGACGAAGAGTAAAAGCTTTATTCTTTTATAACCGGTATTAATTTGGACGCCACGAATATGATATACAGCGCGCCTGCCGTTTGACGGTGAGTTTGCTGCGTATCAATCGTGGCGTTTTTTTATTCAAAAAAGTATTACTATTGAATAATGAATTTGTCGCGTAGAATTATGCATACTTTTCAATGGGATTATGTCGTATGCAAAAGTAACACCAGGATATCATAAAAGACATGTTTTGCTCCTCCGCGGCAGGATAACAAGCGACTCTGAGAAAGAAATTTCCAACTCGGCCGACGATAAGGCATATAAATAAAGATATGTGACAAGATTTATATGTCTTAAATATTTTGCAAAAAGAGTATAAATAAGGAATGAAAAAACCGGGGCTCCCATGAACCCCGGTTACTTTTATTTTGGACGGTGATGCGAGTGAAAAAGTTTTCCGCAGCACGCGCTCGGCGATGGCATATCGTTAATCGACATGCTTTGTTCTATTTGAAAATTAAATATTCAACAGATCGCTGAACTCCTTAAGAGCGCCTTCTGTTTCATGAGCAAGAACCTTCTTGGCAAGAACCTTACCAAGCTGTACGCCTTCCTGGTCAAAGCTGTTTACATTCCATAAGAAGCCCTGGAACATAATCTTATTTTCGAAGTGTGAAAGAAGAGCACCAAGTGAAGCAGGTGTAAGCTTCTCACCAACGATAATGCTTGAAGGACGTCCGCCTTCGAAATTCTTGTTCTTATTGTCATCAGCCTTACCGCAGGCAAAAGCAACAATCTGAGCTGCTACGTTAGCGCAAAGCTTCTGCTGTGAAGTGCTTCCCTGAATAACAACATCCATTCCTGCCTGATTTGACTTAAATCCAACAAACTGTAAAGGAATGATGTCAGTTCCCTGGTGAAGAAGCTGGTAGAATGAGTGCTGTCCGTTTGTACCGGGCTCACCGAAAATTACGGGTCCTGTTACATAATCAACGGGCTCACCAAAACGGTTAACGCTCTTACCGTTTGATTCCATATCAGCCTGCTGAAGGTGTGCAGGGAAACGGCTTAATGCCTGTGAGTAAGGAAGAACTGTTGTTGCAGGGAATCCAAGAACGTTACGCTCGTAAACACCGATAAGTGCATCAAGCATTGCAGGGTTCTTAAGGATATCTGTGTTTGTAGCAAGCTTATCTTCAGCTGCAGCGCCATCAAGGAATGCTGCAAATACTTCGGGACCGAAGGCAAGTGAAAGAACTGCACCGCCTACTGCTGAAGTGGAAGAGAAACGTCCGCCGATAAAGTCATCCATAAAGAATGCAGCAAGGTAATCTGAGCTCTTTGCAAGAGGTGATGTCTCAGATGTAACAGCGATCATGTGCTTTGAAGCATCAAGACCTGCATTCTTTAAAGCATCCTTAACGAAAGATTCGTTTGTAAGTGTTTCAAGAGTTGTTCCTGATTTTGAAACAAGAACAAAAAGTGAATGAGCAACATCGATTGTATTAAGAACACCGGCTGCATCATCAGGGTCAACGTTTGAAATGAACTTTGCTTCCATCTTAAAGTTACCTGTCTGCTTTGCCCAGTTTTCAAGAGCAAGGTACATTGCGCGGGGACCGAGGTCGGAGCCGCCGATGCCTATCTGAACAACGGTGGTGGACTTCTCGCCTGCTGCGTTGGTGATTTCACCTGCGTGAACCTTTGCTGCAAACTCTGCGATTGCCTTCTGCTGTGCGGTGTAGAATTCGCGCTTGTCAACGCCGTCTGCGATAACAGCATTGCCCAGCTGACCGCGGGTAAGCTGATGGAGAACGAGTCTCTTTTCACCGGTGTTGATCATTGCGCCGTTATAAAGCTCTGCAAACTTTTCAACGAGCTCTGCCTCTTCGGAAAGCTCTGCAAGTACTGCAAGGATTTCATCGTTCATTTCTTTTGCGGCAAAGTTATAGGAAAGGCCTGCTGCCATGGGGACAGAGTATTTTGCAACGCGCTGTGCGCCGCTTTCGCCGCACATGACTTCAACAAGATTAACGCTGTCCTTGAGTGCCATCAGCTTGCTGTAGGATTTAAGGGTATCAAAATTATTCCAAGATGCCATTATAAATTACTCCTGTCTTAATTATCGTATGTCTCCGGTATTTCCATATACCGCTGATTTTATTATACTATCGCGCCCGCTGCTTTTCAAGCATTGCGCCCGTTTTATCCTCTGTTTATTGCAGCCTTAAGCACGTTTTTCATCAGCATCGCCCTTGTCATGGGGCCTACGCCGCCGGGTACGGGGGTGATGAAGGATGCCTTTTCGCTTACCTCGACAAACACAACATCGCCGCAGAGGCTGCCGTCTTCATTGCGGTTAATCGAAACATCGATAACAACAGCGCCGGGCTTTATCATGTCGGCGGTAATCATGCCCTTCCTGCCTGCTGCCGCAACAAGGATATCCGCCTGGCGGGTCATTGCCGCAAGGTCGGGGGTGCGGGAATGGCAGGT
>JAZRYK010000038.1:0-47295 GCA_045600725.1 Lachnospiraceae bacterium
TACCATTGGTTATGCATTTCTGATATCCGCTTGTGTAGGCTTTTCACTGATGGTTGCTATGATTGTTTCTAGTTTAGTTGGAACAGTGGTACCTCTCTTCTTTCACAAATTAAAAATTGATCCTGCAGTCGCATCTGGTCCACTTATTACTACTGTAAATGATTTAGTTGCTGTGGTTACATACTATGGATTAGCTTGGATATTGCTTATAAATATGCTACATATAGCATAATAATTTATTAATTATAAAATGCCATAAGACCTATTAGGTCCTATGGCATTTTTGCTGTATCAGAGCTATTTTTAAGCGAAACTTGTGTTATATATGTATGTTATTTCATTAGTGGACCATTTGCTGGGCCATCTTCTCTAGTGGACCACCAGGTGGACCATTTTTGTAAAAAATACATGAATTTATATAAAAATATATCGGAGTTGTTTTTTCATTAAATGCTCTAGCTATCAGCATTTAACGGTTTTTATGGAGTTATATAAAAATATAGGAAAATCGCTTTTTAAGTACGATTCCTAGTTTCATAGTTACATATACCTTCTTTTTTAGTATTAATATGTTGCAAAGCCTTTTGCGTATTGCTCATTTCCATACAACAAAAAGCCTTAATACAGCAATTTGCAGATTACCATATTAAGGCTGATTTGTACAGTACAATATTCTTTTCTATGCGATTCTTCAGTACTCGTTAGTTTGTAAGTACATAACCGTTAGCATCAGTCGGATTCGCCTTGCAGAGAATCATAATGCCTTCTACAGTTCCCCAAATAAGAACTCCGAACTGAACTGCTGTGAAAAGAAAACCTATAGGCAAAAATATTATTCCAATAACAACAACGGAAAGCAGAGCTGCCAAAATGTAGCAAATCATTCCTAAAATAAATGAAGCACCCTGAAGTATGCACTGCAGTATTGCCTTCTTTGTATATCCGAGGTAAAAGTTATGTGCGCCCCAACCGCCTAAAAATATACCTAAAATACCAGCAACCGTCTTTGATTTTGTACTAGTCATTGTAGACCTCCTAAAATAGTTTATAAATGTATGTATAATTATACAATACTTGTTATTTCAAATCAATATGCACATCAGCATGCATCAAACTGCAATATATGAACTGTTCCTATTTTGCCTTGACATAAGGTTTGCCGTTCGCAGCAGGAACTCTTGATTTCCCCACAAAAAGAATAAGCACGATAACGGTAACTATGTAAGGAATCATTGAAATCACCTGCATTGATACAATTGCATTGCTTCCGAGAACCACCTTCAGGCCTGTACAGAATCCAAACAGCAGGCATCCGATCATTGCACCCTGAGGCTTAAATTTTCCGAAAATAACTGCAGCAATAGCAATAAAGCCCTGTCCTACGATGGATGTGGGTCTAAACTGGTTTGATGCTGCCATTGTTACACATGCTCCGCCAAGACCTGCAAGAAATCCGGAAATGCACACGCACAGGATTCTCATTGAAATAACATTTATACCAAGTGTTTCGCAGGCTTGAGGATGTTCACCACATGCACGAAGTCTTAATCCAAATTTTGTTTTATAGAACACGAACCACACAATTACAACTGCAATAAAAACAAGATATGTTGTTGCATAGTTTGTAAAGATATTCTTTAAAGCCATTCCCCACCAGGTTTTTGTATCAAACACACCATTGAAAAGAAGCGGAATCTTCGACTCGGAGGGAAGTGGAATCGAGTCTGTAGAATCAAACAATGCCTTAGCTATCATAATAACAACACCCGGAGCCAGCATATTAATTGCTGTACCCGATATAGTTTGATCTGCGCCGAGTTTAACCGTTGCCAGCGCATGAAGGAAACCAAAAAGCATTCCGGCAATACCGCCGCAAATAAATCCGAGCCATGGATTTCCTGTATAATATGCCACAACGGTTCCGGTAAATGCTCCCGAAGTCATCATTCCTTCAATTCCGATGTTTACAACGCCCGAAGCCTCAGAAAAACACGATCCGAGGGCCGCAAACAATAGAGGCGGTGTATAAAGAAGGGTTGCATAAATAATAACGCTCAATTCAGTTAAAAAACCGCTCATTTATTTACCCTCCTTTTTCTCATCATCTGTTTCAGTTATCACTGTTGTAGTTTTTACCGTTGTTTCCACTGTTGTTTCTATTACCGCTTTTACTTTCTTTTTTTCCTTCTTAAGATATCTTATGTACGAGAAAATACGGGAAATAGCAATAAAGAACACAACCGTACCGATTATGATATTAACCACCTGTGTAGGCACTCCAACGAGATTCAATTTACCTCCGCTGTATGTAAGTGCACCGTAGAAAATACCCGCTGCAAGAACACCGAAGGGATTTGAGCATCCGATCAATGCAACTACAATTCCCGCAAAACCGAAGCCTTCCTGACCCGCGAAAATACTGATTCGCTCTCCCATTCCCATCAGCTGAAGTGCTCCGCCGAGACCAGCAAGTGCTCCCGAAATGGCAAGTGCCGTAAAAATAGATTTATTCGAACTGATTCCCGCATATTCGGCAGCATTCTTATTAAATCCCACCGCTTTCAGCTGATAGCCGAGAGTTGTTTTCTCAATCACCAGATAAACAATAATCGTTAATGCAATCGCAACCAAAATTCCCCAGTTGGCTGTATTGCACAAACCAAGTGCATCAATCAAACCTTTAGGAAAAAGTGTTCTTGCATTATCTGAAATATATCTCGTAGCATCAGCCGTACCTTCGTTGTGAATCGCCGGAAGATCTGCAATAAAATTGCTTAAATAAAAAGCAATCCAGTTAAACATAATCATGCTCAGTACTTCATTTATGCCCCATTTTGTTTTTAACAGAGCAACAACCATTCCCCATACCGCACCCGCAACCATCGCGGCGATAAAACACAAAGGAATAAGAACAAACTTAGGTAAATCTCCGAGAAGAATACCTGTTACGCAGGCTGCCATAGAGCCCACAACATACTGCCCTTCCGCACCGATGTTAAATACACCCGTTTTAAATGAAAAGGCAACGGATAAACCAACAACAATATACGGAGTAGCATAAACTATACAATATGAAATGCCCTTTGTTCCGTTAAAAATACTTGAAAGCAGTTTTCCGTATGCCACTGCAGGATTGATTCTCATAATAAGAAGAAAAATCGTTCCCACAAGGAACCCAAGGATTATTGAAAAAATGGTATGCATAAAATTGGATTCAGCAAAAAAATCGATAAGTGTTTTCTTCTTATTCATCTTTTTTACCTCCTGCCATCATTAATCCCAATGTATTTTCGTCCGCATTCTTTCCGGAAACAGTGCCGATTATGCCGCCGTCAAAAATAACCGAAATATTATCGGACAAACTCATTATTTCATCCAGTTCAAAGGAAACCAGTAATACGGCTTTTCCTTTGTTTCTTTGCTCAACAATGTACTTATGAACATATTCAATCGCACCTACATCGAGTCCTCTTGTAGGATTGAATGCTATAAGAAGATCCTTGTTGTTCTGCACTTCTCTTGCAATAATAACCTTCTGCTGATTACCGCCCGAAAGAGTTCCCGCAGGTCGCTCTTCACAATGTGCCGGACGGATATCATATTTGGCTACAGAGTTTGTTGCAAACTCTCTTATCGCTTTTCTGTTTAAAATGCCGTTTTTTGAAAACTCAGGCTCCGCAAAGTTTTGTAAAATAAGATTATCCTCGACGGAGAATTCCAATACAAGACCGTGTTTCTGTCTGTCGGCGGGTATGGAGGATACTCCGTGTTCAAAACCGTATCTGGGAGACTTGTTGAACACATCGGTTCTGTTAATCAGCACCTTACCTTTATCGCCTTTTCGCAGACCGGTGATAATCTCCACCATTTCCGTCTGACCGTTTCCGTCGATACCGGCAATACCCATTATTTCTCCGGCATGCACTTTAAGGTTAAGTCCCTTCAGAATCTCAACACCACGGTAATCTTTACCATGAAGATCCTGCACATCAAGAACAACCTCACCCATCTGCATTTCCGCTTTTTCAACCTTAAATGTAACCTTACGTCCAACCATCAGACTTGCAAGATCATCCTCTGTAACATCAAGCACATCCACGGTATCGATATACTTACCCATTCTGATAATCGAACAGAAATCCGCGGACTCCTTAATTTCTTTCAATTTGTGAGTGATAAGTATAATGCTCTTTCCGTCTGCGGTAAGATTATGCATAATCTGAATCAGTTCGACGATTTCCGCAGGCGTAAGACTCGATGTCGGCTCATCAAGAATAAGAATATCCGCTCCTCTGTAAAGCGCCTTGAGAATCTCCACCCTCTGCTGCATTCCTACTGAAATATCTTCTATCTTTGCATCAGGATCTATTGCCAGTCCGTATTTGTTCGAGATCTCAACAACGTTTTTTCTGGCTGTTTTCATATCAACGGCCACACCGTTTAAGGGTTCCATGCCAAGAACAATATTTTCCGTAACCGTAAATGGCTGAATCAGCATAAAGTGCTGATGAACCATTCCTATTCCTACAGCAATGGCATCCTTAGGGTTATTCATTACAACCTTTTTTCCATTTACAAAAATATCTCCGCTTGTGGGTTTGAGCAAACCATACAGCTGGTTCATCAATGTTGATTTACCGGCTCCGTTTTCTCCCAGAATCGCGTGAATTTCTCCCTTATGCACTATTAAATTAATTCCGTCGTTAGCCGTAAAATCGCCAAATTTTTTAACGATATCACGCATCTCTATAACGACGGTGTTCATATCCAGATGTTCTCTAGCCACCTGCTTGCCTCCCCGTATTTTTATGTAAGAACAACATTTTTTAATCCTATGAACCTCGCAATCTCTGCCAGTTCATTCAGGAATTCATCCGTAGGCGGAATAATATTTTTATACTCTGCGCGGACTCCGTTTGCTCTGTATTTTATAATTTTGTATTTTATTTCATCACCACCGTACATCATAAGAATGGCGGCAACCTTCGTAACCGTGTCTTCCGCATTCATAAGCTCGGGAACTATAACAGTTCTCACTTCACTGAGTTTATGCTCCCTCAGAAGATATTCAAGATTTCGTTTTACTTTTTCATTACTTTGTCCGGTAAGAAGAAGGTGTTCCTCTTCATTCCATGCTTTGATATCCAGCATGACTCCGTCCGTAAGTGACATCAGTTGAGGATCCTCCTCAAATATATAGCTTCCGTTTGAATCAAGAAGAGTATGAAGCCCCTCTTTTTTTGCAAGCTTAAGAAGTTCCAAAACAAAATCGCGTTGTCCCGTGCACTCTCCTCCCGATACCGTCAGGCCTCTGATGAATGGTATGTTCTTCTTAACCTCGGAAATTATTTCGTCAGCAGACATAATGCGCGTTTTGGGAGATGAAAGATTCGGACAATTGCGAATGCACTCATCACACTGTACACACTTTGAAGCATCATATAACATTTGATTGTTTTGAATACTTACAGCACCGGTTTTGCAATATGATGCACAAACGCCACAATTGACGCACCGGTTAATTGTCTCGGGATTATGACAATACTTGCAGTTAAAACCGCACCCTTGAAGAAAAACAACGCTTCTGTTTCCCGGACCGTCCACCGAACTGAAAGGAATAATTCTGTTTACAACAGCAGTGATCATTTATCTTACCCGTCTTGAAAGAACCTTACAGTTTTTTGCTGCCCCCAAACCAAGACCGGTTGTATTCTGTCTTACATTTTCACCGGAATCCAATTTATCCATCTCGCTTCTCTTAACAAGATAGCCTGTAACTCTGATAACATCAGAATCGGATGAATAAAATGAAATATATCTGATATCTCGCTTCATGCTTCCCTTAATGATATCGAGTACATATTCCGGATTATTGTGAACCGTAAGGTCAACAGGGAAAATATCTCCTGTTCCCGAAGGGAAATATTTTTGGAATTTGTTAATATTGTCAAGATGATCAATAAGGTTGTCGGGTTCTTCTCCGATAGGAATACGTGTCCCCGGTGAACAATCATGGTCGGAATCAATACCAACCTGCGCATGAAGAAGAAAATGATTATCCGTACATTCACAATAAGGATTAATATGAGCCTTATTAAATTCATCGATAATATTCATTATTTCAACACCGAGCGCATCTGCTTTTTCGCTGTGACCAAAGCGTTCCTGACAGCCTTCCTTTTCAAGAAGTGTATTTACACACTCAGCAAGCCCTACCATTCCGTACATTGCGGTAAATTTGTCTCTGGAAACAAGCCCTTCCTTAACAAGAAAGCTTGATTCGAACCACCCGGATTCTTCGACAAGAAATCTGATTCGCTCGTCCATATAACGAGCCATAACATCACAGACATGAGGAAGAACATTCTTTTCAAAGTCTTCAATATTCTTAGCTTTTTTTGCTATATTGGAAAGAATGAGTCTGGTAAGCGTATACGATCCGCCGCCCTTGTAAAGGCCGTTATAGCAGCTGGCAATACAGTAGTCGTCTCCCAGCTCGCCTCTGAACATTCTGTCGTTTGCAAATGAAGGCTTTGCTGTCTTAAGAGCACATTTTATTCCTGCAAGAAGAAACTCGTCCGAAGTTTCGTCCGACACTTTCATTGTTATGTTCGGAACTGCATTTTCAAGTTCCGCCTCAGTCTCAAGAAGCAAATAACCGAAACGACTTTCTTTAGGGCCGATATCTGCATGGCAGAAAGAATCAAGAATTGTTCTGTCCGCCATAGTGAGCCACAACTTAAGACGAATTTTCACTTCTTCATCGGTAAGTCCCTCAATATATGGGTTGAAAAGTTCATCCAAATCTCCGATGAAAACAGGATAATTCGTGATACTCGGAATATTTTTGTACAAAATCATTAGATTTGTAAGTGCCTCATCAAAGGTCTTTGCGGGACCAAGCTCCAAAAATTCGCTACCGTTTTTCAAAAACTTGGGGAAATCAACGCAAATATATCTCGGACGATAAGGAGCCTCTCCTTCAAAAAGGCTGCAGATGCAACGGGTATCTATATCGCATCTCATCAGTTCATCAAGATCCTCAGGTTCATCAAGAACCGTAAGCATATTCTCTGCTTTCCGTGCAAGATATGTCACTTTCTGTTCATGAGTGGTGGTTTTATCGGTAAGTGTGTCATATATTTCCGAACGCATATTTTCTATCATTTCAGGTGTCAGTTCACGTTTCATTTTTTATTCTTCCTCTCATGGATTATAAAAACTCGCAACATAAAAAAATATTACCATACATTACCGATTTTTGCCAGAATTAAGTGTCTGCTTGCGGACACTACTCGCCGAGTGCGTGTTGCATGCAACCAATTTCCGCTCGCGCAAGTACGCATCCCGCCGAAGGTTTTTTGTTTCATAGGAATTTTCTCTGAAACAAAAACACCCGATGACAAAATCACCGGGTGTTAAAAATCAGCTTCAAATTTTACAATAGCTTCAGCTACTGCTCATTATATTACTGAAGTGTGAATGCAGGGCACTCAGCTGTAGTTGTGGGAACAACTACAGATCCGTTAAGGATTGCTTCCTTAGCAGCTGCAACAGCATCTTTAGCTTCAGCTGAAAGAAGTGTATCTGTAGGAGCTACGTCAACACCGCCGTTTGCAAGATCATACTGACGAACGCCACCTTCAAATGTTCCGTTTAATACTGCAAGAGTAACATCCTGAGAAGCAATGTCAACACGCTTCATAGCAGATGTTAATACGTGGCAGGGATCAACATAACTCTGGTCAGAGTCAACACCGATAGCGAAGATGCCGTTATCGTGACAAGCAGAAATAACACCTGCGCCTGTTCCGCCTGCTGCGTGGTAGATAATGTCAGCGCCGTTTGAAACCATATCTGTAGCTGCAGCAGAACCAACTGCTGTATCACCGAATGAGTTAGCGTTGAACTGAAGAACTGTAGCATCAGGATTTACAGACTGAACGCCTGAAATGAATCCGATACCGAAAAGGTTCATTGTATCAAATACCATACCCTGAACATAACCAACTGTGTTTGTTTCTGTCATTGTACCTGCTACTACACCTACAAGGTAAGAAGCCTGTTCCTGAGAGAACATAAGGCATGATACATTTGCAAGATCAGCATTTGTTGCATCGTCAATGATAGCAAACTTCTGATCGGGGTTAGCTTCAGCTGCCTTTCTAGTAGCGTCTGCAAGCATGTAACCTACACAGATGATAAGATCGTAATCTTCATCGATAAATGTCTGAATATTTCCGGCATAATCTGCATCTGTCTTGCTTTCAAGATAGCTAACTTCTACCTTATCATTGCTGTCTGCCAAAGACTTAAGTCCTTCCCAAGCAGACTGGTTGAATGACTGGTCATTGATACCACCAACGTCAGTAACCATACCAACCTTGATTCCATCGTTTTTGCTGTCTGTGCCACCACAAGCCACAAGTGAAAGGCAAAGAACTGCAGCAAGAACAACTGCTAAAAACTTTTTCATTTCTCTTTCCTCCTATAAAAGGTATAAATGCTGCGTTGCGAGCTATTTCGCAACAAAAGCGAGTATAGCACAACATGAAATAACTAATCAAGTCATTTCACTAAAGTGTTAACGTCGCAAAATATTAATCATATTGTGCAAAAAATAAAGAATGTTGCATAAGAAACAACATTCTTTATCGTATCCTGTATATTGTTACCTTTTCGTTGGTAATAAGCTTTTTTGCACATTCAGCAGCTATATTTTTTTCCGTCGCGCCTCCCGTAGGCAAAATAATATATCTGCTTTTAAGATGTCCGATATTTTCAATCACATATTCGGAGGTACATATCGAATACCCAAATCCCTTTGGAACAGCATACGAATACTGCCAGTCAGTCACAACCGTTTCCTCTTCCACCTTATCCGAAAGAAGAACTATCACATCATTGTCAAAACTTATTTCGCCCGTAGGAATCATTTCTTTTTCAAGTAACTTGCCTGTCGAAACAATTTCTTCTTTTGAAACAACGCCCATGCCATCATAGGGAATGCCAAAATAATATGCATCACGGCCACGTATCGCAAACAAATACAGAAGAACAACAAACATCACCGATTCTTTTATATAGTATTTTGAAGTTCCTGACATCGTAACAAAAAGCATTGAAATAACAATAAATGCAAAAAGATGTCTAAACCCGTCCCCTAAACTGTACATAAGAATAAGTGCCACAAAAAACACCGCTTGGGAAACACAAAGGCCTGCCATCAGTTTTGTTTTTTCAATATCTTTTTTTAGCCACCCTGCCGCTTCAATGATTAATGCAAGCAAAAGAATCAGAAAAGCCGCAAAATATATACCGATACCGTAACCTGATATAACGCCCCTGGCTGAGGCACTCAAGACTGCAAAAATATAATAGAAAAGGACCCCGAAAAAATTTTTAAAGCCTTCGACAATTCCTCCGGTTACAAAAACATCTATCCATTCCGTACTGAAAAGATCCGTAAAATAAGGTGCACAAAAAAACTTGGAAATCAAAAAATACGATATAACCGAACCAAGTGCCGCAAAAAAAGAAACAATGCGCCATTTCACTTTTCCCTGAATCAAAGGAAATACAAAAAGAACCGCAAAATATGGTCTCACAGATGTAAGAAGAAATATAATTACGCATTCCGAAACAAGGCGGATTGATTTTGATTTGCTTTCGCCATACCCCAAAACAATTCCCGCAAGGACTATCATTCCCGCAACAAGAATTATTTCCGGCATTACAGAAAACATATAGCGCGAAAAAGGAGTTACCGCCAAAAAAGTAACTGAAATCACCGAAGTCTTTTTTATATCCGGCTTTGAAAGAATCGCAAAAGAAAAAAGAGCCGCGGAGAGAAAAAGAATATTTGCGGCAATCGGCGAAAACAGATTCCATCCGAAAACTTTCCCAAAAGCAGCCCAGGGAATGAGAATAACAGGACTCCAAGCACCGAAGCTTAATAAGTTTGCCGCGCTCTCATTATATCCAAAGAATCCTGCCGGAATACCATTGCTCACAATTCCTTCAACCTGTTTGAAATAAAACATTTCGTCATTCCAGGAACTTGAAGCAATACAAACATCTCCTATTGTTTTTCCCGAAAAGCCTGTCATTAGCAAGCAGGATACAATAGGCATAAGACAAAGGATTATCCCGTGAATTATGTATTTGTATGATTTGTAGAAGTTTTTCATCTAATAAGTTACCATTTTTTTCCGTTTAAAAGCTCACTATACAAAAGTTCGTAATTTTCGTAGCGCATTTTTGATATTGTACCGTTTTTCACAGCATCCTTGACTGCGCAATCCGGTTCGTTGATATGTACACAGGTTCTGAATCTGCACTGACCGTCATACGCTTCGAACTCATTATAATAATATTTCAATGATTCCCTGTCGGCTCCGAACACATCGAGTGAAGTAAATCCCGGTGTATCCATAATATATGTCCCTTCATCTATTGCAATAAGTTCACTGTGCCTTGTTGTATGCTTACCGCGCTCGGTTTTAACGCTGATACTTCCCGTTTCCATCTTCTCATTTCCGGAAATCAAATTAACTATCGTAGATTTGCCGACACCGCTCGGTCCCGCAACCACTGTTGTTTTTCCATGAAGAAGCTCTTTAAATTCATTTATTCCTTCTTTTGTTTTGGCACTTACAAAAAGAATATCCGAACCGCAGTTTTTATAGTCTTCCGTAATCCGGTTACGTTCTTCTTCGTCAGACAAATCTTCCTTGTTGAAAACAATTGTTACCGGAACGTGGCAGGTATCCATGTATATCAGAAATCTGTCAAGAAGGTTGAAATTCGGGTCCGGTGTTTTTACGGAAAAAATAATAACTGCCTGATCTACGTTTGCACAGGCGGGACGGATCATCTCGCTGCTTCTGTGAAGAATTTCTGTGATATTGCCTATGTATTTTTGGTCGTCCACTATGTCTATTTCAACGTTGTCCCCTACAAGAGGCTTAATTTTTGCATTGCGAAAGGCACCTTTGGCTTTACACTCAAAGATGCCCTTTCCGTCAATATTCACATAATAAAATCCGGCAATGCCTTTTATTATTTTACCTTGCATGTATATCCTAATTTATCTTTGTAAATTCTACTTCTCTGATAATTTCTCGCACTTCTTCGGTACCCGGCACAACAACTTCCTCCCCTGTTTCGGGATCAATCTTTGTTGTGGATTCTGTAGTAATCGTATAAGTCATTTTGATTGTACCGGTGGACGAACCTGTAAAACTGTCAAGAGAAACACTTACAGGGAATGAAGTTGTCACTGTTTCGAAAAGACTTGTACCATCCGTCTTCAATATAACGATGTGAACCTCTGTTCCGCTTGTATAATCAGGATCCTCCGATGTCGTGGGAGCAAGAATATTTCCCTTAAATGAATATCTGGGAATTTCTGCAGGCTCCGCACCTTTACTGATTTGTATATCCACAACAGTGCCCTTTGTAACATCCGTACCGTATGAAATGCTTTGATAGCAAACATAACCTTCGCCATAAACATTGTTGTATACTTCGTCAGTCAGCCCAACCGAAAGGCCATACTCAGTAAGAATAAGTATTGCCTCTTCCATAGTCTTTCCAAGAACACTCGGCATTTCAAATGTCTCTGTTTTGCTTCCTAGACTTACAACAATAGTAATTGTTGTCGAATCATCCTGAGGAATCATGGAACCGCCGTCAGGGCTCTGTGAAATGACATGACCCTTCGCCACAAAGTCATTATATTCTTCCTGGATATCCACCTTAAAGTTTCTATCCATAATATCCTTGTTTGCCGCTTTAAGTGTCTTTCCTACAACATCCGGAACCTCAACCAGCTTAAGTCCGGTACTGACAGTAAGTTCTACTTCTGTTCCGACATTCACCTTTGTTCCTTCATAAATTGAGCTGGAAATGACAATTCCTTCCTCAACCGTATCCGACTCAACATATTTTGCTGTGGCAATGAGTCCGTTCTTTTTAAGAATCTCGGCAGCTTTTGTATATGACAAATCAACAACCTTTGGCATCACTACCTGTTCAATGGATACCTCAACGGAGGTTTCGGTTCCCGTACTGGATGAAACAGAATGTGCCGGCTTTGAAAGATTTCTGTTCACAAGCCATACCGTTCCTGCAATCAGTAACGTCAGTATAGCAATGACACCCACTACAATAGCCAAAATCATTGTTATCTTATCTAGTTTGGGATTATATTCTTCATCACCGTCATCATCCCCATCGGCTTCAGGAAGCTGACCGGTAATCTCCGGTGAAACATTCTTTGTTTTCTTCAATGTTTCGCGTTCTTCTTCAGTTATGTTTCTCGTAGCCGCAAATTCGTCAGGAGAAACAATTTTAACAAAAGACTCATCCGGTGAAGTTAATGAATGCTTAAGATCAACAATAAGTTCTTCCATCGACTGGTAACGTCTGTCCGGAGACTTCTGAGTACATTTAAGAACAATCTGTTCAAGACTCACCGGAATTTCAGATACAAACTCCCTGGGTGAAGGCATTTCCTCCTGAATCTGCTTGATAGCAATAGCTACCGTTGTATCCCCATTGAAGGGAACACGCCCCGTAAGCATCTCAAATAAAGTAATACCCAACGAATAAATGTCGCTCTTTTCGTCGGAAAATCCACCTCTGGCCTGCTCGGGAGAAGTATAATGAACCGACCCCATAACATTACTTGTAATCGTATTGCTGGTAGCTGCCTTTGCAATGCCAAAGTCTGTAACCTTAACCTTACCGTCCTTTGAAATAATAACATTCTGGGGTTTAATATCTCTGTGAATAATATGATTGTTATGAGCTGCTTCTATGCCCATACAAATCTGAATAGCAATCGTAACCGCTTCACGAACGGATATTCTTGCCTTCTTTTCAATATACTTTTTTAATGTGATACCCTCGACGAGTTCCATAACGATATAATATATCCCGTTTTCGTCGCCGACATCGTACACATTAACGATATTCGGATGCATCAAACCGGCTGCAGCCTGTGCCTCGATACGGAATTTTGAAACAAAATTCGCATTTTCCGAAAATTCCTGTTTAAGCACCTTAACAGCTACAGGTCTGTTTAACTTGTGATCTTTTGCTTTATATACATCTGACATTCCGCCGGTACCGATTTTTTCCAGTATTTCGTACCGAGCTCCTATCATCATACCTATCTTTATCATTTGGTTCTCCGCAGTATTTATCAGTCTTCCCCAAAGGGTTCTATAAGTATTACAGCAATATTGTCTTTCCCGCCGTTGTTATTTGCGGCTTTAACAAGCTCCTCCGCCTGCTCCACAATATCTCTTGAGCCATTAATTATCATTCTGATTTCTTCATCCTCAAGCATATTGGTAAGTCCGTCGGAACACATAAGCACCGTCTCCTCAGGTTTCAGTTTAACCGTAAAGAAATCCGGAATTACATCATCATCGGCACCTATAGCTCGGGTAATAATATTCTTTTTCGGATGAGTTCTGGCACTCTCTCTGTCAAGGCTTCCCATTCTGACCATTTCTTCAACATAAGAATGATCGGTCGTTATCTGTCTTATAGAATCTCCTATGACATAAAGTCTGGAATCTCCTATATTTGCAACATGAAGAATGTCATCCTTTATGGAAGCGGCAACCATTGTTGTTCCCATACCGTAAAGATCGGGATTTTCCGCCCCTTTCCTTCTAATCAGTGAATTGGCTTTAGCGATTGCCTTTACCATAGCAAGGCTGAACTCCGACAAATCGGATTCCGCTATTGTTTCCGTAACAGTTCTGGCTGCATATTCGGAAGCAAAATCACCTCCGTTATGCCCTCCCATTCCGTCAGCGACTATGAAAAGATTGGGAAGACCGCCTACAGGATTCTCGGAGGAATAAACATAGTCCTGATTCATTGTTCTCTTTTTACCGATATCCGTAATGGAAAATGTCTTTATCACTCCGTCTCCTTTCTCTAGTCTTCATCCATTTTTTTCTTTCGAAGCTGACCGCAGGCACCGTCAATATCACGGCCCATTTCTCTTCTTATAGTAGCATTAACGCCATTTTTTTCAAGTTTATTTTTGAACGCGAGCACCGCAGAATGCTCTGTTTCTTTATAATCCCGCTCTTTTATCGGATTTACGGGAATAAGATTAACATGTGCCCCAAGCGGTTTTGCAAGGGAAATTAATCCCGTTGCATCAGCATCCGTATCATTGACTCCGCGAACAAGTGAATACTCGAAAGTCACTCTTCTTCCTGTCTTGTCAAAATAATATTTGCAGGTCTCCATAAGTTCACTGATTGTATATTTGTTCGCAATCGGCATCAACGCTCTGCGCTTTTCATCCGTCACAGAATGAAGTGAAAGAGCAAATGTTATCGACAATTTTTCATCAGCCAGTCGCCTTACGTTTTCACATATTCCGCAAGAAGAAACGGTGATATTCCTTTGACTGATGTTCAGCCCGTTTTCATCGGTAAGCATCCTGATAAATTTAATCAGGTTATCATAGTTGTCCATGGGTTCGCCTGTTCCCATAACAACCACATTCGATACTCTCTCACCGGTATCAGCGCTTATTCTGTAAATCTGATCGAGCATTTCCGAAGGTTCAAGGTTCCTCGTAAGTCCGTCAAGAGTTGATGCGCAGAATCTGCAGCCCATACGGCATCCTACCTGAGAAGAAATACATACACTGTTTCCGTGATGATATCTCATTAACACGCTTTCAACATAGTTTCCGTCGCTCAATTTGAACAGATACTTTCTTGTTCCGTCTATTTTGGACTCCTGAACCAGTTCCGCGGTAAGACATGTAATGCTGTATTCATTTGCCAGTTTTTCCCTTAAATCTTTTGATAGGTTTGTCATTTCCTCAAAGGAACCCACAAGTTTTTTATGAAGCCAGTCATATATCTGTCCCGCCCTGAAAGCCGGCAGTCCCATTTCTTTTATTTGTGCTGAAAGTTCATCCTTTGTCAGGGATTTAATATCTTTACACATTGTTTTTCCTAAGTTTTGCAATATAGAAGCCATCTGTATCATCAACATCGGGACGCAGCTGTTTTTCGTACTCGAGTGTGAATTCAGGCCTGTTTTTCAGTAAATACTTTACGGCTTTTTCATTTTCTGCCTGATGTATCGTACAGGTTGAATAGCAAAGGACTCCGCCCGGACGAACGTAATCCGCGGCGTTTAAGATTATTTCCTTCTGAAGCTTACACAGTTCAGCCATGCCTTCGTTGGTAATATGATATTTAAGATCGCTCTTTCTTGACATAACACCAATTCCCGAGCATGGCACATCTGCAATTACAAGATCTGCAATTTCTTTATATTCATCATTGAATTTTCTTGCATTATTAACACTGCATGATACATTTTTAAAGCCGAGTCTTTGAGCATTCTGCTTTAATAAGCTCACCTTTTCTTCGCTTACGTCAAAGCTCCTTATTGTTCCTTTGCCGTTAAGCAGTTCCGCGGCATACATTGTCTTTCCTCCCGGAGCCGCACAAAGGTCAATAATCACAGGGTTATCATTTATATCTTCAAGTGCTTTTCTTACGCATAGCATTGAACTTTCATCCTGGAAATAAAGCATTCCTCCTCTAAATCCCGGAAGTGACGCAACTCCCTTGACACCGCCAAGTCTGTATACATACTCAAGATGCGGACTTTTCTCTATTCTGACACCCTCTTCTTTCCATGCTCTTAAAAGTTCTTCTTCCCTTTCCGGTTTAAGAATACGAACAACGGTAGGGCGTTCCTTGGCTAATGCATCAATAAGCGCTTCCGCATTGTCCTGTTCTTTAGTGAGCATAAGAACAATATTCTCGGGCAGAGAATATTTTACCGACAGTCTTTTAACTTCATTCTCAATAGAATCAAAATCAAGTACATTTTCTTTTTCGGTACTTACTTTCCTGAGTACAGCATTAACAAATCCCGAAAACTCTTTTCTGCACTTATGCACACATACCTTTACCGCTTCGTCACATGCGGCGCTGTCAGGCACTCTGTCCATATAGAGAATCTGATATGCACCCATTCTCAAAACCTCGCGCACCGAAGGTTTGCACATATGCATCGGTCTGTCCGCAAACTTGTTAAGCACCCAGTCAAGAGTGATTCGTTTTTGAACCGTTCCTTCCGTAACTCTTTTTATAAAATTTTTGTCCGCGCTGTTAAGATAATCGTATTTGTCAAGCACCTCTCTGATAACAAGATGACTCTTTTTTCCTTCATCATCAATAAGCATCAGTGCATCAAATACGATTTCTCTGATATTATCATTATCCATTTAGCCTATTTTCATTCCTGTTTCAATATGCTGGCCTCTGGCAAAATCCATAGCTCCCATTCGCTTTTTCCCCTCGGGCTGCACTTCCGTGAGTTCCAAAAGGCCGTCACCTGTGGTAACAAATATTTTTTTCTTTGTAACAACAAATGTACCCGCTTCTTGAGGTATTTCTGCCACGGGTATGCTCTCTGCAACCTTTGCACCGAATATCTTTAATGATTTACCGTTTACACTTGTAAATGCAGTCGGCCACTCTTTAAATCCGCGTATCTTGCAGTCAATTAATACGGCTGAAGAAGAAAAATCAATCAGTCCTTCTTCCTTTGACAACATCGGAGCAAATGTAGCTTCTTCTTCATTCTGCTTTATATATTCAGCCGAACCGTCTGCAATTTTTTCAATTGCCTGTACAGTTAATTCCGCACCGACTGTTGCAAGTTTCCCATACATTGAAGTCTCATCGTCAGTATCTTCAATTGCAATTTCTTTCTGAAGAATAATATCTCCTGTATCCATTCCCGCATCCATACGCTGGATGGTGATTCCCGTTGATGCATCCCCGTTTGCAATTGCCCGCTGTATGGGTGATGAACCGCGAAGTTTGGGAAGAAGCGATCCGTGTGCGTTGATGCAACAGTATGCCGGCATATCCAGAATTTCCTGAGAAAGAATCTGACCGTAAGCCGCAACAACAAAAATATCTGCAGAAAACCTTTTCAGAATTTCAACTTCCTCCGGACGTTTTATTCTTTCCGGCTGAACAACTTCAAATCCCATTTCCAGTGCATACTCTTTAACAGGAGACGCTACCGGTGCACCGCTTCTGCCCTTCGGCCTGTCAGGCTGTGTATATACCGCAACTATTTCATGTCCCGCTTTTACAACCGCCTCAAGGATGGTTTTCGCAAAATCGGGGGTTCCCATAAAAACTATCTTCATTTACTGTTCTTCTTCCTCAAGTTTCTCATTTCTGACAAGTCCCTGTACGCCACCTTCAACATGTTCTACATAAAGATGTCCGTCAAGGTGTTCCGTTTCGTGTAAAAGAGCACGTGCAAGAAGTCCCTCGCCTTCAATTTCAAAGGGCTTTAAATTTTCATCAAGAGCACGCACCCTAACAACATTAGGTCTCTTTACCCAGCCTGATTTTCCCGGTACGGAAAGGCAGCCTTCATAGCCTTCCTGCTCACCGCTTGTTTCAATAACAACAGGATTAATCAAAACATAAAGATCCTCGCCTGTGCAGTCGATAACAACGATTTTCTTAAGTACGCCAACCTGACAGGCTGCAAGGCCGACACCGTTTGCCTCGTACATGGTTTCGATCATATCCTCAATAAGTGTTTTGATTCTGGGAGTCATTATAGTTACTTCCTTACATGCCTTGTTAAGGACCTCGTCTCCCATTTCTCTGATATTTCTTAATGCCATTTTATTCCTCCTAAATCATCCCCTGCGGATCGAAATCGAACAATACGGATGCTTTTTTATTCTTTATTTTCAAAAGACTTTCTTCCAAATAGTCTTTAATTTCAACCAGTTTGTCGTAATCCTTATTTTTTATGTAAAAGACAAATCTGTACATATCATTAATCTTTGAAACAGAAGCCGGAGCAGGGCCGACCGTTACCGAATCAAAATACTGTTTAACCGCCTGACTCATGCCATTTACCAATTTTAGGGTATATGCTTCATCTTTACCCGTAACAAGAATACTGAGCATATGACCGACAGGTGGATAATCCATTATTTCCCGGCATCCCATTTCTTCATCGTAAAATGTATCATAATCCTGCTTCGAAGCATGTCTTATGCAATAATGGTCCGGCTGGTAAGTCTGAATAACAACATCACCCGCCACACTGCCGCGCCCCGCACGACCGGCAGCCTGGGTAAGAAGCTGAAACGTTCTCTCCGGCGCCTTGAAATCTGCTTCAAACAAAGACATATCTGCTGCAAGTACACCGACAAGCGTCACATTTTTAAAATCATGTCCTTTGACAATCATCTGGGTGCCAACCATTATATCCGCCTCATGATCAAGGAACTGCGAAAGAATTTTCTCATAGCTTTCTTTTTCCTTTGTGGTATCGGCATCCATTCTGAGCGTTCGCACTCCGGGATACATCTTTTTTACGTCTTCTTCAATCTGCTCGGTTCCGACCTTGAATGTTGAAATATATTTCGAACCGCACTCAGGGCATTCCGAAGGCTTTAATGAAGAAAAACCACAGTAGTGGCATACCATTCTGCCGGATTTATGAAGTGTCATCGAAACATCACAGTGGGGACATTTTACTACAAAACCGCATGCCCTGCAAGAAATGAACCCCGCCATTCCACGCCTGTTAATGAACAGCATTACCTGTTCTTTCTTTTGCATTCTGTCCTTTATAAGTTCGTCAAGTTTTCCTGAAATGATACTGCGATTACCTTTTCTGAGTTCAGCCCGCATATCCGTTATATATACATTCGGCAGCTGGTTGCCTGTCGGTCTCTCAGCAAGCTTAAACAACTTATATTCACCGATTTCTGCTTTGTAAAACGAGTCAAGTGACGGCGTTGCCGACCCAAGTACCACTGCCGCATTCATCATTCGTGCAAGTTCCACCGCAGTCTCACGTGCATGATATTTGGGAACGGTTTCCGATTTGTATGTTCCTTCGTGCTCCTCGTCAATTACTATGACTCCGAGTTTCCTAAACGGAACAAATAATGCGGACCTGGGACCGATTACTATATCAATCTCGCCCTTCATGGCCTTTTCATATATATCATATTTTTCGCCCTGGGAAAGAGTTGAGTTGATGATTCCCACCCTGTTTCCGAAACGATTGTAAAAGCGCATTAACGTCTGATATGTCAATGCTATTTCCGGAATAAGAACAATCGCCTGACGCCCCATTTTGAGCGCATTTGCAATAATTCCCATATAGACTTCGGTTTTACCCGAACCTGTAATTCCGTGTATCAGATAAACCCCCGGCTTATCTTCTTCAAAATCGTTTTGTATGTTGTCAACGATACTTTGCTGCCGGTTGGTAAGCTTGGGACCATCTCCGCAATCGGCACCCGAGGTATTATTTTTCGAAGTTGTTTCCTCTTCGATTTTAATTACTCCCATCTCCTCGAGCTTCTTAATTGTAGAATCTGAAATATGAAGCTTATCGGTAACAATAGTTTTCGGAATGCGTTCTTCTTCACGAAGGGCATATAGAAGGCGCAGTCTTGCAACGCTTCTTGATGATACGGTTCCGGTTATCAGATTATCAATTGTGCCGATATCCACCGACCTCACCAGGACCCTTGCCGTTCTCATTTTTATTTTCTGCTTTACGGGGAGAACTGTTTTTAGCGCAGAAATAAATGTTCCGCCGTAATTTCTTTTAATCCAAACCGCCAGGCGGATGCGTGAATCGGATAACGAAATATCCTTCTCCGAAACGGATTCGATGCTTTTGATCTTTTCTTCTTCTATATCAACCGAATCCGTAAAGCCTACAACAAAGCCTTTTCTGATTGTGTCGCCTTTGCCAAACGGAACGTTAACCTGTGTTCCGATTTCAATAAGGTCGCGCATCTGTTCCGGAATCTTGTAGGAATAAGGCCGGTCTACATTCTCATGGGAAATATTTATTATTATTTCAGCAAATCGTCCTTTTTCCATTTCTTCCTCCGAATTATTTTATCTGAAGTATTTCATCGTTATCTGAGCGTTTTCATTTCCGCGGAAGGAATTGATGCTCACCTGATAACATATATCAAGCTTAATATCCACATTCATTCCCGAATGAAGAAGACGTGCCTTTTCTTCACCGTAAATCTCTTCAACAAACTTTTCAAACCCTGAAATATCCCCAAAATATGTTAAATCATATACTCCAAAGCCGTCCGACACTCTGTATCTTGCGGCATTGTTGTTCTTGCCCATCACACGTCCCGAAATAAATGTCACTCCGAGCTTCGCAAAAAGAGGTCGTTCATTTCCGTTTCCACAGGGTTCCAGGCTTTCAAGTTCCCTGCACAAATCAAGATTCGCATATGAAAAAGGCATTTCCATATCAATCCTTACAGTGCTTACAAAATCTTTTTCCTCAAGCGTACAATTATCATTCAAACATTTCTTAAAATCATTGAAATTCTCTGCCGGAAGTGAAATTCCCGCAGCCATTTTGTGACCGCCGAATTTAGAAAGCCAATCGGCTGCTTTTGTAAGATTATCGTACATATCATATGCTTCAATGCTTCTTCCGCTTCCTTTAAGCCCGTTCTCCGTAGGCGTAAGCACAAAACAGGGGTGCATAAATCGTTCTTTTACACGCCCCGCGATTATTCCCGCAAGACTTTCATGGCATTCCGGCAAAAGAAGAACAATAACTTTGTCGGGCACCTCGTTTTCGAGAACCATATTGATTGCTATCTCCGATTGTTCGAGGGTCAGCTGTTTCCGACTTTCGTTTATCTCTTTTAACTCAAGTGCAATCTCCATTGCTCTTTCTTTGTTTTCGCAAAGGAGAAGCTCCACGGCGCGAAGGGACGTATCCAGCCTTCCCGTAGCATTCAATGTGGGTCCCAATATAAAACCGCAATGATAAGGAGAAATCTTTTTATCTTCTATGCCGACAGCTTTAATCAAAGCCCTTAACCCGATATTTCTGCTGTGAGCCATATATTCAAGTCCAAACTTAACGATTGCTCTGTTTTCGTCCCTGATATCCATTACATCGCAAACTGTTGCCAATGCGGCAGGTTCCAAAAGTTCTTTCATCAGTTCGGCGAATTCCGCATCATTCGTTTTTCCAAAAGCATCTCCAAGTGCTTCCACAACCTTTAACGCTACCACTGCTCCACATATTCCGGTATATGGATAAGTATCCCCCGGCATTTTGGGATCAACAATCGCATCCGCATTCGGAAGAAGAAACATTTTAACACCGTCCACCATTTCAAAAGGTACTTCATGGTGATCGGTAATAACCATTGTCATTCCCAGTTCACTTGCATGTTCCGTTTGTTCTCTTGCCGAAATACCGTTGTCGCAGGTAATGATTGTATCAACGCCCGCTGCCTTTGCTTCATCAATCAGTTTGATATTTATACCATATCCGTCCTCAACCCTGTGAGGGATTGTATAATCGCAATCGGCACCGAGAAATCTCAGACCTTTATATAAAATAACCGTTGCCGATATACCGTCTACATCATAGTCCCCGATAATGCGAATTCTTTGTTTTTCACATATCTTTTCACTCATCAAATTCACAAGAATGTTCATTCCTTTGAGTTCCGAATAAGAATGGCAATCCGACAGTTCAGGATGGAGGTACGCTTTCATTTCCGAAATGTTTTCCATGCCTCTGTTACGCATTATACGTGCGATAATAGGGGATGTATTAAGTTCCGAAGCTATTTCTTTAAAATTACCGCTCTTACGGATTTCTACCCATTGATTGTTCAACATCATGTCCTTCCAAAGCAAAATGTCTTTTTAAATTTTTAAGTGCCAGCAAACGGACACTACGCAACCGGCGCGTGTTGCTTGCAACTGTTTTCCGCCCGCGCAAGTTCGCATCCACGCGGAGCGTTTTTATTTACTAAGAAATTCAGAGGAATTTCCCGGTAAATAAAAAAGGGGATGCCCTATATTGAGCATCCCTTTTAAATTCAGCTGATTAATCTTCTTTCTTTGCAAACTTCTTTCTGAACACATACCACATTGATCCTGCAAGGAAGATTGATGAATATGTACCGCAAAGAATACCAACTGTCAGAGGAAGAGCAAATTCCTTAACCGAACTTACACCGAAAATGTAAAGACAGACAACCATTACAAAGGTTGTGAGCGATGTAAAAATGCTTCGTGAAAGGGTTGCCGAAATACTGTCATTAACAATATCTTCAAGTGTAGTCTTCGGAGCAGCTTCCCTAAGGTTCTCTCTGATTCTGTCAAAAATAACAATTGTAGCGTTGATAGAGTAACCTACGATTGTAAGCATACAGGCAACAAATGTAGATCCGACACTTACGTAAGCAAATGCATAGAATGCAAGTGTAACAAGAACGTCGTGCGTAAGTGCAAGTACTGAGCTGGCACCAAATCTGATGTCTTTAAATCTGAACCAGATATAAATCAACATGCAGATACATGCAACAACAACCGCAATAATTGTTTCCTTCTGTGCTTCTTTACTGATTGTGGAGCTGATTGACTCAGCCTGAATGGACTGTGCATCAACACCGTAATTCTGTTCAAAGTAATCTGCCATTTCGGCACGAGTCTGCTGATCAAGTGTTTTTGTTTTAAAGATAACTTCGTTTGACTCACCTGTAACCTTTGTAACAAGAACATTTGAATCATTAACAATTGCTTCAATATCGGCAACCATGGAATTGTTGATTTCATCCATGGAATAGTCTCTGTCAAACATAACCTTTGTGGATGTACCGCCAAGGAAATCAAGGCTGAAATTGAGTTTGTTTCCTCTTCCCGCAAGGCTTCCGTTAACAAACATCATAACGATACCTGCAACAATAACTACGCCTGATAAAGCAAAGAAAAGATATTTCTTTCCAAGGAAGTCAATCTTCTTTGTCTCTTTGGCAACACCAAAGAGTTTAGGGCTCTTTACACCAAGAGCAACAAATGCATTTAAGAGATATTTTGTAACAAATACAGCCGTAAACATTGATAAGCAGATACCGAGAGCGAGCGTCTGAGCAAATCCCTTAATGGAACCCGAACCCATAACCCAAAGAACCGCTGCTGCGATAAGTGTTGTAATATTACCGTCCAAGATAGCTGAAAGAGCCTTGGAATATGCAACCTTAATTGCAGATTCAACTGTCTTGCCTGTTCTTAATTCTTCTCTGATACGAGCGAATATAATAACGTTCGCATCTACTGCCATACCTACCGAAAGGATAATACCTGCAATACCGGGGAGTGTAAGTGTAATTGCAAATCCGTTGATAAGAAGAATCTCAAGGATAGCGTAAAGTGTAAGTGCAATAGCACTTGTAAATCCGAGGAAGTAATAAACAACAATCATGAATACTACAACGATTGCAAAACCAACAATACCTGCAAGAAGGCTCTTGTCGATTGCTTCTGCACCAAGCTGAGCGCCTACAACGTTTGAACGGAGTTCTTCAAGTTCAACGCTGAGTCCACCGATACGAATTGTTGATGCAAGCTTCTCTGCATCATTTTCATCCATATTTCCGGAGATAATAGCATTACCGTCTGAAATAATAGTTGAAACGTTAGGAACAGAAACAAATGCGCCATCATAATAAATCGCAATAGATTCACCATGGTTAAATGCATATTCTGTTGCATTTTTGAACTTCTCGGTTCCTTCAGGTGTAAGTGAAAGGTGAACTACAATATCCGAATTACCCATGTTGTTCTTTGTACTTGCTGCCTTTGCATCAGCAACATCTGTTCCGAGAAGAACAACACCACCGTCAGCTTCAATTTCCTCAATTGAGTAATTAAGTGTTGCAATCTCTTCACCGCCTACATAATTGTAGTTTCTTGTACCATCTGAGTGAGTCTGACTGAGGAAATAAAGTGTTCCGGGACGACCAAGTTCCGTAAGAATCGAATCAGCGTCATACACGCCGGGGATTTCGATTGTGATACGGTCTCTGCCTTCTCTATAAACCTGAGCTTCTGTAGAATAGTTTTCAACTCTCTGCTGAAGCTTATAAACTGTGTCATCCATGTCAGCATCTGAAGGAGTTTTTTCTCCTACTGCCTGGTATGTAATCGATACACCGCCGGCAAGATCCAGACCAAGTGAAATTTCATTTGCGGAGCCGGCCTTATTATCACCGAATCCAAAAATATCCATGTAACCGAAAAATACTGCGCAAAGCACAATAAGCACTATGGTTACAACTGCCTTTTTTTTGCTCATTTTTGTTTCTCCTATATAAATTAAAAGGTGGCTACGGCACTTTAAGCCCATAGCCACACAATTATAACACACATTATTTAAGAATAAAAGAAAAATTACTGTTGCTCTTCTTCTTCATTTTTATGCAAAGTTACAAGAACTTTAGCAATTCTGTTCTGCCTTATACCGCACACCTTAAGTGTTGTTCCGTCCTGTAACTCCACCACTTCGTTATTTTCGGGAATTCTGTCAAGTGAATCAAGAACAAGCCCACCGATTGTATCATAGTCCTCCGATTCAAAATCGGTTCCTATGGCATCATTTACATCTTCAAGCTTCATTCTCGCTTCAATAAGGTACGAGTCGCCTTCCTTCTGAATATTGAGGTCCTCTTCCTGATCGTATTCGTCACGAATTTCACCGACGATTTCTTCCAAAAGGTCTTCTAACGTAACCATTCCCACCGTTGCACCGTATTCATCGTTTATGAAAGCAAGGTTTTGAGAAGTCGCACGCATTTCAAGCAACAAATCATTGGTCTTTTTATATTCGTACGTATAGTAACCTTCCCGCAAAAACTTGGATACCGAAAAAGCTGCCGAGTCCTTTAGACGAATAAGGTCTTTAACATTTATAAATCCGATTATACGGTCTTTTTCGTTTCTGTATACGGGAAGTCGGGTATACATAGTTTCTCGAAAGAGTTTCATAACTTCCCTATATGAAGCAGTCTCCGGAATTGAAGCAATATCAATACGCGGAATCATAATGTCCTTTGCTACCGAGTCCGAGAAGTCAAACACATTATTGATAATTTCACGTTCATCCGACTCAATGGCTCCGTCCTCATGGCCAACGTCCATATATGAGCGAAGTTCCGATTCGGTGATTACCGTATCCTCCCATTTATTCTTACCAAAAAGAACAAGCACTGCGCCTGCAAGATGGTCAATTATAAAAACCAGAGGATAAAGGACTATCATCAGAAACCTTACCGCAAAAGCAAAGTGTCTTGCCATGTTGTCGGCATTATGTCTTGCATAAGTTTTTGGAACTATCTCACCGAAAATAAGTATAAAAAGTGTCAGTATTCCTGTCGTAACCGACACATACACATCATCAAAAAGCTGAATTGTCAGAGCGGTTGCCAGCGCCGAAGCACTTAAGTTGACAATATTGTTACCAATCAGAATTGTGGTAAGCATTCTGTCATATTCCTCAAGCACCTTGGATACAAGATGCGCTCCGTTAAGTTTTTCTTCTTCCATTGCCCGGGCTTTAGCCTTTGTTATCGAACTGAATGCCGTTTCAACTCCCGAAAAGAATGAAGAAGATATCATTAATATTGCCAGTATTATTAACTGTACGACCTGTGGCGTGTCCAAATATTACTCCTTATAAGTTCATTGTAATTACATTCTCAACCGTAATCGGTTCTTTTGAGGTAAGTATGGTCTCATACAATTCATCCGAATATACATGATATCCGCATGCTGCTTTCTCACCTTTGACGAATATCTCCAACTGTTCACCGTCTCGTTTAAATGATATATCCTTTAACTCCGTAGCAATTCCGGTACCGACGAGTTTTGTATAGCTTTCCTTAACCGCCCACACATAATTTAATGATTTGATGATTGCATTACCCATCTCACTTCGCTCATCCGGTCCGCAAATTCGATTTACCAAAGCCTCCTTGTAGGGAACCGGTTTTTGAATATCAACCCCGATTTCACACCCTGCCAGTGCAACCACAATAAGTGTTCCGGAATGCGATACATTAAAATACAAATCATCGCGACCTTTAAGGAACGGCTTACCGTGCAAAGAATATACAATATCTTTTGCATCCGCCCCGTGGCACTTTAGTACGCCCTGTAAAAGTGCTCCTGTGCAAAGAAGAAGCTTTTTCTGTCTTTCATTCCCCGTACCGTCAATTCGCTCAAGGCGTTTAGGCTCTATCAAATCTTTAAATCTGTCGTAGTAGCCGTCCCAGATTGTGTCTTTTATATCTGCAATATAAACAATAGCCTTGGAACTATCCATCGCAGCCCTCCCGGTTACATTCTGTCAGCGAAAAATTCTTTAAACTCTGTATAGCCTTCCTGAGTAAGTTGTTCTTTTTGGAATTTTTTGTTCTTATTCATTTTACAAACAAGAATCTGTTTGCCGTTCTCACGTTCAACCATTGCCTCATCAAGAATCTTTGCATACTTGTCTTTGGGCATATCTTTGTCTACGAGGTATGCTGTCTTTTCCTTTGAACCGGGAATCGCAAATCCGCTTTCAAGTAAAAGAAGAACAATACGCTCGAATCCGATTGAAAATCCGCAGGCAGGAACATCCTGACCGGTAAAATTGCCGACCATCTTGTCATATCTTCCGCCACCGCCGCAGGATCCGCCAAACTCAGGGATGGCAATTTCAAAAATAGTGCCTGTATAATAACCCATTCCTCTTACTAAAGAAGGATCGAATACCATTTTAAACTCAGCACGCTTTACTGCTTCCACACTGTCGATTATTTCCGTAAGATTGGCAGCAACCGCCTCATCCAGTGAATCACCGAGAATTGTCTGCATCTTTTTTACACTCTCAACAGAACCGTCAATGCCCTCAAACAGCGCAACGTATTTATTAACGCTTTCTTCCGAAAAACCTTCTTCAAGAAGTTCTGCTTTAACACCCTCGATTCCGATTTTGTCAAGTTTATCAAGAATAATACATACCGTATCGAATTTCTCTTCATCAAAGCCGGCATACTTCGCCATAGCCTTTAAAAGACGTCTTTCGTTTATTCTTATTTCAAAATTCTTGAATCCGAGTTTTCCCAAAGTAGTGGTGGTAGCAAGAATAAGTTCTATCTCAGCCATATTTGTGGGCTCGCCGAGGATATCGATATCGCACTGCATAAACTGACGGTATCTGCCTCTCTGCGGTCTGTCCGCACGCCATACATTACCCATCTGAAGTGCCTTAAAAGGCTGGGGAAGATTTGCCTGATTGTTTGAATAAAATCTGACAAGAGGAACAGTAAGATCATAGCGAAGTCCCATATCGGTAAGGTCTGCTTCCGTCTGTGCTGTTTCAAGATTCAACTTCTCGCCTCTCTTTAATACCTTAAAAATAAGTTTTTCGTTTTCTCCGCCCTGCTTACTGCAAAGATTTTTTATATCCTCAAGACAAGGTGTTTCAATTGCATTGAAGCCGAATGCTCTGTAAGTCTCTTTTATAACACCCTGCACATAGTCTCTGATTTCCATTTCTCTGGGTAGTATTTCTTTCATTCCGGTAACCGGCTTTTTCACAAGTGCCATAATTCTGTCTCCTAAAAGAATTTATAAAATGCTCATTAATACTACATTATCCTTTTGATAATAAAAAAAGTCAATCTTTTCCGAAAGATTGACTTTTGCGTCTGCGACACTTATTTATTTGTGACGCTTATTGTAATCATCTGCTATCTCGGCACAACAGCAGGCCATAACACCGTCCCATTCCTCCCTGCTTGTCGATTGTCTCACTCCGCTGACCACCTTTGAAAGAACTTTGAAGTTAAGCGCCGTACCCTTTTCATCGCATTCGTAATTGATTGCCCTGTCGCTGTTAATTCCAAAGTTTTTTGCGGTTGCCGCCGCATCTATATTTGCTCCGAGGAATAAAAATTCCCAACCGTCCTTTTCCTTTTCTTTTTCCACCATTTCTTTTACTTTATCGTATGAATACAACCTGCTGGCGTTTTCCATGCCGTCCGTGGTAATAATAAAAAGCGTTTTTTCCGGAACGTCTTCTTCCCTCGCATATTTGTGAACATTTGCGATGTGATGAATCGCCCCTCCGACCGCATCAAGCAGTGCGGTACAGCCTCTGACATAATACTGCCTGTCGGTCATCTCTTCTATTTTGTCAACCGGCACTCTGTCGTAAATAACTTCAGCTTCATCATCAAAAAGAACAGTCGAAATAACGGCTTCGCCCTCCTCCTTTTTCTGCTTGTCAATAAGTGAATTGAAGCCTCCGATTGTGTCCTTTTCAAGTCCTCTCATAGAACCTGATCTGTCTAAAATAAATACCACTTCCGTTAATCCCTTGCGCATATTTTCTTCCTCCTTGCGTTGTATTTTTTTGTTTATGACTAAACTATACATTAAGGAAAAAGAAAAACGGTCGCTTCACGGGCGACCGTTAATTGTATTATCTTAACAAACCTGATTTGCAACATTTATACTTCCGGCAACGTAATCCATTGCATTCTGAAGTGTTGTTTCGGAAATTGAAAGAAGTGCTTCCTCTGTCAAAAATCCCTGGTGTGAAGTGACAATAACATTCGGGAAGGACAAAAGACTGGAAGTAACCGATGACTGTAAAATATCATCCTCACGGTTTTCAAACACGTTGTCCGTTTCTTCTTCATAAACATCAAGACCGACTCCGAAGAATTTCTTTGCACGAATTCCCGCAATCAGATCTTCCGTACCGATAAGTGCTCCTCTTGAAGTATTTACAAGAATAACATTGTCCTTCATGCGTGAAATTGTATATTCGTTTATCATGTGATATGTTTCGTCCGTTAAAGGACAGTGAAGTGAAATCAGATCACTTGATTTTAACAAAGTTTCAAGACTCACATACTCAACAAAATCAAGTGATTTGTTTGTATACATATCATATGCTATGACCTTCATTCCAAAACCGTGGCATATACGGCACATAGCCGCACCTATTTTACCGGTTCCGACAATGCCCGCTGTCTTTCCGTAAAAGTTTATTCCCGTAAGCCCCTGGAGACTAAAATTGTTTTCTCGTACTTTAATATAACTTTTATGAACATGCCGATTCACTGCGAGTGCAAGCATCATTGCATGTTCGGCAACTGCTTCCGGTGAATACCCCGGAACTCGTAAAACAGTCATACCAAGTTTCCGGGCTTCGGCTGTGTCTACGTTATTAAATCCCGCACAACGCATAAGAACAAGATTGGTTCCGTTCGCAGACAGTCTGTTTAAAACCTGTGCGCTTACATCAGAGCTTACAAACGCGCAAACCGCATCAAAGCCTGCTGCCAGGGAAGCTGTCTGAACGGACAAATCTGCTTCAATAAATTCGATTTCCACATCCGGATAATTTTCTTTAGCCATCACAAAAGAATCTTTATCATATTTCTTGGTGTCATAAAATGCGATTTTCATATTCTGCCTCCTTTAAGAATTGTGAAAAACTGTTTCAAATGCTTCGTAATTTACACACTCCGCATCTGTGCAGAATATCGCATACTCAATTGTATCAAAGAAAATGCCGTATTCTTCCTGGGCATCATAAAAAGCCCTTGCAACCACATTTGGATCGTTGCAAAAAGCTCCGCATCCAAATGCCCCGAGAATAAGTACCTCCGCCTGATTCAGAATCGCCGTCTGAAATATTCTGCATATACGGTTGTATTGAATATTATACAATTCGTCATTCGAAATAGAATTGTTTGCAAACATATTTCCCGAAAAATTTATATTTGAATAATTTCTCAAATTCGGAGCGGCAACCGTTAAAATGTCAACATTGTACCATGACTTTTCTTCCATCATTTCGGGGTATAAAATATCACTTTTAAATACCGTTACACCAGGAGTATAAATGCAGTCATCATTATACAAATTGTTTCCGGCTGCCCTGTGGGGCTCGTAAAACAATTCCCACATTATATCCTGCATTAAACATGGGTACAGCGTGCTTATTCTGCACAGGCTTTCTTCCTGCGCAGAGCTTCCCTTCACTACACCACCGCCAGGCGTTGTCGCGGAAGCAAAATTCAGGACGCAAACCTTTTTCCCCTCTTTTGCGTATGTTGCCGCAGCTTGAAGGCTTCTTTTTTTTGAAAGAACCGTTTCTCCGTTTCGCATAGGCCCCATTGGCACAGCAATATCTATACCTTCAGGATAAAATTTCTGAAGGCTTATTGATTCCTCAACCGATTTGTTTAACAGGCTACTTTCATCGATGGTTTTTATTGTGTCTTTAAATATTTCAATATTTCTGCTTCTTCTGTCCTGCATATACCAATCTTCACATTTTTTATTTTTACCCAACTCACCGCTGTGGTGAAATGCAGGGATGTTATTCCATTAAAAAACAAAACAGGCAGTGCAGATATCTGTTCTGCACCGCCCTTTAACTGTCTATGTAAATGTCTTAACGGATTTGCATCACCCTTGCGGTAAATTATATAAAAGAAATTTGTTTTTATCAAGAACATTAGCTCTTATATCATTTATATACTCACCTATACTACCCTCTGCTATGATACATAATCACTACATTCGAATCTTTTGGAAATACATCATCTTTTTCAAAATCATTTTTGCCATTTATCGATACTGTTTCAACCTGTCCATTTTTATTTTGCTTAAAAAAATTCAAATCTTTTAACGGGATTGCAGAAACATTTGTAAATCCTGCCCCCTGAAACATTAATAATATACTATTATAATTTTTATCTTTGTAGTTTCTCATCCCTTCGGAAATAGCTGCTGAATTTGGTCCAATATATACTTTCTTTTTCTTTTTAGCATTACCAAATAAATATGTACTTCCGCTCGCACCAACAATCATTGCAATGGACATACACACTATCAGTCCATCATTTTTTATTCCCAATCCAATTATTCCCAATATTACTAAAATTGCGATAGCCACAATCCAAATTATGATCAAATACTTCTTGGATGTGTTTGCTTTTTCTTCCATATCCAGCTGACGCATTAGTACCATCTGTTCAGTCTCAGCTTCTTTTATTTTTGCCTCATCAATATTCCTAAATATATGTTCATTCTCATTGTTGATTAATACCTTTGTTCCACAGTAGGAACAAAAAGAAACCTCTCTTTCTTCTTCAACTGATAAATCTGCCCCACATGAAGGACATTTAACAGATATCAAACTAATTGCCATTTTTTCTCCTCCTTGGTAGGTCTTATAACCTTATACCCATACGATTCCAGCAGTGTAATTACTTCAGCTGTTATATTCACTTCCAAATCACTGTCTTCGCAGTTGCCACTGCGGATAATCCTGTGCAAATCATCCACGGAAACATTTAAAACCGAAGAGAGCTCTTTTAAATTATCTCTGTCGGGTAGTCCGCCATTTGTTTCCCACTTTGCGACTGCCGACTTAGATACATACATTCTTTCCGCAAGCTCCTCCTGAGTCATTCGCAGTGCTTTCCGCCTGTCTGCAATAAATCTGCCTAAACTCATTCGCTCCACCATGAAATAATTTTCTCCATTCATCGTATGATTTGTAGTATGAATACTCAAATTACTTTTTTCTTACGCTGCGTAAACATATTTTGAATACATATATAAATTAGCATTTAGCGCAAAAAAATATCCCCACCGTAAAGGTGAGGACTTATATATTATTCCGCTGACAATTGTTGAAATCCCTGTTTTCCAAGCATGGCATCGATTTCCTGCAAATCATATATTCTGTTGTTGATTGCCACAATCAGGCAGGCATCTCTCTTGTCCTTTGCATACAGTGAATTCATTCCGTAAAGCTTTAAAGCCTTGTTAAGCTCCGTCAAAGAAAAGTGTCCCGCTACACATAGCCTGATTATCAAATCCCGATTTTTCGTATGCTTTTCCATCCGAACAATCTTCTCTCCGTACGACTCGGATACCCCCGCAAAAATGTACATATCTTTTAATAAAATATTCTTCGATTCGACTATATCCTTCATGTAATAATAAAAAGCCTTTTTATCAGCCATATCGCGGCTGTTTTCTTTGTAAAAATCATCCAATTGCTTTGGCTTTATATTCTCAAGAAGTTTTTCAACCTCGTCCGTACTTTTTTCTTTCATTTTTACCTCAACATACTGTCAAGCGCGCAGATTAATTCATCATCCGAATATCGGTCATCCGGATTTAATTCTATGCACTTTTCTATAATGTTCCAGACTGATCCCCCGGCCTTTTGTTCTTTGGGAAATTTGCCTGTTATCATTACATTTAAAAGCATACCGACCGAATAAATATCGGATTTTGCCGATGATGCGCTGAAGCCGTACTCAAACTGCTCAGGTGCAGCATAGTACATTGTTCCCATCAGTTTTGTATCTTCGTTAGCATCTTCCCTGTAATGTTTCGCAACATTTATATCAATTAAATAAATTTCTCCATCGTCGGTTATGATGACGTTTGAAGGTTTTACATCCCTATGAACAATCGGTTTTTCCAAACAGTGAAGGTCTTTTAATATGCAGCTGATTCTTCTTGCAATATGTACTGCTTTGGAGGGTTCTATAACACCACCTTCCAAAATATCCAAAAGCGTCTTACCCTCTATATAGTCTTCTATAACCGTCAGATAATTATCCCCTTCATATACACCGTAAATCTTAGGCATATAAGTTATAGGATGTTCCATAAGATATCGATAAATGTCTGCATCATACACAGCAAGTGTTTTTTTGATATAAATCTTTTGTGTTTCAATATTTTTCACAAGAATAATATTTTCGTGACCGGCAATATGATTTATATCATCATAGAACGATAGTTCAAGTACATCCTTGTCCGGCAAGCCCCTGTAAGGATTTTTTAGTTCCGCATTATATTCATCCTCGGATAAATATATTTCGGATGCTGCAATCTTGCCTATAAATCCGCATTGGGCGCATTCCCATTCACCGCAATTGTTCGAAAAGCCGGGCTGAGTATTAAGCATCGCACCGCAGCCGTCACAAATCCATGCAATGTCGTCTGCAGCTTCTACCTCAGGATTAATGAGCATCTCTCCGCAACCTCTGCAATTCCAGAACGGCAGTTCATTGCTGTAGCCTTTTTGAAATGTCAGATTGGCGTCACATCTGGGACAAAATTCATATTGCAAATCCCGGTTTGATTTATCACTGCTTCTGTGTTTAGTTTTGTTTTTAACGATGTCAAGCAGATTCATATATTTAGCTCTCTTTATGAACAATTTATACTGATTTTTCCTGCATCTGAATCTTCTGCTCCAACATTGATTACCGCATTTCTTATCTCGACAATTTCTTCTTTCGGCACTTTGGGAAACATACTGAAAAGTGTTTCTTCTTCACACCCTGCGCGTGCCATTGTTTCTATAACTCTTTTATCCTGTTCGTTTATCATAATTAGTATTCTTCCTTCGTCCTATTGGTTATATGGAATATCTAAAATATCCAGTAATCTTTTAAATGTGTCCTGACCATCAAGGCAAGTGTCAATCAGCCATCCTTTTTCATTATTCCACTCAGAGAGTCCTCTGTAATAGAAAGCTTTTTTGCTGTCTTCGATAATAAATGGAATAATGTTATTCTTAAGGCATTCTTTTAGCGCTATAAGTCTTCCTACTCTTCCATTTCCATCCTGAAATGGATGAATGTGCTCGAATTCGGCATGGAACGCAATAATATCTTCTATATTTACTGTTTCATTCATATTGTAGCTATTTATAAGTTTGCGCATGTGTTCCGAAACCTCTGACGGTCTTGAGGTTTCTCTTCCGCCAACAACATTTGCTCTTCTTTTGTAATCACCCACCGCAAACCAAGGAAGTAAGGAAACTTTTGTATCATGCTTTATGATATAGTGGAATTGTTTTACCATCTCTTCAGTGAGTTCTTCTTCTGCAAAATCAATACAGTAATCTATTGCTCTAAAATGATGCACTGTTTCCAGAATATCATCAACAGGAATGCCATCTCCCATGTCAAGTGTATTAGTCTCAAAAATCATTCTGGTTTGATCTTCAGAAAGCTTGCTTCCCTCGATATGGTTTGAATTATATGTCATGCGAATCTGTAGTTCGTGGTAAAGCCCACCTGAAAGATGTATCTCTTTTTCATCTCGTAATATCTGAAGAATTCGATTGTCCGATTCCTTGCGAAAAAGAGTTTCCGGTGATACATTCAAATAAGTGGCAATTTTGTTGATACTTCCGTTTGAAAGTTTTTCACCTTTCGCTATTTTTGCAATTGTACGCGAGGACAAGCCAGTCTTTTTGCATAGTTCAGTCTTGCCGATTGTTCTTTCCGCTAATATTTTTTCCAGTCCGTTATATGAATACATTATATGCCTCCATGTCTTTACTTATTATGCTATTTTTGATGCAAAAAGTAAAGATATCCGAACAGCACATGAAAAAAGTAAAGATATTTATTTATAATATGGAATTGGAATTGAATCTCATTTTGGGTTTCCGCCCTGCCACAGGCTCAAAAATTCATAAAGCGATTTAACTATATTTTCTGTAGTATCCAATCTATTTATAAACATGTTTTCTATGCTATTCCCTTTCTATATTACGCACTCGTCTTCCAGAGCAAAGTCAATGTTATCAAGATTATTGAACATATTCTATATCCTCTATCAATAATATATCCCCATAATACTCCACGGCTTATACTTTTCTTCTTTCTTTTCCTGTTCGCTTGTAATATTCATCCTTGTCTGCGTACATCAGCTTATCAGCCAATGCCTTTACTTCTTCAAGACTAAGTTCTTCATGCTCGGCGCAAACAACTACTCCCTTAGACACACTAAGTTCGGATATAAGCTTTCCTCTGAAGTTTTCAGTTAAATAGTCAAATGTCTTAACTGCACCCAGTGCTTCTTCTTTCGTGCCTTTAAGCAACGCTACAAACTCATCGCCACCTACACGATATACTTTACCAAGGCCTGAGAATGCGTTGTTCATGCACTTCGATGAACCAATGATTAATTCATCCCCGGCTTCGTGACCAATGTTATCGTTGGCTGCTTTTAAACCATTTAAATCCATCATAATAAGAATATACTCTGATAGATTCTCATCTCTTTTTATCTCTTCACAGTCGACTTCAAAACCTCGTCTGTTATATAAACCCGTAAGCTCATCCTTTATTGATACTTCATATCTTCTGTTGTATGCGTCCTCTGCTTTCTTCTCTCTCATACTAATAATGACAAAGGATGTTGCCATTATTAATACACCAGCAATAAAGATCAGAACAATTGGAAGAATAATTTTGTTTGCATCCAATTTAACCGGATTATTGTCTCTTATTACTATATACCAGTCCAGCTCTTCGATATATTTGGTCATATAGCATTTATTCTCCGAGAACTGATAATAAAAATCATTATCCGGTATTTTGTCAAAATAGGAATTATCCAGATAGTCTGTTTCTATCAAACTTCCATCCGTATCAATCTGTATAAGACCATCACTGTTGACTAAATCCACCTTAATGTTGTATTCATCTTCATATTTGGCAAGCATGTCAATAAGTTCATTCATATCAACTCCAACACCACATGCTCCCAACGTATTTCCATCCGCGTCAAAAATACCGTAATTGACAAACACCGACAGACTCCAGTTATTATCTTCATCCGTATCTACGTTAATTACATATCTTTTCCCTGACTCCAAGTACTCCTTATACCATATATCATGACTGTCATTTTCCACGTCAAGATACTTGCTTATTCCGTTATACGTATAGTATGCCCTTGTTTTATCAGCAACAACAAACACCATCTTGTAATTGAATTCGTTTCCAATGGATACAAGGCGATTAGTCATGTCATCTTTAACACGCTCAGCCTCTTTCCTGGTAGTCTTCTCAATATATTTTCTTACATCAATATCACTGCTGATTGTTTGAGAAACAGTAATCGGCTTAATGAATTCGTTCTCAATCTTTGCTGAAACCATCTGGGCAATTGTTTTGCTTTGCATTTCAGAATTTTCTTTGGTTACCTGCTGGATCACATTCACACATACAATAATCGAAGCGCTCATACTAAGCAGCATTATTATGAACATAAAAACAGCAGTTAATCTGCCGCTTTTAATTTTATTCATCTGATCTTCTCTATTATGAGACCAATCATACATGTATGCTGCGAACATTACGAATGAACCGATTCCCAGTCCTAAATTGGTTATGGAAATTCCATAAATAAAGAATTGCACAGCCGTAGCAATTATAGGAACAAATGAAAACAGCATCATTGAATAGAAACTTCTTTTTTCCAAATACTTTCTATACCTGATTGCCGTTCCCGCTCCCATAAATATGACCACAAGTGATATTAGCGTATATACATACCAAGCATTATTTCTGTGATAATAATTAGCCTCATCGAAATGATACATCCATGGGTAAAATAAATTGACTACAATAACGAAAATATTTATGAAAGATAAAATATTGGCGATTTTTACGCTATTTCCACTTACTCCAACACCTTTTTCAGTGAAAACAGCATTTACATATCTGACATAGGTATTGGCCATTGCTATGTTCATGGCAAACACCATAAGATTAGCGATTCTATTGACGATAATATTAAAAGAGCCTAAGTTTCCTCTAAAAATGTATGCTAACGATTCTCCCAAAAACAGCACTGAAGCAATGAGAAACAATCTACCAAACATCTTCATACTTTTCTGTTTCGGATTATTTGCTTTAATAGAAACTATCATTATCAGGCAAAACAAACAAAAAAACATATCCATTGTTACCTGCGTAATTTCAAGAGTTGTAATATTCATCCATTTTCTCCTATCAATGATTAATACTATTTCTCACTAAAAAGCTGACGCTTGCGATCGATCATTTCCTCTATTTTACTGATGTAGAGGGCTACATCCTTCACATTATCACAGCGCTCAATTCGGCCGTCTCCATACACACGTTTCGTGACTGTTCCAGCACCACACGCGATTATGGTCTGCACTTCCTCCACCACAGTCGATGATAACGTGTTATGACACATTATCACGTAAATAGCCTATTTTACGGCATTTCCAACCATGGTACATAATTACTGTGACGTATTATCAAGTATGATTTGGGGCATTTTTGAGGTATATTTTGATGTACCTGGCCGATTTTAAAATATGTACCTGGGTTGGTACATCATTTTTTCCCTGCAACGCCCATATTTACTGGCTTTCGAGGACCTCTAATATTTAGAATAATTTCATATCCTTGAAAACCTTTTTTAATGATTCTTTTTTCTTATTTTCAGATACCTCAGCATAGATATCCAAGGTAGTCTGAATGTCTCTATGTCCCATAACAGCCTGGATGGCTTTGATATTCATATCTGCTTCACAAAGCCTCGCACAAAATGTGTGTCTGATATAGTGATTAGAGAAATGCGGCAAAAGTTCAGGTTCACGACCTTCAGCTAATGCCTTTGATGTTTCTGTCTTATTGTAAGCATTGACAATTCTATGAATCTCCCTGTTAACTCCCTCAGGAATATATACATCCAGATTCCTATTAAAGAAGATAAAGTTCTTATAACCGGCGATTTCGGTAGTACAATGCTGATTCAATTCTTCCTGCTTAGCCTTCTCCGCAAGCAATGCCTCATATACAGCATCAACCATTGGAATAACTCTCTTACCGGCTTCAGTCTTTGGATCATTTAGTAACCATCCTGTAGGCCTGTCGTTCTTACGATTGGCCAGATATGTAATCGAATGATTAATATCAATGGTCTTCTTTTCTAAATCAACATCTTCCCATCTCAGACCAATCACTTCACCAATTCTGCATCCTGTTCCAAACATAAATACGAAGAATGGAGACAATCTCTGATATGTGGGATTTGCCTCCACATATCGTAAGAATGCTCTCTGCTGTTCAATCGTAAGTGCGTTTCTAAGGGTGCTTTCCCTGATGTTGCTTCGATTTAGCATTCTAATTATGCCATCAGCAGGATTACTTCTTATGATGTTATCCCTGACTGCCAGTTCGAATGCTGGTCTGATAAGTCTTTGTAGATACTTAATGGTGGAAATGTGCAACTGTTTCTCAGTTAATAAGTCACTGTAGAATACCAGCACATCTGTAAATTTGATACTGGCAATTTTCTTTTTACCGAAACCATTTCTTACATATCTTCTGTAGCAGTCCATATACATAACTCGTGTTGATTCACGGAGATCTGTTTTGGTCTGCATATACAAATCAAACATGTAATTTAATGTCACACTATTTGCCGCCGCAGTATCAATACCGTCAAGCTCGTCTCTTAATAGTTCTCTTTCTTTTTCCCTAAGTTTTATTAAACTTCTGGAGTAGACATATTGTCTCTTACCTTTGGAATCAATGTAACTGTACGAATACAAATCTCTTGATTCCCTGTAGGCTTCTCCCTTTCTGAGTACCCTACCTTTTTTGTCTTTACGTGATGCCATTAGTAACCTCCTTCCTTGCGAAAAGAGATCCCAAGTGTTACGAATACTTATCTCTATCGATAAGTATCTTCACACCTTCCATCATCACTTCACTAACGGTCTTGTTAGCCTTATCAGCATAAGCTTTTACTACCTCATATTCTTCAGGCAGCATTCTGACACTTACAACTTTGTCCTTAATAACGTCCTTTACCGGACGACCCATTTTTGCCATAAGCTCATACCTCTCCTAACAATACCATTATACATTTCGTCATACGATTAGTCAATGAATTTCTCCTTTATTCCCCTACACGAAATTGAAGCAGATACTCTTCAAAAAGTTCACAATCCACATAAGCCATTTTGTTAACTTTTATCAATGCACCTGCTTCCTTAGCCAGCTTCTCAAATGAGCTCTGACTCATCTCATAGAAGTCTGCACCGCTCTTATATCTGCGGAATTTTTTCCATTCCTTGACTATGACTTCTTTATCGTCCATGACTTTGCTCCTCTCGCTGTAAAAAAATTGGCATTATCTGCCAGTAAAAATACACCATTCACTGATATACTTTTATTGACAGATAAAAATAAAATTCGCAGGTAATCATCAGGTTCACGATTCACACTGGTTTCGCACCACCTCGTCCTAAAAAATGGATCCAATTTCTGGATGTGTATCATTATTAACAAAAGTATCATCGCCATGGCAGGCCTTCACTACCATTAACCAGAACAGCTGCGCTCATATCTCCGCACACGCCTCTTGGCAAGCTAACTCTTTTGTACGTCCTGCGAACTCCCATATTCAATTTTCAAGGTACATTGCCGGCACCGAACCGAACTTAAGTATTTGGATAAACACAATGGAGATTGCCACCATAGCGGTGGTATTCATCACCCATAAAAACACACAAGGCTATGCTGTTGCTCATTCACCTTGTGTGCTTTATGTGAGCGGTGAAACTTCAATCCATGTCACCGACCAAATCTGCAAGATGCTTCATCAATTTGCATATCTGTTTCTTTTTGCGTGGATGTTCCATCCTTCTTATTTCTTCTACTAAATCCATAGTCTTATAATCTATTTCTCCCGGATGAAAATAGTCTTTGCTGTCCCACTCCGGAATTTCCACTCCAAAAACCAAATAGCTTAAACTAACATCCAAAAATACACAATGTGCAACTAATAATTCTATTGGCATGTTTCTTGTTCCTTGAAGAAATTTGTAATAGTTACTTCTACCAATGTTAAAGTTTTCGGCAGCTTCTGTAACTGTCACACCTTTTTTCTTCAATAAGCCTTTAATTCTTGGGCCAATTTCCTTCGCTTGGTCAGCACTTAAATATCTGTACATTTTTACATCTACCTCTAGCGTAAATTCTATATTATGCTCCACGGAATGTCTGTTGCTTATCTGTCCAACCGTGTAGCTATTTTGTCCAAAAGCATTTACATTTGCTCCCGGATTTTGAACCTACTAACTCCCTCTCCATCTGAACATAGATCCTCCTGACCGTTGAGGAAGCAATTAGAGAATAGATCAAAAATACACTACTCCAACTATTTAGAGTACAATAAAAAAAGAGCACCCATTTTCATGGATGCTGGCAACTGTCATATTGTATTTTTCTCGTTATTCTATTTCTCATGGTAATCCCCCAACTCTGCATATTTGTTCTTTACAGTTAAAATTTACAATTTTGCATTGTCATAAGTTTGTACTCGTAAAAGAACTTCTGTTCGTTTCAAGGACCACCATTTTATGTTTGACCAAAGTCTATACATCAATTAATATATTTATTGGATAAACACAAACTTAGTATATAGAAGAAACTCATTAGCTGTTGCATGGCATATTATGCCCTGTGGCAGCTTTTTTGTTTTCACTATTATTGGTGCGGATACGCACATATGTGTTCAAAGATGCCAGCCTAAGCTGGCTGAACACCGCAATTACCCTTTAGGTTAATTGCGTGGATTACCAAGCACTGGATTTGTCCGTACACCAAATCCGAAAATCAGGAACCCGGCAGCTTCACTGCCACCCTGATATGCTTGCAAGGGAGCTTCTCCCCTGACCCCACATTCACAATTTTTCAGTTACCACAAAGAAAGGAAATGCTTATGAAAAATCGTTCAAGAAAAAATAAGCTGACCATATATTTATCCGACCGTGAAAAGAAACTACTCGAAGAAAAAACAAAGCTTTCCGGTATGAATTCAATGTCAGCTTATCTGCGAAACTTAATCATTTATGGATTCGTTTATGATGTGGATTACACAGAACTTCATGAATATTCTGTCCAGTTATCTCGTATCGGATCTCGTATAAATCAGATTGCAAAACAAATGAACATGACAGGCAAAGTCTATGAAGAAGATGTCAATGAAGTAAAGGAGCTGATGGATAAAATATGGCTTACACACGAATCCATGCTATCAAAGCAACCGTTAATAAATCGATAGCTTATATTACCGATCCTAAAAAAACAGATGGCGAAATTTATGTATCATCATACGGTTGCTCTCCTAAAACTGCTCACCTAGAATTCACTCATTTATCTGGGAAAAAGGAAGCAATTGAAGACATCAAAGCATACCATCTGATACAGTCTTTTGCTCCAGGAGAAGTATCATTTGATGAAGCTCACAAGATAGGCACTGAGCTTGCTGACAAGGTATTAGAGGGCAAATATTCCTATGTAATTGCCACCCATACTGAGAAGAATCATATTCATAATCACATTATATTTTCGGCTACAAATAATACTGACCATCATAAATATAATGACTGCAAACGCTCCTATCACAGAATCCGTCAGCTATCAGATGAGCTATGCACTGAGCATAATATTTCTGTTATAAAACCATCTCCTGCAAAGAGTAAAAAATACACCGAATGGCAGATGGAAAAGGAAGGTACTTCCTGGAAAGCTCAGCTTAAAACTGATATTGATGAATGCATAAAATTCTCAAGAAATTATGAATCATTCCTGGAGCTTATGCGAGCCAAAGGATATGAAATCAAAGGTGAATTGCTATCTCCGGATGCACCAAAATATATTGCTTTCAAGCCTGCAGGTGCTGAAAGATTTGTCAGAGGTTCCGAACGCACTCTTGGCAGCAAATATACCAGGGAAGAAATAAGCAGACGCATCGAATCTAATGCGAAAAAAAAGGTTTCTTTCCCCCAAAGGCCTACTGATTCTACTCCTCTCATTGATACTACTGAAGAGAAATTTGCGCAGTCACCAGGCTTAAGACGATGGGCCAATGTTCAGAACTTAAAAGCCATGGCATCCTCATATGCATCTGCCGGTTCTATCGCAGAATTAAAAGCTTCTATTGAACAAAAACGAGAAGTTGCAAAAACTGCCAAAGCCTCTTTAGTATCCGTAGAATCTGATATGAAGGAGCTTGGAGCAATCATAAAATATGCAGAAATCTATAAACAGAATAAACGCTTTCATGATGCCTATAAGAAGTCAAAAGATCCTGATGCATATCTTCGAGACAGACGAAACGACCATGAAGCCAAACTTATAATTTATGATTCTGCAGTCCGTTTTCTTAAGGAGCATGGCATCAATCCAGCTACCGTTGATATTGATAAACTCAATCAAAAATTCCAGCAACTGGAACTGCAAAAAAGTCAGATACTCTCAACCTGGGAAGGTGCTCATAGCGAGATATCCCAGATGGAATTACAGCTTGAAAATCTTGAAAAATACATGGGTGAACAAAAAGAAAAAGAAGAACCTGCGAAGTCGAAATCTACAGAAAAATCTCGTTCTTCACAGGAAATAAGTGATAAAAAATAAACTATGCTGCTATGGATGGAAATGCTCTGTCCATAGCAACTACTAATAAACAGGCATAAAAAAACCGATGCCACCGAATCTTCTCGATTAGCATCGGCTATTGTTTGTTTTTTTCACCAAGGACCAGTCCTTTAATGATTGGTAAAATCCTTCGGATCATAGCTTCATCGCAGCCTTCAAACTCATTCAAAAGTTCAATCTGAACTGGCTTAAGATTATCTTTTGAACCATCCGGATCAATAAGTGCTGTAGGCGACATATCAAGTGCTCTGCATATCTCTATGATGTATTCAATTCTTACTGTTCTTCTATCATGAAATAGTGAATAGAATGTACTTTCTTTGATAATGTCTTCATCAATACGCTCTTGCAGTTTATACAAAGACAGGTTTCGCTCTTTTAATTCCGCTTCAACAGCACACAAAAATTCCTCATTCGTCATGTGTAAACCTCCTCCTTTCTGGATTATTTTTACACTTACATTTTAGAGGAATATTGTTTTAGAAAAAATTGCGAGTAGTTAGAGTATGTTTGCTCTTATATATTAGAGCATTTATTCGTCTACACTGATTTTATATATCTCATCCTCATAGATAGTATGCTCAAAAATGTATGGATCATCCTCATCATCGGACCACACCACTTCTACAGTAATGCCGAGCACTTTTCCTGACATCTCACATTTCTTTACGATACCAGTATATTCATCTAATTCTCCCATATCTGGATCCCACAATGATACGGTAACATTTTTTCCAACTATATTGTCCGGAATCAATTTTCTACATATGATGTCATCTTCTGTAATCTGCTTTTCACCAAAAGCTGTGTCAACAAGATAATCTTCTTTTATATAGCCCTTTATAACAGCTGATGAACCATCTGCCAGTCTGATTTCGCAGCTCTTTTTATACTTATGGCATACAATCTCAAGTTCTTTTGCAAGAAAGCTAATAATTTCGCTATTATCTGATTCAATAAAAATAGCAGGAACATCATTCACCAGGCGAAACTCACCCATTTCACATGTACAAATATGATATTCTGGTTGCTCTCTCTTCCTTGCAGGACCAATCTTGCAGCCTAACTCCTTAAGCAATTTTTTTGCTAAAGAAATATTCTGCGATGGATTCATCATTGAATCCTCATAAAAATATAGATATGTTTGTCCATCTTTTGGCTGAAGAACTCTCATACCATTCACCCCTTAAAATAATATGGCACCAGAAGTTATCTCCTGATGCCAATAATTATATCATTCTTTCATATATACAGACATTTTCTTATTCATAATATACTGATTCAGTTCTGGACTAAGCTTTTTCATTTTACAACCAAACCGCTTACTATCTTCACGAGTCTCAACGCGAATGACCTCTACTTCACTTGTAATAATATCTTCCTTCTCCAATTGCAGGTAATTCTTCTTGATTAATGGCTTCTTTTCTTCAATAAGATTTACATACGCTTCCAGTTCTTTTATTTGTAACTCAATCCATACACTGATTGGAATCATCTTCTCTGCGACTTAGCACTTTATCCCAGTGTTCTATCACTTTCTTAGCTATAATTGGATCATACATAATGCCTGTATTTTTTTCTATTTGTTCTCTGCAAACATTAGTATCCATTCCTTTTCGGTATGGTCTGTCAGAAATCATGGCATCTATAGAATCAGCGATTGCAATAATCCTTGCACCAAGCGGAATATCTTCACCCTTTAGGCCATCAGGATATCCCTTGCCGTCATATCTTTCATGATGCGACTTTACAACATCTGCAACCACCTCAAAGGACTTTGCATTCATCAGAATGTTATATCCCTGCTCCGAGTGGGATTTCATGATTTCCCACTCTTCATCATCTAATTTACCTTCTTTTAATAAGACACTATCCCTGATACCAATTTTTCCAATATCATGAAGATGAGCTGCAATATGATATATTTCTTTTTCCTCTTCATCAAGGCCCATGAGTTCACAAATGGTTTCTGTCATCTCCGCAACTCTGGACGAATGATGACTAGTATATGGATCTCTAGCTTCAAGCGCAGAGATAATACATAATATCAAATCATGAAATTGAGATAAAATCTGCATAAAATCACCTTCTTTATCTACCACATTATAATCATCAAAAGAGAACTTAATATACCACCTACCATAAAAACTGGAATCATTGGCAAGCATACTTTTATATGAAACCATTTCTGATGGTATTCTTTATCCATATCTTCCGTTCCAGGGAGCCTAAGTCTTTTTATATTTGCAAATAACACCCAATCCAAAAAGAAAGTGTCCCAGAAAAATAAAACCAGCATATATAAATAGGAAAGCAATACTCCTCCGACAAAGTCAGTCGCACCAGCTATATGTAGCATCCACGCGAACACAAACATAAATGCAACCATAGCAAAAATCTTCTTGATTTTCATAATAGCTGTCATCTTCTCTTTTACTGCCTCTTTGTTCTGCGAACGATAATATGCTTCCTGAATCTCTGGTGGATAATCACTTATAAAGGTAAGTGGAGATATCAATAATAGTCCTATAACAAAAAACAAAAACAACAAACACATCACTGCTATTTCAATTAATATTATCGTTATATCCATTTTCATGGCTCCTTATACTTAATTTTTACGTATTAACGCATGAAGTCGCATGCCTTTTCTAATCTCATATTTCTCAACAGTAAGCCCGGCTCTTTCACAACATTCATATACGACCTTTACAGTGCCTGTATAGCCCAGCGCTTGTCATTCTCGTACTCGATCCGATTGTTCTTATAGAAGCACCTTCAAATCCTTTTTTCAAAAATTCTTTTTTTGCAGCCTCTAGTACTCTTTGATGACTTAACTTTTTATCTCTTGGCATAGCATCCTCTATTCCTCCATGGCTCTTTTAAGTTCCGCCACCAACAGCTCCGGCTTTAGGACCGCCAGCCCGCCGTGCCCGACATCCACAAATACCTTGAAAACGGTTTGCGGCAGGCTTTGCTTAATATAGGCGATATCGCCCTTCCGGTCTTTTTCTTCCGCTTTCGCGTACCAATACTCGATATGTTCGCAGTCCACTGTGACCGGCTTCGGCATGTCGTAGTTATTGCAGGATTCAAAGGTTCTCCAGATCGTTCTGGCGCTCATGTGCTTCAGGATTTTCGCGATGTATTGCAAGTCTTCTTCAGAATAATCGTCTGTGGAGAAGGCTTTTTGCAGGATTTTCAGACCGCCAACTTTCCCCATGGAAATCAGGAGGAAATCCTTGATAGCGATCAATCTCGTCATGATCCATGGCAGCTGATACGGCGTGATGCCGCCGTCGATAACTGCGCTACGAACCTTCACCCTCCCGTCCGCGAGGAATCTGGTGACCACTGAGCCGCCCATAGAACAGCCGTAAATACACGCTATCTCTCTATGGTCATGCGTAATCAGCCAATCTGCCAGTTCCTCCGCGATCTGTTCAACGCTGGTAAAATCCGATCCACTCTCCGTATCATAGCCCGGAAGCGCTGGAACGATCAGATGATAGTACTCCTGCATCAATGGGATGACATACTCGTAATAATCCCACATTACGACGGAAGGATGTACCAGCACTACCACCTCGTCATGGACCTGTCCAAATTCGTGAATTGTCATATTGTCTCACTCCTCTCTCAATAGGAAAGTGTTCCTCTAGGTTAAGGAACTTCTGTATTGTATTTCTGAGTTAAAGCAGTAAAATTGTCTTTATTTTTCATAAGCATTTTTTACCTTCAGATACTAACAATATGATTTCCCAAAGTCATTTATCATATCTCTTAATAAGAATAGCCACGTTAGATTTCAATTTTCACGTCAGCTACAAACTGGACTTTAAAAATTCTTTTTAACCGCATCACAATTCATTTCTTTTGCCCAATTTTCCACACATAACATTCACTCCTTTTTTCTATATCTATTCATCACCATTCATCACTTTGTGTTATCCATTCAATTATTTCTTTCTCTGATTGTTCAAAATATGAAAGGTTCTCTTTCCGGTATTTGCCAAAGGTTTTATATACTAATCCAATTAATGGAATCATTCGATATAATTTCTTTTCCCTATCTCTGTTTGGCATCAATCCATTCAAATGACTTCCATGTGGATAAATAATCACTTTCACATCCTTTTTATACTCGTGTTCTTTCAGATAACTTTCGATTGCTTGCACAGAATATTTGGCCGGCCAGGCTTCATCCTCGTCACCAGCTATTAATAAAATTCTTGCATTTGTTTTCTCAACTTGTAACCATGCGCCTTTTTCTCTCTCTTTATCTGCATATGCATCATGATATGCTATCCACATACCCATTACCTTATGTTTCGCGTCCGGATGCCTAAAATATTTACTGGCTTTAACCTTACTAAAATCAGCCTTCACATATGGAACATCCATACCTTGATAAGTTGCTACACTTCTACCCGACATAGTCTTATTATCTTTAAGAACTCCTTCAAACGGTACATGTGTAGGTGAAACCAAAATTAAGTTTTCCATTCCACCAATATAATGAGCGACTAATACTGCAAATATAGATCCCATAGACTGACCATACACACTGATATGCTCTATATTTTTTACATTTTTAAGATATTTCACGGCCTGCTCAAACATCTCAAGTGGTATAGCATTTGGCGCATCTGGCAAACCCTCTGCCCTAAATAGTGAGACAGACAGTCCTGTAATACCATAATCAGCAAACCGCTGTGCAAACTTGACTCCCGGAAGCAGACTCTGTTCTCCTCCCATGATGACTATTACCGCTCTGCCACTGCCAACATCCGGCTCTGCAAGATGTCCAACAAAACCATGTTGTGCCATATTAAAGTCTTCATGCCTCATTCTTGATCTTCCCTTTATCTCAATGCTTTAAAATATTCCTGTCGAATAGCTTTTGACTCTGGCTTACGAACCACCGCATGAAGTCGCATTCCTTTTCGGATTTCAAATCGCTCAACCGTAAGCCCTGCTTTTTTTGCACACTCCATAACCGTTTTTCTACTAGCCATCTTATAATCTCCATGACCAGCCAAATGAGCTAGAGG
>JAZRYK010000039.1:0-5781 GCA_045600725.1 Lachnospiraceae bacterium
TCCATTCCTACGTAAACTGTGTTATAATTCATTTGATGACCTCCCTTTGTATGCGGTAATCCCTGTTATTGTTGTGTTGCAACTTCATTATACAGGTAAATCCACGTTGCTACAAAGTGGAGGTCATTACATATTGTCTAACCAGTTGCTTTAATCTCAACTCAATTTCAGAAATCACTTTTCTAAATTCATCGTCTTCTTTTCCTGTTGGATCAGGAAGTCCCCAGTCATCATCAAATGGTCTTCCTATAAATGGGCATCCCACATCGCAGCCCATAGAGATTGCTATGTCTGACTCTGGAATCTCATCAATTAGCTTGCTATGATGACCATTTGCATTCATATCAATTCCATACAGTTCCTTTATAATACGAACAGCATCCTGGTTAATCTGTGCTTTTAATTCAGTCCCGGCAGAATAGCACTCCAACCTATCACCATACAAATGATTACCTATGGCCTCTGCCATCTGGCTTCTGCAGGAATTATGAACACAGATAAATGCTACCTTCTTTTTCATTAGAATCCCAACTTTCCAATTAACTTAATTACTTCAGCCGATTTAAGAACCTTACCCATTGAAACTACTTTCTCGTTAATTACGATAGCAGGCATACTCATAACACCATATGCCATAATCTTTTCCATGTCTGTGATATATTCGACTTCTACTGAAAGGCCAAGTTCTTCTACGGCTTTCTTTGCATTCTCAAACTGTTCATGGCAACTTTTACATCCGGCTCCAAGAACCTTGATACAACAAATTCCTTCTACCTCTTCTCCGCAACAAGTATTTGTTGCTTTATTCCCATTACAACAACATGAAGACTCGGCTTCAAAAGTTGGTACATCTCCGTTGCAAGCACAAGCAGGTTCTGTCTTAACTTCTTCTACTGGCGCTCCTCCACAGCAACATCCTTTGTTTTCTTCCTCTTCCATTTTTTTACCAAATCCAAATAATCCCATCTTTTTAATCTCCTTTTTTATTTTTATACAAGTAGGAACTGTATCGTATTAAAGAAATATCCAACGATAATAATTCCAACCGTACAGATTGCAATAAATACACCAAGTAACTTATTTTTTATAGCCTTCTTAAGCATAATCATAGATGGCAAGCTGAGTGTCGTTACTCCCATCATAAACGACAGCACAACTCCAAGTCTTGCACCTTTAGCAAGTAATGCTTCTGCAATCGGTATGCATCCAAAAATATCAGCATACATTGGTACACCTGCTATTGTTGCTATGATGACACCAAACGGATTTCCTGTTCCTAAAAACTGAACAATAATATCTTCTGGAATCCAGTTATGAATAATAGCTCCTATTCCAACACCAACCAAGATATATGGGAACACTTTCTTTAATGTTTCAGTAACCTGATCCCATGAATACTTTAATCTATCTTTAACAGTAAGTTCTTCCTGTGGTAATTCAATAGCTTTAGCATTTCTGATGAACTCTTCTACTTGATTCTCCAGATGAAGTTTTTCGATAAGTGTTCCGCCTGCAACCGCAATCACAAGTCCGAGTATCACATACACCACCGCTACTTTGGCACCAAATATACTCATAAGAAGAACAAGTGAACCCAAATCAACCATTGGAGAAGATATCAAAAAACTAAATGTCACGCCAAGTGGAAGTCCGGCACTTGTAAATCCAATAAAGAGTGGTATCGATGAACAAGAACAAAAAGGTGTTACCGTTCCAAGCAGGGCTGCTATCAAGTTTGCACCAAGTCCGTGAAATCTTCCAAGTATCTTCTTGGTCCTTTCCGGTGGAAAGAAACTCTGAATGTAACTGATAATAAAAATCAGAATACATAAAAGAACCACAATCTTTATTACATCATATATAAAAAACTGTATCGAACTACCAACACGCCCATTAATATCAAGACCCGTTAGCACTAATATTTTTCCTATTAAATCTTTTAACCATTTCATACCAAGAACCTGGTCTTGTATAAATGACCACATATAGACCTCCTTGTATATAGACGCTCATCTATATATTTGTTTTATTTTTTGCCGACCTATTACAGCCGGCATAAATAATTAATTCTGACAACAACATTTTATTTCATTACTATCGTTCGCTTTGCCACAGGTAATACTCGATATATATTCTTTGTATTCTGTAAACTTTTCACAGTTGATAGTGTAATGCTGCCATTTACCTTCTTTATAAGAACTTACCAATCCACAATCACTCAGGACTTTCATATGATGGGATAACGTAGGCTGTGTCACCAGCAATTCTTCAAGAAGCTCACACCCACATTTTTCTCCAGCGGTAAGCATCTCTATAATTCTAAGTCTGTTCGCATCAGACATTGCCTTACATATATTTGCTACTTCTTCTCTTGTCATGCAGTCACCTCACATAGACAACTGTCTATCTGTCAGATTTTTATATTATATATAGATGTTTGTCAATATGTTCTTTCATTAAGGAAGTTAGAACTCAGCTATAATAAAATGAACAATCCAAAATATATAATAGTTCCTGCAATATTCCCTTTAGCAGGAAGTTTTGTAGATGTTATTGTCTTTTTCAATGATATTTTCCAGATAAATTATTCGAAATATTTTAGGATAATACCTGCATATTCCTCTGGATTATCATGTAAAAACTGTCCATGCCCCATTTTATCTATAACCCGACTTTCAATATTTGGAAAATATGCTTTCAAGCGTGCTAATGATTTTCTTGGAAAAGGTTCATTACTTCCATGCATAAACAGCACTTTTCCTTTAAATTGTTTTATACTATCTGTAATATCAATTCGGTAAACATCATTACAAACTCTGCGTATGGTTTCTTTTGAAATATCCATATACATCATCTCAATAAGACTGTTATTTCCTTCTCCCATAATTTTCTCATATATTACTTTTGGAATTTGTTTACCGCTTTTTATCCTTCCTACGCCGCAGCAAAACATCTCTCTAAACACAGGAGTAAGCATCCCCATTTTTACACAAAAGGCAGCATCCAAGATTACTCTCTGGATAGTTATATTTCCTCTATCCATTAGCCTTATTCCAATAGATCCACCCATTGAAAATCCCAATAGCGCATATATGCTTCCATCGTAATTATCCGTGATGTATTTTTCTATTTCTTCACAGCATTTATCAAGAGAAACATAGGATGAATTGCTATAGTGTCCGTCTACTTCACATAGAATTATGCAGTATGTATTCAATAATGGAATTATTCTATCAAAACAAGCATGACCTGTTGTTGCCATTCCATGAATTAGTATTATTGTCTGACCGTTTTCATTTCCGCATTTTTCAAATCTCATAATTTGCCTCCAAATGTTTTCAATCAGCTTGCTGAATTGAAAACATAGGTACAGTTTGAAAATTCATTTTCAAACTTCTGCTCACTTTGTATAAATCACAACAAAACTCTTCCCTTTTACAATATCCTTAACCTGTATATTTTCAAACCCTGCAGATCTTCCAAACCGGGCAAGTTCCTCTGGTCCATATTTCTTAAATCCTTTTTCTGTATAAGAAAGCTTATCAAGCCACTCCTTCGTATACACTACATTGTAAAAAGATCCACCTGCTTTTAAGGTTCTATATATCTCGGATAATCCTTTCACCGTGTCTTCCCAAAAATAAACAGTATTAATTGATGTAACTGCCTCGAAGAAATCATCTGCATATTTCAAATCGCAGCAATCACCAGTATCAAGAAACAGCTTTCCGTCTCTTAATGCTTTTTTATTTCTTTTTGTTGCCTGTATCTTCATATCTTCGGAAATATCAATTCCATATAGTTTTGCCTTCGTCTTTTTATAAACACAGTTAAGCAAATATCCATTTCCATAGCCTATATCCAGCATATTTTCATCAGGTGATATATTCATCACCGAAACGGTATTCTTATACATTGCCTTATTGATAATATTCATAAGAACGCAACATACTTTCCCAACAAACCCTCTCGGATTACCAAATTGAGAACCTATATACTCTGTAAATTTACTCATATCTTTCACCCTCTTTTCTAGGTAACCAAGGAATACATCTATTAACCCGCTTGCAATAATCTATGTACTCCTGCCCATATAGATTAGCCAGCCACTTTTCTTCTGTCTTTTTCAAAACAATTGTCATTTCCATCCAAAACAAAAATGGAAGAGCTAGCAAAATCCAATTTGCATAAATAAGCAGTGCTCCGGTGCATCCAAACCAAAACACGCAGTAGCACGGATTTCGAACGAATTTATATGCCCCGTTTGTCTTTAACCGATTTGCTTTGATGTTCTCCTGCAAATTTCCATTTAGATCTGCTCCAAAGAACAACACAATTCCTTCAATAATTAACGCAATCCCTATTATTAAAAATACCAGCTTTATAGCTTTATTATCGATTTTTCCAGGAATATATCCCTTATGTGCCATCCATATACATACTGCAGTAATAAGAGCCATTGAAGAACATAATGCTGGTCCTATTCCATATAGTGGCAAATGTTTTTTCCCATTCTTATTATCTTTATTTTCCATATTTTCTAAGCCTCAACACCTTCGAATAATCTGTGTGAATTTCTTCTATAACTTCAAGACCAAATCCATTAAAATATGTATACAAATCCTTAACGACAAAAGTTCTATATGGCTTTGGTTCTAATACCTCAATAGGAAGAAAAATTATTTTTTTTAGCAGTTCCTTGCTTCTTTCCCATTCTGTAATGATTATCTCACCGTCGTCCTTTAATACTCTGATAGCCTCAGTAATCATCTTTCCGGCAAGTTCTTCTTCTGTTTCATGAAGAACAAGGGAAAGAAGTATTTTATCAAAACATTTATCCTTAAATTTCATATTAGTTGCATCCATATGAAAGAACTTTATATTTGATAAGTTTTCTTTCTTTGCTTTGGATTTTGCAATGATTAACATGTCTTTTGAAATATCTACGCCTTTAACCACTACACTTTTATCCCTCTTTGCAATATTCACCGCATTGGTTCCTGTACCGGTACACAAATCAAGAATTTTGTCACCCGGTTTAATGCTTTCATTTACTACTTTTCTGGGACTTGTCTCGTACTTTCTAAAATAAATAACATCAAGCAAATCATAAAAACCTGACATTAACTTATAAAACAAAACTGAATTCATCACTGCCACTCCTCAATAAATTTAAGTATACGCTTTAAGCTATCCTGTCTTGCAGTTTCACATTCCTCTGGATATTTTTTTCTGCGGGAAGGATCTTTTTGAATACAAACTTTGTCATTTCACTAAATGCATCAATTCCATCTACAAGTGCATGACTTGTCCCCGGATAAAAATGGCCTATAAAGCCTTCTATTTCTAATGTACAGTCAATTACCTTCTTCATAACCAGTCCTTCTTTCTAAAAACTAATGCATATGCCCGATGTGTTCTATTGTGAGCTCAAAAATTTCAGCCACATGCTCATCATCAAGAGAATAATAAATCTCTTTCCCATTTCGTCTACTTTTCACAACGCCTGCTTCTTTCATTTTACTAAACTGGTGTGATATAGAAGACTTTGTCATGGATAATACATTTGCCAGATCTCCAACACACATTTCATTCATAGATAGTGCTGATACAATCTTACATCTTGTAGAATCTCCTACTATCTTAAAGAAATCCGCAACCCGTATATATTTTTCTTCAGAAAGCATTTTTTCTTTTGTAGCTTTCACAAGTTCTTCATTTATTGGTTTGCAGTCACACACAAATTCGTTTTTAGCCATTTCATATCCCTCTTTTGATTGA
>JAZRYK010000040.1:0-2841 GCA_045600725.1 Lachnospiraceae bacterium
GGATACCTCCTTGATCTAATTTAGTGCGGTTGGCGAACCTTCACTTATTATATCATTGGAGGTTTTTTGCTTGAAGCTAAAGCTATCTGGGAACACACCTGCATAGCAGGTGGTTTATTTTTATTGCGATACAACAAAAAAGCCTTTTCAACATTACATTGAAAAGGCTTATGACAAACTTTATCGTTTCTTTGCATATTCTTTAAATGCTTCAACGGACAACGGTCTTGAAAAATAGTACCCCTGTGCTATGTCACCGCCAAAGTTTACCATGTTTTCCACGTTTCTCTCGGTTTCTACTCCTTCAACAATAATAGAAGCTCCGATATTATGTATCATATATGCAATGGAATTCATTATGACGCCGTTTTTTCCCTCAAGGTTGTTTTCTTTCATAAATTCCATATCAAGCTTTACAACATCAAACGGAAGGTGCATCAAAGCATTTAACGAAGAATACCCACTTCCGAAATCATCTATCTCCAATATAAATCCCCTTTCGCGAAGTCTTTCCATTGTATATATTAATGATTCCCGCTTATCCGCACAGGCGCTCTCCGTTATTTCTACGTGAAATTTTTCTCTGTCCACATGTGTTTCATCGACTATACGCTCCAGAACAGTCGCAACATCCATGGATTTTATATCTATCTGAGAAACATTTACCGATACCGAGCCGTCATATACCCCCTCTTCTTCAAGCATTTTTAAGGTCTTGGCAGCTTTTTCCCAAACATATACATCCAGATTCGAAATAAAACCGTTATCTTCAAAGAGAGGAATAAATTCAGCCGGCGAAATCCGTCCGAGCTTAGGATGATTCCACCTGACAAGAGCTTCCGCTCCGCACACCTTTCTGTTTGAAAGATTTATCTGCGGCTGCAATTCAATAAAGAACTGCTCATCATTTATTGCATTATGCATCTCCGAAATGAGCACCTGCTGTCTGGCTATTTTTTCTTCCATCGAATACGAGTATTCAAGTACCCCGATCGTAGCATTTTTCTTACACTCAGAAAGAGCGATAAGTGCTCTTTCGTAGTAGTAATCAAGCGGCTTTGAAATATCATCGAGAACAATAAATCCATGGCAAAGCTCAACACTGATAGCCGATTCATTTCCGATTGGAATATTTACAAGGGACATATCCGCCGCAAGTTCATCTACATAGTCAAACGGAATAAGAGCAGTAAACTTGCCTTCGGCAGTTCTTCCGTAAATCATCGGATAACTGTGATGATAATCATGAAATTTTCTCTCAATTGCTTTTAATACCGTATCTCCGACTTTTGAACCATAGGATGAGTTGATGCTTTTAAAGTCCAAAACTCCGGATATTACCAACGCGAAGCCTGCCTCAGATTCATTTCTGTACAAAAAATCATTGGCCAGTTCAAAAAAACCTTTTCTGTTGTGAGCTCCGGTCAGTGCATCCGTTATCGCAATTTTATGCTCCTGTTCAATTCGTCTTTCCATTTCAGTGACATCATGTAAAACGAAAATATCTGCAACAAGATTATTCTTCTTGTCAAAAACAGGTTTATACAAAACAGAATATGTGTACCCATTAAGCTCACACTTTTTCTCGCGGTTGGCATCGGGATAATCAAGGAAATCCTTTAACATGCTTGCGTTTTTCCGAATATTTTCATCAAAAATTTCGCATGCCCGCTTATTTATTGCCAGAATTTCTCCGGTATTGTCATATATTACGGAGGCATCTGCCATGCAATCATTTATATATGGCTGAAGTTTTCCAAGAAGCGTATTGTTCGAGAAATTATACAGAACAAAATATAACAAAAAGAGACCTACAGTCATAAGAAAAATCGAAGGATCCGCAAATCCCGAAGCAGTTCTTAAAGAAATTGCTCCGGCAATAACCAGTGCAACGGCCCCTGCCAAAATCGGGTAATATCTTGTTCTGTAGTAAGCAGACAGCTGCATTACTTTATGAAAAATAACAACAAAAATGCTGCCTATAAGTAAGAAAAACGTTATACCCACACATAGATAGAACGGATCAATAATCGGTTTCAGTAAGTCAACGCCATGAAAATCGTATTTTGAAAAATCTACTCCAAAATGATTTATTGGATTTGTAATCAAAACAGCTGTATTTATGATAAGTAATATTCTTAATGCAATAATATAAGTTCTTTTTTTGCTGTATGAACAAAAATCGCGTACGGAGAGAAGAACAAAATAAAGAATCCAGCTTTGATACGCCAAAACAAATGAGTAACAAATCTTCTTCAAATAATCCGATGACAAATAGAGTGAAATCAAAAGGACCGCAAAAAGCGATGCGCAAAGCCAGAAGGCTCCCGCAAGAAGTCTTCCGCCACCTTTCCCCTTTTTGAAAGAGAATATTCCATATACAGTTAACAATATTGTTGCGACAATCGCATAAGCATTCAGTACGATAAACGTCATATAAAATTTATCCTCATTTCTCCATGCTATAATACAATCGCCTCATTACAACCAAATTAACATTAATAAAATGTGTGCATCAGCACATACATTTATTCTACAGAACAAAGTGTGTGCTTGCACACACTTCGCGCCCGAGCGGTATGCGTAAGCATTAATTTCATCTCCGCGAGGTGCGCATCCCGCCGGAGGCTTTTTATTTCATAGGAAATTCGGAGGAATTTCCTATGAAATAAAAAGCGCTGCCCCTTGTTCAAAAAGGGACAGCGCAAGCATTTATTTATTTATTTATTTATTTTACTTTCTTAAATACAGGCATGTAGCTGATAGGCGCTTTAACTTTAACTGTCTTTCCGCCTTCATATACCTTATTGTTTGAAGTAAGTTCCCACTTACCGGCAGGAA
>JAZRYK010000041.1:0-109828 GCA_045600725.1 Lachnospiraceae bacterium
GATTATATTTTCAATGATGATAGAGATGCAAAAGATATTTTGATTGAACTAAGGGAAAGTACCGGTATGAACAGGCATCAGTTTTGTGAGTACTTTGAAATTCCATATATGACGGTAAGTGACTGGGAGCATGGCAAGAAGCGTGTTCCTAAGTACTTTCTGCGTCTGCTCGAGTATTATGTACGGATGGAGCAGATGAATAAGGAGAAGGGGGAACAGAATAATGGCAAAAAATAGAGTTATTACAGTTCAGGGAATACCGGTTACGGTATCGTATGAAGACATAGATGACTATATCTGTATTACAGATATTGCAGCTGCTAAATCGGATAATTCGCGAGCTGCGGATGTTATTCGAAATTGGTTAAGAAATAGAAGCACTTTGGAATTCTTATCAACATGGGAAGAAATATATAATCCGAATTTTAAAGTGTTCGAATCTGAACACTTTAAAAAAGAGGCAGGACTTGTTACGTTTACACCAAGCGTATCAGAATGGGTAGAAAAGACTAATGCGGTTGGACTGTATGTTAAGCGTGGAAAGTACGGTGGAACATTTGCACATAAGGATATTGCATTTGAGTTTGCCTCTGCTATTAGTCCGGTGTTCAAATTGTATCTAATTAAGGAGTTCCAAAGACTAAAGGAAGCTGAAAATGATTTACAGAAGCTTGAATGGGATGCAAAGAGATTTCTATCTAAGAACAATTATTTAATTCAAACGGATGCAGTTAAAAATTATTTAATTCCTGTATGCAATTATCGAGAGGATTTACAGTGGCTCCCTTATGCTGAAGAGGCGGATTTACTTAATGTAGCATTATTTGGTTTTACTGCAAAAGCTTGGAGAGAGGCTAATCCGGAGCTTGCAAAAAAGAGTAATGTTAGGGATTATGCAACAATAAATGAATTAACAGTTCTATCGAATCTTGAATCGCATAACGCACAAATGATCCGAGAGGGAATGGATAAGAAAGATAGATTTGAAGCGTTGAAAGAGATTGCAGAGTATCAGCTTCGTGTCCTGAATGAGGCTGAAAAAATCAATAATAGGATTGAGGAACAATAGTATTCAACCATTTTGTCGGCATTGGCAAAATGGTTGATATATATTTTGGAGGAGTGATTATTTGAAGAAGCAACGATGTTACATATATACAAGAGTATCTACTGCTATGCAGGTCGATGGATTTAGCTTAGATGCTCAAAAGGAAAAACTTAAGAAATATGCTGATTATCAGGATATGGTTGTAGTCAGAGAGTTTTCTGATGAAGGTAAATCCGGTAAAAATGTTGATGGTCGTCCACAGTTTAAGGAAATGCTTGAGCTGATTGAAGCAGGCACAGATGATATTGATTATGTTCTTGTATTTAAGCTTTCCCGTTTTGGCAGAAATGCCGCTGATGTTCTTAGCTCTCTTCAGAAGATGCAGGATTTTGGAGTCAACCTGATTTGTGTTGAGGATGGCATAGATTCTTCTAAGGATGCCGGCAAGCTTATGATTTCAGTCCTTTCTGCTGTTGCAGAAATTGAAAGAGATAATATTCTTGTTCAGACTATGGAAGGTCGTAAGCAGAAAGCCAGAGAAGGGAAATGGAATGGCGGTTTTGCTCCATATGGATACAAGTTGGTGGATGGATCGTTATTTATTGCGGAAGATGAAGTGGAAGTAATAAAAATCATCTTTGATAAATATATCAATACAACTATGGGAGTAGCTGCAATTGCAGCTTTTCTTAATGAAAGCGGTTATGTGAAAAAGAAGCGTCAGAACAATACGATTGATGGCTTTGCAGCATCCTTTGTTAAGGGTGTAATTGATAACCCTGTTTACTGCGGTAAATTAGCCTACGGAAGAAGAAAAACAGAGAAGGTCCAGGGTAAGAGAAATGAGTTCCATGTTGTAAAACAGGATGAATTCATGGTTGTTGACGGTGAGCATGAAGCGATTATTAGCGTAGAAGAATGGAAGGCAGCTCAGGATAAAAGAAAGACTACTGGAGTGAAGCGTGTTAAGACACACAGCCTTGAACATGAACATATTTTGACCGGTATTTTAAAGTGTCCGGGATGTGGTGCCAATATGTACGGCAATGTAAATCGTAAGAGACATCCCAAGGGTGGCACTTATAAAGATTATTTTTATTATGCGTGCAAGCATCCTACCGGTACTACTGGGCACAGGTGCGATTATCACAAGCAGTGGGGACAGGATATTGTAAATGATGCGGTAGCTGAACTGATTAAGAAAATGGTTACTTCTCCGGACTTCGAAAAGGGTATCCGAGAGAAAATAGCAGCTAGAGTAGATACCTCTGAACTGGAGCAGGAGCTTGATGGATTAAAGAAGAAAATGAGACAGCTTGAGGTGTCAAAGGACAAGATCGCTGTTCAGATGGATAATCTTGATGTGACCGATTCTATGTATGAGAAAAAATATGATGACCTGCAAAAGCGCTTTTATGATAAATATGATGAGATGGCTTTGACAGAAAATCATATGGATGAAATACAGAGTCGTTTGGCTCATATTCGCAGAAAAAAGTTGTCCGGAGACAGAATTTATAATATCTTAATTGCCTTTGATAAGTTATACGACAAATTATCAGATGCAGAGAAGAAGGAATTTATGGGAACATTCGTGGAAAGCGTTGAACTTTATCCGGAACGCCTTGAAAATGGCAAGTTTCTAAAACATATACACTTCAGATTCCCTGTATATTATAATGGTACTGTGATAGATGATATTAGTTGGGAAAATGGAAGTACAGTTGAAACTGTTGTTCTTCTTTCAAAAAAAGAAGGAAAAGAATTATACAAAAAGGTCAGATAATTTGTCGAAGCAGAGGACAATAAAATGAATCTCGTGATATTAATAGGCAGTGGCGCGGTCGGCAAGATGACCGTGGGCCAGGAACTGATGAAAATAACGGATTACAGGCTTTTTCACAATCATCATATGATTGAGCCGGTAATTGAAATATTCGGAGGATTTGACGGAGAAGCTGTAAACAAGCTTAGGGAAGTTGCTTTAATAATAAAAGAAATGTTCAACCTCGCGGATAATAAATGAAACAGAAAGGATTAGCAGGCTACTATGAGAGAAAAAGCGATTACACGAACAAGTATTATTGGCATAGTGGTAAATATTATATTTGCCGCTTTTAAGGCGGCTGCGGGGCTTCTTGCAGGCTCTATTGCCATTATGCTTGATGCAGTAAATAATTTGAGCGATGCCTTAAGCTCGATAATCACGATAGTTGGAATTAAGGTTGCGAAAAGACGTCCTGATGACAAGCATCCTTTCGGATATGGGCGGATGGAATATTTCAGTACTATATTAATAGCCATATTGGTTCTTGTTGCGGGTTGCAGTTCAATTGTCGAATCGGGAAAAAGAATATTTAATACTGAATTGCCGGATTACAGTGTTGTTACAATAGTTATTATTGTTGCATCGGTTATTATGAAGCTTGTGCTTGGAAGATTTGTAAGCAGTCAGGGAAAGAAATACAATTCGGATGCATTGATTGCATCGGGTGCGGAGGCATCTTTTGATGCAATAATCTCGGCTTCAACACTTCTTGGTGCTGTCGTAACATTTATTTTTCATTTTTCAATAGATGGCTTTATCGGAGTATTTATTTCTGTTTTTATTATTAAGGCCGGTATAGAAATGCTGTTGGAAGCAATCGGTGATGTGATTGGAAATCGTCCGGACAGTGTTGTTTCAAAAGAAATCAAAAGAACGATTACAGAGCTTGACGGCGTTAATGGGGCATATGATCTGATACTTCATAATTATGGCCCTGACAGAGCCATAGGAACCGTTCATATAGAAGTTGACGGAGATATGAGCGCTGTCGAAATACACAAATTGACAAGAAAAATTCAGGAAAAAATATTTGAAGATTTTCATATTGCACTGACTATCGGTATTTATGCAGTTGATCAAAAAAATGATGAAAAGGTGTCGATGCGAGAGCGGATAGACACGATTTGCAAGACACATGACGGTGTAATAAATACGCATGGTTATTTTATTAATGCGGATGAGAAAGTAATTTCTTTTGACGTGGGAATTGATTTCACAATTTCGGACAGGGAAGCCTTTGAAAAAACTGTTAAATCCGAAGTGGAAAAAGAATATCCTGACTTCCGAGCATATATAAACTTGGATTCATACTACAGTGACTGATTATGGGAGTAGTTTAATGGAACGCTATACAGACATCATAGAAAAAATGAGTTCAATTGTAAATTTTCCTTTTTCTATAATTGACAGTGGTAATAACGTGGTTGCTTACAAGCCGTCGCATGTAGAATGGTATGTGCCTCAAAATGCGCTTGAATATGTGATATCTGAATATAGAAAGACAGAATTTCCGGAGCATTTTCCGTATTTTTTTGTTGCTGCGAATGGTATTTTCGCAGGAGTTGTTCCTATATATGATTTGGGATTTGTAATTGTCGGTCCGGTTCTTTCAAGAAATGTGAATATTGGAGAAATATCCGACAAATACGCAAACCTGTTCACAAGAAGTGAATTCTCGCTGTTACGGAGCGTCGTGATTGATTGCCAAAAGGCAGAACCGGTTTCTTTTTCAAATGTTATCGCTGTAATCTATGAGTTGATTTATAATGAGAAAATTTCAGGTGAGGCTATTATTCGTACGAACTATCTTTCGGATTGGGACATGCAGTCTGAAAACACAATGCGGCAGGAACAAAATGCGCAGTCGCGGAACCGTGTGATAAAAGAGTATTTCTTCTTTGAGAACAGCCTGTTTTCAGCGATTGAATCGGGAGATAGAGAGAAAATAACCCTATTATGGAATACTTACCCGGGGATTCTTTTGAATAATGTTCCGCCTTCATTTTCACCACCCATATTTATGGGCCTTCCTGCGTTGGCGGTTATGAGACGCGCGGCTATACTGGGTGGAGCGGGAATGGAAGAGGCATTTGCTATATACGACCACTATGCAGACGAATTGATGAATAAAAAAACTTCTGTCGACAATCATCTGATTGTGACAGAAGCCTCATATGTTTTTCAGGAATTGGTAGAGAAGAAATCAAATTACGGTAAATATTCCGTGAGTATGCAAAAATGTATTCAGTATATTCATTCACACATCAGCGAGAAAATAACAATCGCTGATTTATCGTATGTCTGTGGACAATCCACCAGACAGGTGAGCAGAATATTCGAACACTGCTTAAACTCCGGCGTATCCGAGTATATCACCTTTGAGCGAATCAAGCAGGCAAAAGAAATAATTGCTTCTACCAATACTCCAATCGTCGAAATCGGTAATAATCTCGGATTTGCAAGCCAAAGCTATTTTACAAAAATCTTTTCACAATACGTAGGATGTACTCCTAAGGAATATCGAATTCGTTCAGGCCAATTATAAAGTATACTGAGCAACCTGCTTTTCTAAGGTAAGCGAGATTTCTCTGATATCGTTGCTGCCTGATTCGATTTCGTTAATCATTGCAAGAACTTCTTCAACGGAAGCATTTGTTTCTTCTGTGCTTGCTGCATTTTCCTGAGAAGCTGCTGCAAGGTTTTCCATAGCATCACCGACTACAACACAGGTGTCAGCCAAGGATTTGCTGACATCGCCGAGGCGTCCGATTTCAGTATTGATTTCGCTAACGCTGATAGCGATACTGCTATATTTTTCTCTTGTTGTATCTACACCTTCAACCTGCTTTTCAACAGCTACTTTTACGTTTTCGCTCTGCTTACGTGCTCTGTCAACGTTTGTCTGTAATTCAGCAAGCATAGTGTTGATTTCTTCAACACTGGCGCGTGAGCCCTCTGAAAGAGTTCTGATTTCGTCGGCAACAACAGCAAAGCCCTTTCCGACTTCCCCTGCTCTGGCTGCTTCAATAGAAGCATTTAAAGAAAGGAGATTTGTCTGAGTAGCAATACTTTCAATCATTCCGGAAGCATTTTTAATTAAGTTGGTGCTTTCGGTTATTTTTTCAACGCTTGCAAATATTTCTTCAAAAGCAGCTTCACTTTCCTTGGTTACATTATAAAGTTCATCAAGAACATCGGAGCCTTCTTTGCTTTCCTGTGAAATCTTGGTACTTGCTGCTGCAAGATTTCCACTTGTCACCTCATTCATGCTGACGATATTTTGAAGATTTTGTATTTCCTTCATTGTTCTGTCAACATCACCGGCTGTTGTTCCTGCGTTTTCGGCAATTTCGGTTACTGCCTGTGAAATGCCGGACATGGTGTCTGTAACAACACTTGCGTTGGTCTTCATGCCTTCTGTGAGCGAGTTCATTGTCTGAGCGGAACTTGCCAATTCTTCAACGATGATGCGCATTGAATCAAGAAGCATATTGTTTGCATCGGCAAGATTACCGATTTCATCGTTGCTCTTGATGGAAAGAGCATTAATATGAAGATTTCTGGCAGCAAGCTGATTTAAGGATTCGGTAACAACTGCGATGGGTCTGATAACCTGTCTGAGTACGATTACGGTAACTGCAATGATGAGCACCATAACAAGTAAAGAGGTGCTGAGGAAAATAGTTACAATCGTGTCTGCTTCTTTTTCGATTTCAACGATATATGCTTCCATATCGGCAACAACTTTATCGGAATACTCATCAACACGAGTACTTAAGTCTTCGGTGATGGGGTCTACTTCTTCCATCATGGCGTTTCCGGCTGCCTGACCCTGATTAATATATGCATCCTTCATTCGGTCACATTTTTCATAAAATTCGTCATACTCTGCAAGAATGGAATTCCATTCGTTAGCTTCCTCGGGGAGTATTGCAATTAATTCGTCTACATACTTGTGCATTTCTTCTTTGATTTCTTTAGCTTCTTCAACTCCCTCTAAATCTTTTACCGCAGACATGTCTGTGAAGATTTCGGAAGTGTTCAGAACATAGTAGCGAATATTCTGTGAAATCTCCATTATGGCGATTTTCTTTTGCTGCAATTCCCTGATTCCGTTTCTAACATTGTTAACCGATACGTATGTTGCAATAACCGATGCAATCAGACATATGATAACAGCAGCTAAGGGAACCAACAATTTTACTGCTAATTTTCCGTTTTTTTTCTTTGCGTTCATATTGTATAATCCTTTCATAAAATGTTTTAATCAAACAAATAATAGCAAAACAGTAGCGATATTTTATATAACAATCGCGACATAAATAAAACAATCTTGCATATTGGAACATTATTATACATTTATTAATAATTAAGGATGGAACAAAAAACCGACGGAATCGATTCCGCCGGTAAAATGTTATTCTTCGGTATTGAAAAAGTTATCCAGTTTGACAAGACATTTATACAGCAGTCTTTTTTCGTCATCGTCAAGACCGACAACAATTGATTTGATCATATTTTTATGAAAGTCACGGTGGTGGAAGAATGCTTTGCGCCCACGATCGGTTAGTGTTACATAGACCACGCGCTTGTCTTCGTTACTGCGCTCTTTAATGATATAGCCTTTCTTTTCAAGACCGTTCATATTGGTTGTGAGAGTCCCTACGGTTACACCGAGAAGTTTGGCAATCTCGGAAACCTTTCGAGGCTCCTGGATGCCTACGGCTTCAATAATATGCATATCATTATTGGTGATATCTTTATATTCCTCTGTTATAACCGCTTTGGATTCAACATCCATGACATGGTTAAACAAACTTACGAGCATTTCGTTAATTCCACTGGTATGTCTTGACATTCTTTCTTATACTCCAACAGTTTTGACTTTCAAAATATTATAACACAATCATTACATGAAGCGTCAATTAAGAAAAACAAATTATAAAGTTATAATACTTGCACCGTATGTCAGTCCTGCACCGAAGCCTGACATCACTATTTTCTGTCCCTTTTTAACGGTTCCGTTTTCCAGACATTTATCAAGAAGAACCGGAATGGCGGCAGATGACATATTTCCAACTTCTGCCACATTTGAAGGGAACTTTGAAATATCTTCTTTTAATCGTTTGGCTATTCCTTCTATAATACGCATATTTGCCTGGTGAAGAACATAGAAATCTATTTCCTCCTTTGAAATGTTGTTTTTATCAAGGAGCTCTTCAATACAGGCGGGAACCTGTCTTACGGCGAAAGAGAAGATTTCTTTTCCGTCCATAGCTACGTATTTTTTCATTATTTCTTCTTTATGAAGGGGGTTATCAAGCTCTCTTGTTCCGCAGGTAAGAACCATTCCTTTTGCGCCGTTTGCGTGCTGAACAAAAGCGTAATTACTTTCTTTTTCGGGAGTGGCTTCAACATAAACAGCGCCGGCTCCGTCACCGAAAAGAATACAGGTACCTCTGTCGCTCCAGTCAACAATCTTTGATAAAACTTCCGCCCCGATGATAAGTGCGTTTTTATAAATACCCGCAGCAAAATAGCTGTATGCGGTATTTAATGCGAACAAGAAACCCGAGCATGCCGCGTTTAAATCAAAAGCTACTGCATTAGAGGCTCCGATTGCACTCTGCACCTGGCAGGCAACGCAGGGGAGAGCCATTTCGGGTGAGCAGGTAGCTACAATGATAAGTTCAATATCTTCAGCTGATTTACCGGCTTTAATAAGAGCTTTTTCGGATGCTTCAGCTGATAAAGAAGCAACGGTTTCTCCTGTCGATATATGTCTTTGTGCAATTCCTGTTCGCTCCTTAATCCACTCGTCAGATGTTTCAACATATTGCTCCAACAGTTTGTTTGTCATAACGGTAGAGGGAAGAGCACTTCCCGTTCCTTTTATTTCCATCTTCATTATGCAAATTCTCCAATAATATCAGAACTGTAATACAAATTGAAAAAATCAGAAGTTACGAAATCTGGTGTAGCGTTCTTCACGGATTTCTTCTTCACTCATTCCCTTGTACTTTTCCAAAAACGCACAGATATTGTCTCGCAAAAATCCGCCAATGGCGTCCTTGGTAATGTCGGTCGCACCGCCATACTCAGGAATAATCTTATCGATAATTCCAAGCTTATATAAATCTCTGGCTGTTATTTTCATGACCTCACTGGCTTCTTTTGCCCGGCTTGAATCCTTCCACAAAATAGAAGAAAAACCTTCGGGAGAGAGGATGGAATACGTCGCATTTTCGAGCATCCATACTTCATTTCCGACAGCAGTTGCCAAAGCACCACCGCTGCCGCCTTCTCCGATTAATATGCAAAGGACAGGAACCTTAAGTGCTGACATTTCGAGAAGATTTCTCGCGATGCTCTCACCCATTCCACGCTCTTCGGCTTCCATACCAGGAAATGCACCCGGAGTATTTACAAAGCATACGATGGGGCGGTGGAATTTCTCTGCCTGTTTCATCAATCTGAGAGCCTTTCTGTAGCCTTCCGGCATAGGCATTCCGTAATTTCGTTTTTTACATTCCGCAATGTCACGGCCTTTGTGATCGGCTATAACGGTAACTGGCTGATTGCCGATAAATCCGATGCCGCCTACAATAGCGGGATCATCTCTGAATGCTCTGTCACCGTGCGCCTCTACAAAGTAATCAAATATAACTTTCATATAATCAAGAGCGGATGCTCTGTTTATACTTCTGACTGCTTTGACTTTATCCCAAGCGGATAAGGGTACGGAAAGTGCTGCACGTTCGTGTACGATTTCGGAAACCTTGGGAAGAGCCTTTAATTCACCGAAATCACTGTAGTTTCCGGGGACGCTTTTATGAGCATTTATAAGAAAAAATATGGTTTTTCTTAAATTTTCTCTTTTTACGATTCCGTCTATGATTCCGTGCTCTACCAAAAATTCGGCTGTTTGGAATCCTTCGGGAAGATCCTGGCCTATAGTCTGTCTTATAACACGAGGACCGGCAAAGCCGATAAGCGCGCCGGGCTCGGCCATGATGACGTCTCCAAGCATTGCAAAGCTTGCTGTCACGCCGCCTGTTGTGGGATCGGTTAAAATAGGACAGTAGAAGAGACCTGCCTCACTGTGTTTTTTTATTGCTGCAGATGTTTTGGCCATCTGCATAAGGGAGACGATTCCTTCCTGCATTCTTGCTCCGCCCGAACAGCAGAACAGAAATACCGGTAAACGCTTCTCGGTGGCAAGTTCGAAGGCTTTTGTGATTTTTTCACCCACAACATGGCCCATACTTGCCATCATAAATTTTGAGTCACAGACGCCGAGCACGATGTCCTCGCCGAAAACTTTACATTGACCGATCGTTACGGCTTCATCGAGACCTGTTTTTTCGCGTGCGGCCTGTATTTTTTCTTCATATCCTTCAAAGTCCAAAGGATTTGTTATTTCACTATCTTTAAACCATACTTCGAAGGTGTGGGGATCGGATATCATTTTAATCCGTCTGCCGGCTTTTATGCGAAAGTATGCCCCGCATTCGTAGCAGGTATATTTTTTCTTTATGACTTTTTTGCGGCTTAACAGTTCACCGCATTTTGGACATTTAACAAGAACATCCTCAGTATCGGCTTTAGCTTCTTTTTGAGAAGCAGCATCTGATGAGTCGGATTCATTTAACAAACCGAAAGAGGTATCGCGATGTTCAAAAACAAAAGGTATTTTTTTGCGTATTCTTCTGGGAATAACAAATTTTCTCATTTTGATTTTTCTCCATTTTATACTCAAAATTGCGGGGATGCTGATTTTATGCTATTGCAAATTTAAGTTCTGCTTCAGCTACCTTTTTGCCGTCAACGTATGCAACGGCTTTACCGACTCCGACAGGGCCGAAAATTTTTATAATGGATGTTTCAAGCATTAACACATCTCCCGGAACAACTTTTTGGCGGAATTTTGCTTTATCTATTCCGGCAAAATAAGCGGTTTTGCCCTTCATTTCAGGGATGGAGAGCATAGCAACTGCTCCGACCTGGGCAAGTGCTTCAATAATAAGTACCCCGGGCATCACCGGATTTCCGGGAAAATGTCCTGCGAAAAATGGCTCATTCATGCTAACACATTTTTTTCCTACAGCTTTAACGCCGACTTCAAGTTCCTCAATCGTATCTATAAGTAAGAAAGGATGACGGTGAGGAATAATATTCAATATTTCCTGTGTTGTATATACTGACATTTGTTTGTCCTCTTTGTGTGGGGAAGATTATTCCCTGTATTTTCCTATAAGAATGCTTGCATTATGACCACCGAATCCCAAAGAATTTGAGAGAGCATATTCTACGGGTTCACTGTAGCTTTCTTTGCAGTAGTTAAGATCCATTTCTTCTTCAGCTTCGTTAAATCCGACTGTTCTGTGAATAAAATCATTTTCGATTTCTTTAACACATGTGATGAATTCCACTGCACCGGCAGCACCGAGAAGATGACCTACCATAGACTTGGTTGAATTAACTCTGATGTCTTTTGCGTGTTCACCGAATGCTAACTTGATGGCTCTTGTTTCAAACAAATCATTGTGATGAGTGCTTGTGCCGTGAGCATTGATGTAAGTGATGTCTTCTTTATTAACTCCGCCGTCTTTAAGGGCATTAAGCATAGCAGTGGCGGCTCCCATTCCGTCTTCGGCAGGAGAGGTAATATGGTAGGCATCCGAAGAACAACCGTATCCCAAAACTTCGGCGTAGATATGTGCTCCGCGAACTTTTGCATGTTCAAGCTCTTCAAGAACAACAACACCGGCTCCTTCGCCCATAATGAAACCGCTTCTGTCTTTATCAAATGGAATAGAGCACTTTTCGGGATCTTCACTGGGAGAGAGTGCTGTTAATGCTGTAAAGCCTGCGACACCGATAGGGGTGATGCTGCTTTCGGTGCCTCCGGCAACCATAATGTCTGCATCACCGTACTGGATTGTTCTGAAAGCTTCACCGATGGAATTTGTTCCTGTTGCACAGGCTGTAACAACATTTATGCTTTTTCCTTTAAGACCGAATGCGATGCTGACATTTCCGGCTGCCATGTTGGAAATCATTAACGGAACAAGCATAGGCCCGATTTTGGAAGGACCTTTTTCGCGTAATCGTGCCGTTTCCCTTTCAACAGCCTGTAAGCTTCCGATTCCGCTTCCGACTGCACAACCGACTCTGTAAGGATCTTCTTTTTCCATATCAATTCCGGCATCTTCCAGGGCTTCCTTGGATGCTGCCACAGCGAACTGACAGAAACTTTCCATCCTTCTTGCGGCTTTTTTGTCCATATATTCTTCCGGATTAAAATTTTTTACTGCTGCTGCCAGCTTGCACTTATAATCTGTAGTATCAAAAGAGGTAATAGGTTCGAAACCGATCTTACCTGCCTTAATTCCATCCCAAAATGCGTCTATTCCGATTCCGATGGGAGTGATAGCACCCATTCCGGTTATAACAACTCTTTTTTTCATATTTTACCCTCCTAAATCGCCATACCACCATCTACGCAGATTACCTGGCCTGTAATGTAATCGGCCATATCGCTGGCCAAGAAAGAAACTATATTTGCAATATCCTGAACCTGACCGATTCGTCCGAGAGGAATCGCTTTTACAGCTCCTTCCAGTATTTCTGCAGGCATTGCCTGAGCCATTTCTGTTTCGATAAATCCGGGAGCAACGGCATTAACACAGATGTTTCTCGATGAGAGTTCTCTTGCTATACTTTTTGTAAGTCCGATAATGCCGGCTTTGGAAGCCGAATAGTTGGCCTGACCGGCGTTTCCCATTACCCCTGAGACGGAAGAGATATTAATAATTTTTCCGCTTCTTAATTTCAAAAAGTTTTTTGTAAGATGTTTGGTTGTATTAAACGCACCTTTTAAATTTGTCATAACCACATCATCAAAATCTTTTTCCGACATGCGAAGTATCAGATTATCTCTGGTGATTCCTGCATTGTTTACCAGAATGTCGACTTTGCTGTGTTTTTCAAGTATTTTCTTTACCATTTCTTCACATTCGGAATAGTCGGCAACATTGCATCTTATGCTATCCGCATTACCGCCGCAAGCTGTTATTTCGTCGACAACTTCCAGGGCTTTTTCTTTAGAACCGTTATAGTTAACGATAACCGTTGCTCCGAGTCTTCCGAGTTCGAGACAGATAGCTCTTCCGATGCCGCGTCCGCCGCCGGTTACCAATGCAACTTTTCCTTCAAGTGTTTTTTCTTTTAACATATATATTTCTCCGCATAATAAAAGAATTGTTAAATAAGCTCTTTAATCTTTTCCATATCTTCGACTGAGGCAATATTGATTACATTAAGTTCCTTGTCGGTTTTCTTTACAAAACCGGCAAGTGTTTTGCCGGGACCGATTTCAACAAAAGTATCAACACCAAGATTCTTAAGAAGTTCGATGGTTTCTCTGAATCTGACACGACTGCATACCTGAGCTGCAAGTAAATCTTTAATTGCGTTTTTATCGTTAACCAATTCCGCTGTGACATTGCTCACATAAGGTGTAACTACATCATTTAATTCAACATCTGCAAGGACATCTTTAAGTTTATTTCCGGCATCCTGTAAGAGTGCAGAGTGGAAGGGACCGCTTACATTCAGTCTGATACATCTTTTTGCACCGCTTGCGGTGAGTTTTTTACCTGCTGCAAGAACAGCTGCTTCTTCTCCGGTAATAACAATCTGTCCGGGGCAATTGTCATTTGCAATTGATACGATACCATCAACAGAGGTTAATACTTTATCAATGGAAGAGGCATCCATTCCGAGAACTGCCATCATGGCGCCGCCTACAGGGTAAGCATTCTGCATATACTGACCGCGCTTACGAATGACACTGAACAGGTCAGAATCGCTCATTATATTCGATGCTGCAAGGGCTCCGTATTCGCCAAGACTTAATCCGGCACAGAAATCGGCCTTGAGACCTGTTTCTTCAACGGCTCGTAAAATAGCAACTTCCGTTGCGAGCAAAGCGACCTGGGTAAATTCGGTAATGTTTAGTTCTTCGTTTTCTGTAAAGCACAGTTTCTCTACATCAAGCCCCGATGCTTTTGAAGCTGTTTCGAAAACTTTACGAGACACCTCATAGTTATTATAAAAATCTTCACCCATGTGAAGAACCTGAGCCCCCTGACCGGGGAACATGAATGCAATCTTTCCCATGATAGTTAATTCCTTATCTTCCTAAAAGTTTTTCTGCCTGATCCATAATTTCTTCAATCATTTCGGCACAAGTTTGTTCTTTGCTGATAAGTCCGCTTATCTGACCGGCCATTAATGTTCCATTTATAACATCACCATCGATAACCGCGGCACGAAGAGAGCCGAGAGTAAGCTTTTCAAGTTCCATAAAGTCAGCTCCGGAACGCTCGAGCTTTAAGTATTCCTTGGTCATCTGGTTTCTGATACATCTTACGGGATGACCTGTGGAAAGCCCTGTAACTTCGGAACTGATGTCTGAAGCAGCGATTACTTTCTTCTTATAGTTTTCATGAACAATGGATTCTTTTGCCACAACAAATCTTGTACCCATCTGAACAGCCTCAGCACCAAGCATTCTGGCTGCCGCAAATCCGCGCCCGTCACCTATACCGCCGGCGGCAATTACAGGAATGGATACTGCATCAACAACCTGAGGAACCAGTGCCATAGTGGTTGTGGAACCGATATGGCCACCGCTTTCGCAACCTTCCGCAACTACGGCATCGGCTCCGCATCTTTCCATCATTTTAGCCATTGCAACACTTGCAACAACGGGAACAACTACAACGCCTGCTTTTTTCCAGTCGTCTATATATTTAGCGGGATTCCCGGCTCCGGTAGTGACAACCTTTACGCCTTCTTCCACAATCATTTTCGCTACTTCATCGGCGTTGGGATTTAACAACATCACATTTACGCCAAAAGGTTTGTCGGTAAGGGCTTTGCACTTACGAATTTCTTCTCTGACTATTTCGGGGGGAGCGGAAGCGGCTCCGATAATACCCAATCCACCGGCATTTGACACGGCGGCAGCCAGATTGTGTTCTGCCACCCATGCCATACCACCTTGGATGATAGGATATTTAATATTCATTAATTCAGTAATTTTTGTATTCATATTCATACCTTTTTCCAAGTTATATCGCCGATATAATATAATTCCACCAATCAGCGTACGAAGAGTTACTGCTTGCTTTCGATGTAGCTTATAACAGCGCCTACAGTTGTAAGCTTTTCAAGTTCTTCTGTGGGGATTTCCGTACCGAATTCTTCCTCGAGGGCCATAACAAGTTCAAATAAATCAAGGCTGTCTACTTCAAGATCTTCCTTAAATCTTGTTTCTGCTGTAATGTCTGCGCCTTCAATGTTTAATTTCTCTTCAATGATTTCTTTAATCTTTTCTAACATGTCTTTTTTCTCCTTTTTCTTGTTGTTTATAGTTTGAAACTCAAATAATTTGATAATCAAACTAACCAAGGAGGATATTATTACAAAATAGTTTGAGTGTCAAGGCATTTTTGAAAAATATTTTGATACTCAAACTATTGTTGTGCGCATTGCGAATTAAATAGCGATAATATTGAATGAGACAGCAAAAAGAGATAGACTATAATACAAAACGAAAGAAACTGAAAGAGGAAATTGATGCGAACTGCTGTATACCATTTGCCCGGTTTGTTTGAATTTTATGAGTTATATAAACGCTTTTTGCCACTGTTTTTTGAACACAGGGACTATTTTTACGACTGGGTAACCATCGGATCGATTTACGGTGCTCCCACTAATTCAATATGGGGCGGAGGGCGAATAGAGATAGAAGAAGCAGATGCGGAAGATGTTATTAAATTACTGAAACAATATGGTATTTCTCCAAGATTTACCTTCAGCAATTTGCTTCTTAAAGAAGAGCATTTGACTGATGCAATAAGCAACAGACTTTGCGAAAAATTCATTTCCTGTAATGAATTTAACACGGGAGTTATAGTTGCCTCGGATTTGCTGCTGGATTATCTGAAAACAAAGTATACGAAGTTTTACTTTGTATCATCTACTACGAAAGTTGTTACCGATCTGTCCGGTTTGGGTCGGGAATTGAAACGTTCGGAATTTTCGTATATTGTCCCGGATTTTCGTCATAATAAAAACTTTGAATATTGGAATAAATTGGAAATAAGCGACAAAAAACGTATTGAGTTTCTGTGCAATGAATGTTGCGATGCGGGATGCGTGAACAGAAAAGCCTGCTATGAAAATGTGAGCAGAAAAATTCTCGGAGAAACGCTGCTTGATTATCCCTGTAAGTCAAAGAACGCCGAAGAAGGCTATGTCTTTTCCAAAGCAATGCAAAATCCCATGTTTATCGGAGTCAAAGATATTGTAAACAGGTATTTGCCTGCCGGTTTTTCCAATTTTAAAATCGAAGGAAGAAGCCTCGGAAGTGCTGTTGTTCTGGAAATGCTGATTTATTATATGGTAAAGCCCGAATGCAGTATAAAAGTCAGAGAGGCAATTTACTTAGACAGTATGTTGGATTTGTTTTAACAACAATCTGTTTTGACAGTATCAAAGTGAAATTTCTGTTGTTAGTAATGGTTTTATGGAGTAGAATTGTAATATCCGTAGGGGTACGGTGAGTTTTTTATTCTACAGAAATAATTAAAGGGTTTATGGGATGGCTAGTATTGAAGAGATGAAAAAAGTTGCTTCGGGGAAGCACGTTCTTCTTATAGAAGATAACGAAGTAAATGCAATGATTACTTCCAGACAGCTTAAGGGTATCGGTTATGAAGTTGAGTGGGTTTTGGACGGCGCGCAGGGCGTTAATGCCTTTTTGGCATCGCAGACAAACCATTACAGCTGTATTATTACGGACCTTATGATGCCGATTATGGATGGAAATGAAACTGCGAAAAAAATTCGCAAAAGCGGTCGCGAGGATTCAAAGATACCGATAATGGCAGTTACGGCCAATGCATATGTTATGCAGGCGAAAGCGGAGCATGATAATGCAATAGATAAGTTTTTAATAAAACCCTATGATAAGCAGGTACTTTTGGATTGGGTGCACGAAAAAGTATGTGAATTCGAGGAAATAAATGGAACAGTCAGCAAAGCGAAATGAGTTGGCAGACGGCTTAAAAAAAGGGATACCGATTGGGGTTGGATACCTGGCGGTATCCTTTACATTTGGAATAACCGCAGCAACAGAACTTGGAATTCCTGTGTGGGAAGTTATTCTGATATCATTGACGAATCTTACCAGTTCGGGACAATTTGCAGGGGCCAGATTAATGGCCGAGATGGCGAATTATTTTGAAATCGGATTAACGGTTTTAATTATAAATCTAAGATACTCTCTTATGAGTTTGGCACTTACGCAGAAATTGGCGAAAAATACAAAGCGTTTTCAAAAACTGATTTTCGGATTCGGCGTTACAGATGAAGTTTTTGCACTGGCATCCACGCGAGACAGAGAGATTACAGCACACTATATGTACGGACTTATGACCGTACCGATCATCGGCTGGACGAGTGGTACAGCTCTGGGGGCTATAGTCGGCAACATTTTACCGGACAGAGTTGCGGATGCCATGGGAATAGCTTTGTATGCCATGTTCATTGCGGTTATTGTCCCGCCGGCAAAAAAATCTTTAAAAGTACTCGGTGCAATTCTTCTTTCGGTTCTTGTAACATGCATTATAGAGTATGTTCCTTTATTCGCTTTTGTTACCGGAGGCTTTAAAATGATAGCGGCAACGATAATTGCTGCTTCGGTGATGGCGATTATCGCACCTATTCCCGATCAGGATAGCGAAGAAGAGGGGGGCAAAAAAGTATGAGTTTAGCCGTTCGATATTTAATTGCTATTTTTATAATGGCATTGGTGACCTATATTCCAAGAGCCATTCCCCTTGCTTTTTTCACGAAACAGATTAAATCAAAGTTTGTAAGGTCTTTTTTATATTATGTGCCATATGCCGTGCTTGCCGGTCTGACTTTCCCGGGCATCTTTTACTGTACGGATAATTTGGCAGCCGCTGTTGTGGGAACCGTCGTAGCAATTGTTCTTTCATTTTTTGAACTAAGCCTGGTGGTGGTTGCAATTGCAGCGGTACTAAGTATGTTTCTTGTTAACCTTTTTTAATCACTGTCAACAGGGGAGGCTCTTATGATTCTTCAATTTGTAGGTGCGGATCATCAGGTTACAGGCTCATGTCATTATGTGGAAGCCTGCGGAAAACGATTTGTTGTGGATTACGGAATGGAGCAGGGAAGCAATCCATACGAAAGCAAAGGTCTTCCATGCAACGAAGCAGATTTGGATTTTGTTCTTCTTACCCATGCCCATGTGGACCATTCGGGGATGCTGCCATTATTGTATGCCAGAGGGTTTTCGGGACCGATTTATGCTACTGATGCTACAGTAGATCTTTGTGCGATCATGCTCAGAGACTGTGCGCATATTCAGCAACAGGAGGCGGAATGGAAAGCCCGCAAGAAGAAAAGGGCTGTGACCGGTGAAGAAGAGAAAGACATTAACCCACTGTATACAATGGCGGATGCGGACAATGCAATAAAGCATCTGGTAAGATTGCATTACGGTGATAAAGTGAATCTTTTCGATGGCATTTCGGTTAGATTTACCGATGTGGGGCATTTGCTCGGTTCATCAAGTATTGAAGTGTTTTTAAACGAAGAAGGCATTCATAAGACGATTTGCTTTTCCGGTGATATCGGCAACAAAAATCAGCCGCTTATAAAAGATCCTGCATATACGAAGAAAGCAGATTATGTGGTAATGGAATCAACATACGGGGACAGACTCCACGAGAAAGCCGTAGTGAACTCAGTTGTCGATCTTGCATCCATAATTCAGAACACTCTCGACAGAGGAGGAAATGTTGTTATTCCTTCATTTGCAGTAGGAAGAACGCAGGAAATACTATATTTTATTAAGCAGATTAAACTTAACAAAATGGTTAAATATCATGATTTCCCTGTATATGTGGACTCGCCTCTTGCGGTGGATGCAACCGAAATATTCCAGAAAAACTATTTTTCATGCTTCGATGAAGAAGCTATGGAAATGATTAAAAAGGGCGAGAATCCGCTTACTTTTCCGGGACTGAACCTGGCAATAACGTCAGAAGAGTCAAAATCTATTAATTTTGATGACGAACCGAAAGTTATCATCTCGGCGTCGGGAATGTGCGAAGCGGGGCGTATAAGACATCATTTAAAACACAATCTCTGGAGACCGGAGTGCACGGTTCTTTTTGTGGGATACCAGGCAATGGGAACATTAGGAAGGGCTTTATTGGATGGAGCGGAAGAAGTAAAACTTTTTGGCGAACCCATAGCGGTTCGAGCTGAATTGAAATCTCTTACGGGTCTTTCCGGTCATGCGGATAAAGCCGGTCTCATTGAATGGCTTTCAAATTTTGATGAGAAGCCGACGCAGGTTTTTGTTGTTCACGGTGACGAGACGGCATGTGAAGCCTTTACAGATTATGTTAACCGCGCGATGAAGATATCCGCTTACGCGCCATTCAGCGGAACGGTATATAATCTGGCAACAGGTGAATTTGAATATACTGCATCGGGTGAAAAGAAAAAGAAAAAAGGATCTGCTTTTTCCGATGCCTTTGCAAGGCTTTTGGCCGCTGCACAACGCTTGCTCGCGGTGGTACAGAAAAATCAGGGACTTTCAAACAAAGAGATGGCTAAATTTACAAGCCAGATAAATTCACTTACAGATAAATGGGACCCGGATAATTTTAATACGGACCCGATTGATGACAGAAAAGCAGGACGAAAAAAGAAAAAGGGGTAAGCGGTTTACATAACGCATGACGAGAAATGAGCGTAGCAGACAGAATTTTTATAGATATGTGTAACGATATACTGACAAACGGAACATCAACCGAAGGTGAGAAGGTTCGCCCTCACTGGCCGGACGGAACACCCGCTTATACAATTAAAAAATTCGGTGTTGTCAATCGTTACGATTTAAGACAGGAGTTTCCGATTCTCACTCTCAGAAAGACGGCACTTAAAAGTGCTACGGATGAGATGCTGTGGATATGGCAGAAAAAGTCAAACAATATTAATGAACTTAACAGCCATGTATGGGATGAATGGGCTGATGAGGAAGGTTCAATCGGAAAAGCATACGGCTATCAAATGGGCGTTAAGCATAAGTACAAAGAAGGAATGATGGACCAGGTCGACAGAGTTATTTACGACCTTAAAAACAATCCTTTCAGCAGAAGAATTCTGACAAACATTTATGTTCATCAGGATTTAAGTGAGATGCATTTGTATCCCTGTGCTTATTCAATGACATTTAATGTTACACAGCGTCCCGGTGAAGACAAACTTACATTGAATGCTATTCTTAATCAGCGTTCTCAGGATGTTTTGGCTGCAAACAACTGGAATGTAGTTCAGTACTCTGTGCTTGTTCATATGCTTGCCCAGGTTTGCGATATGAATGTCGGTGAGTTTGTCCATGTGATTGCGGATGCACATATATATGACAGACACGTTCCCGCAATAAAAGAACTTATTTCCAGAGAACCTCTTAAGGCTCCGAAATTCTGGTTAAATCCGGATATTAAGGATTTCTACCAATTCACACGGGATGATGTGAAACTGGAAGGATATGAGACTCACGAGCAGATAAAAGATATTGAGATCGCTATATAGAATGGAGATTATATGCAGGCTATCGCGCTTACAGATAACAATTGGGCAGTTTCTTTAAAAAATAAGCCTCTTGCTTCAATTCCCGCCGAACGTAAGAGTATGCTTGAGGAAATAAAAGGAAAAACAATAATATATGATATTGCATATGTTGATAAGCTTCCCGGGCAACAACCGGTTGCAGGGTGCAGAAATATTGTTTTTCTGGGAGATATTAATGATACTGTCAAAGGAGCCGAATGTTATTCTTCTGCAGAAGAGATAAAAAAAGCAATTGAAAATGAAGAAAGTGATTCGGTTTACATAATTAGCGGCGCGTATTTGTATGACTATTTCCTTAAAGATATAAATATTTTTCATATTACAAAAATTGATTATGAATATAAGGCTGATGCGTATATTGATAATCTGGATAATAATCCCGAATTTGTGCTTGTTGCAGATTCTGATGAACAGTATTGTTATGATATGATTTATTCGTTTTTAAAATACGAAAGAAAGTAAGGGCAGACAAATGACAATTGATGAAGTAAAAGCACAATATCCATACCTTTATGAGACACATATGCATACATCCAATGGCAGTGCCTGTGCGAACAATACCGGCAGGGAAATGGCACATGCATTGAAGGAAGCGGGATATGCGGGAAGTTTTGTGACAGACCATAACTGGGGCGGAAATACATGCGTTGACAGATCTCTTCCCTGGAAGGAATGGTGTCATCAGTTTTTTGAAGGCTACCGTCAAATGAAAGAAGAAGGCGAAAAAATAGGGCTCCAGGTTTTTCCGGGATGGGAAGCAGGTTATTCCGGACCTGAATTTCTTATTTACGGAATGACTCCCGAATGGCTTGCGGAGCATGAAGAAATGAGAGAAGCCTCAATATCCGAACAGTACAAACTGATCCATGAGGCAGGGGGAATCGTGATTCAGGCACATCCCTACAGAGAAGCCTGGTATATCGATGAAATTAAGCTTTTCCCCGATGATGTGGACGGATGCGAGATGTTTAATGCCACTCACGTTACGCCTTTGTCTCAGTCTCATCACGGCGAAGATTACAACCCCAAAGCTGTGGCATACGCCAAAGAACACAACTTCCCCGGAACTGCCGGCTCTGATATCCACAGCACAACAGTTTTTGGCGGCGGAGTTGCATTTAAAACCAAGTTGGAATCAGCCAAGGATTTCACTCAGAGAATATTAAACAGAGATGATTATGTTATGACCGATGGAACACATTGGTACGATATGAACGGTGATTTGATTGTTTAAAAAAGTATTGTTAAGAACAAAAATTATATTGGTGTGTTTGATTGCAACATTTCTTCTGACCGCTTGCGAAGACAAAAATATTGTACTTACAACAGAATTCGGTGAAGAAGAAATAATGCGAATAAACAGTCTTTCGTGTTATCTGCCCGAGATGATGCTGTATTTGACTACAGTCCAGAATCAGTATGAAGAGGTTTACGGAGACGAGCTATGGAATAAAAATCTTAACGGTGAGTCGATTGAGGAACGTATAAAAGAAAAGGTTCTGGCGAAGGTGGCTCAGGTTAAAGTTATGAATCTTATGGCAACGGATTATGAGCTCACGCTTACGGACGAAGAAACAGCGACTGTTGAAAAGGCTGCCGAAGATTATTATTCTTCGTTAAATTCGAAGGAAAAAGAACTTACCGGAGCTACACTTGAGACTGTAACCGGGATTTATACGGAATATGCACTGGCCAATAAAGTCTATGAATATATCATCAGAGATATTAATCCGGAAATAAGCGATGATGAAGCAAGACGCGTGACCGTACAGCATATACTGATAAAAACTTACGCCGAAGACGCAAACGGTAACCGTTTGGAATATACGGACAGGGCAAGGCAGACAGCAAAGGATTTGGCTTTTGAAATCAGAAATCGGGCACTTGATACTGAGAATCCGGAAGACTTTGAGAGTCTTGCTGCGGAATATAACGAGGATGATGCCATAACATACACCTTTGGACGTGGGGAGACCGCACCGGCTTTTGAGGAGGCGGCATTTAATCTTGATGAAGGTGAGATATCTGATGTAATACAAACCGAAATCGGATATCATGTTATTAAATGTATCAATACCTACGATATTGGGGAAACACAGCAGAATAAGCTCAAAATTTTGCAGCAAAGACGCGATCAGGTGTTTCAGGAAACATATGATGAGTATGTAAAAGGTCTCAAAAAAAATTTAAATCACGAACTTTTTGATTCGATTGAATTGATTGACGATCCGGATGTGACTACGTCGACTCTTTTTGATGTCGAATTCTGATTTATACAAATTCGTTATTCAAAAGCAAATGTATTCTTGAGGTTTATAAAAGTTTTAGAATTGGCAGAACCCAGTAAAATCAAGCATTTGAACACTATTGTTAGCACTCTGTAATACAGAGTGCTAATTTTGTATTGACTTTTATTTTTCAAGGCAATAAACTCGTATTTGACAGAAATACAAATCCCTACTAAAAGGAAAAATAAAGAAAGAAGGCAAATTAAAAATGGCAAAACAGGGTAGTCTTTCAATTAACAGTGAGAATATATTTCCCATTATCAAAAAGTGGTTATATTCAGACCACGATATCTTTTTCCGTGAACTTATTTCAAACGGATGCGATGCTATTACAAAACTGAAAAAACTTGGAATGATGGGAGAATACGAGCTTCCCGCAGGCTTTAAGGGAAGAGTTGATGTTATTGTCAATTCAACTGACAAGACACTTACATTTTCCGATAACGGTCTTGGTATGACAGCGGATGAAGTTGAGGAATATATTAATCAGATCGCTTTCTCGGGAGCAACGGACTTCATTGAAAAATACAAGGATAAGGCTAATGACGATCAGATTATCGGTCACTTCGGTTTGGGCTTTTATTCTGCATTTATGGTTGCCAAAGAAGTGCATATAGACACTCTTTCATACAAGGAAGGTGCTAAGGCTGTTCATTGGGAGTGCGACGGCGGAACAACCTTTACTATGGAAGACGGCGATAAGGACTCTGTAGGAACAACAATTACATTGTTCCTGAACGAAGATGTTCTTGAGTTCTGCAACAAGTACAGAGCCAAAGAAGTTATCGAGAAATATTGTTCATTCATGCCTACCGAGATTTATTTAAGTGAGGCACCCGATAAGGGAACAGAGATCATTCGCCCCGAAGAGAAACTTGATTCGGATGTGATAGTCGATACAATATCACCCGAAAAGGAAGGCGACGAATTTAAACTCAAAATTGAGAAGCGTCCCGAACTTTTAAATGATACCAATCCTTTGTGGAACAGAACTCCGAGCGAATGTACGGATGAGGATTACAAAAAATTCTATCGTGAAGTATTTAAGGATTACAAGGAGCCCCTTTTCTGGATTCACCTTAATATGGATTATCCTTTCAATTTAAAGGGTGTTCTTTACTTCCCCCGAATTAATATGGAGTACGAGTCTATTGAAGGAACAATCAAGCTCTACAACAACCAGGTGTTTATTGCCGATAACATCAAGGAAGTTATTCCGGAGTTCCTTATGCTTTTGAAGGGTGTAATCGATTGCCCCGATCTTCCTCTGAATGTTTCAAGAAGTGCACTTCAGAATGACGGATTTGTCAAGAAAATCTCGGACTACATTACAAAGAAGGTTGCCGATAAACTTTCCGGAATGTGCAAGACCGATAAAGAAAATTATGAAAAATACTGGGGCGACATCAGTCCTTTCATCAAGTACGGTTGCTTAAAGGATGACAAGTTCTGCGAAAAGATGACAGATTATATCCTTTTTAAGAATCTTGACGGCAAATTCCTTACTCTTCCCGAATGCCTCGAAATTAAGCCCATAGATGTAGAGGACGTGGTTGACGAAAACGGTGAAACCGTTGAAACTGAGATTGTTAACGAGGAAGAAGAAAAGAAAGACAAGACAATATATTATGTGACTGATGAACAGCAGCAGAGTCAGTACATCAATATGTTTAAGCAGGCAAAGATGGATGCGGTTGTTCTTACACATAATATTGACCAGGCATTCATTTCACAGCTTGAAGCAAAGAACGAAGGAATCAGATTTAAGAGAATCGATGCAGATATTGAAGATGCATTAAAGGCTAAAACTTCAAAGAAGGCTGAAGAAGAATTCAAAAATCAGGCTGCAGACATTAAGGGCATATTTGAAAAAGCTCTTAAAAAGCAGGATATGAAGCTTGAAATTCAGAAACTCAAGAACAAAAAGATTGCGTCCATGATTACTCTTTCAGAGGAATCACGACGTATGCAGGACATGATGAAGATGTACTCAATGCCCGGTATGGACCCTAAGATGTTTGGGGGAGATGACGGCGAGACACTTGTTCTTAACGCAAATCATCCTCTTGTAAGCTATATTCTCGGACACAAGGACAATGATGATACATCAATGTTCTGTGAGCAGCTTTACGATCTTGCAAAGATTCAGCAGGCTCCTTTATCACCTGAGGAGATGACAAGATTTATTCAGAGAAGCAATGATATTCTTTTGAAGCTTGCCGGAGAATAAAAAACGATAAAAAACTCTGCAACCTGATGATATAGGCTGCAGAGTTTTTTTGTCATTGGCTTATTGTTTTGCGGATTTTTTGCGGAAAAGGACAATGCAAAGAAGAATAATCGAAGCGAGCGTTATTGCTACGGAAATCTTTTGAATTAAGGTTCCGGAATATATGATTTCGATTGTTCCGGGTAATCCTGTGTGATTCGAGACGGTAATCAGTCCTAAGTCGTCTCGTGTGCAGGACAATTTTTCTTTTTCACCGGTTTCCGTAATAAGAGTCGCACTGTAACCTTTGTAGTAAATGAGTGATGCCGTGTATAAATCGGTATCTTCAGTTACGGTGAAAGAATATTTGTTCAAACCGTTTTTGTTAAGAGGGGTGGTTCCTTCGGCTGATTTGACATAGCAAAAGCCTGCAGGGTCGGTAATCAGAATCATTTCAAATTCTTCGATTACGGATCCGTCGGGCAACCACTCGCCCTTTCCGACATACATTGTCCCTTCTGTAGCAAGGAATTCGTCACTTAGATTATAGGTGGCTTCATCAATTGCCACATCACTGTTTTGATAAACGGCAAATATCAGTGAGAGTGCAGCAACCACGCCGGCAACTATGTATTTTCGTAATGTAACGGTGTCCTTAGCAAGGAACGCAGTCCCGCCTATAACAATAGGAACAACTGCATAAGGAAACAGTCTGAAAGTAAACTGAATATTGTTTAGGAACGAATTGTCGAATAATTTCCAAGGGAAGATATTTGTGGTAATAACGGCAATAAAAAGCCCAAACAGCATTAAGAAAAGCGCTTCGTAATTTTTGTTCCCGGTAAAAGTCATAAAACATGCATAACATAGAAGAAGCCAAAGCGCTGCACCGAGTCCTACATTCGCGGTAAAAAACATCGATCCCTTTAATGCGAACAGTGATGAAAGCGGTGCAAGATACTCACTTAAATGAACCCATGGAGTGTTGAACAAAAATTTACCGGAAAGCATCTGTTCAAGCATGGGAAGAAAGTAGTATGCGGTACAGCCTACGGTGAGCAGGGCGGCAACCGACAGTCTTTTTAACTTCTCGGGTACGAATACCTTCTTTCGGTACTTGGGTGAAATCAGGGCACAGACAAAAATGATTATTGTGAAAAGAGCCCCGAGAAAAACCATAATAGAGTGACAGAGGAGCATACCTCCGAAGGCTACGCCGAACAGATAGCTTCTTCTTCCCTCAAGAACAAAATAATCGTATATTGCAACAAACAGAATCGGAAGAATAATGATTGCCATATATTCTCCGAGTCCTGCACGAAGGACAAGGTCAACAAGGTAGAACTGGCATGAAGTAAGTGCAACTGCACCGGCAAGGGATGCGGTATAATCTTTTGCAATTGCCTTTATGCAGAAAAATGAAACGATATAATTGACGAAAATCAATGCCAGAACAAAAAGCTTCCAGGTTTGTGTTGCCGAAAAACCTGCTATCCGCAGCACTGCGGGGAATGTAAAGAAAATATCCGAATAGAACAACGGACTTCCGTAACCGTATCCGTTAAAAAAGTGTGGATAGATGCGAGGAATGAAAGTACCGTTTAACAAGGAGTTTTTTAATCCCTCTATACGTTCCATCTGATAGAGGGTATCCATAAAATGACCGGGAAGCCCCTGCTTGAAATAAGGAATATAAACAACAAATACTGTTACTGCCATCGAGAGCAGAAACAGTATTATTTTAACTTTGGATTCTTTTGTAATCTTTAACTTCATAAATCCCCCAAACCTTGATTTTATGAAAAAACTCTTTTGATGATATTTAACAGTTTATCATCATCTTCACGCTTCATAAAGCACATGCGGAAAAAAGATTCGTCCAGGAAGTTGAAACTTGCACAGTCACGAATCATTAATCCTTCCTTTATGGCTTCATCAAAAAGTTCCTGAGCCGTAACAGGACTGTTCACGATTTTGCAAAGGATAAAATTACAGGTTGGCTTGTATACCTTTAATGCGTCGATGGAAGAGAGAATTTCGAAAACGCGCTCGCGCTCCGAAGCGATATGGTTTTTTGTTTCTTTTATATATTCTTCATCGGTAAACATCAGTTTTCCGGCAACTTCCGCAAGAGAATTGATTGACCAGGGGATTTGCAGTGACTTTATTCCGGCTATAAGTTCGTGGTTTGATGTTACGCCGTAACCAAGACGAAGACCCGGAGAAGCAAAGAACTTTGAAATTCCGCGAAGAACAACAAGATTCCTGTATTCATCAACAAGTGAAATGGCGGTTACTGCTTCAAAGTTTTCAACAAATTCCATATATGTTTCATCAACAATCACATTTATGTTTGAGTTGCTGCAATATGATACAATTTCCTCCATGGTTTCATGCTCAATGAGAGCGGAAGTGGGGTTATTGGGATTACAGATTACAAGTAAATCGACATTTTCCGAAAGAGCTTCAAAAAGCTTGTTCTTATTAACGATAAAATTGTCTTTTTCTTCGAGCTCAAAGTAATTGCATGAACCGCCAAAGAGCATAATTTCATGCTCATATTCGGAATAGGTGGGACCGAAAATCAAAGCGTTCTTAGGGTTACATAACTTTGCAAATAGAGAAATCAACTCGGTGGAACCGTTGCCAACAAGCACATTTTCGTAGTTAGTGTTTACATAAGTTCCAATTGCTTTGCGAAGGGAGGTGTATTCCCTGTCGGGGTAAGTTGTAAGACAGTCAATATGCTCGGAAAGTTCTCTTTTTACCTTCGGGGAAAGTCCCAAAGGATTGACGTTTGCAGAGAAAGAAATGATATCCTCTTTTCTGATTCCGTAGTAGGCTTCTATTTTCTCAAGATCACTGCCGTGAAAATGTTCTTTATGTTCCATTTTAATGTTCCTCATGCTATAATGACTCGTAAGAATGCACTTTTGTGCCCTTAACGGAAATTATAATCTAATGGGACAAAAATGCAACGAGCAAATGGAGCAAAAATGAGAGAAATCGTTGGACAGATTCTTGAAGGAAAAATCGATTATGATAAGGGCTCTTTGGGATTTTCTTCTTCCCGAATTGAACTTACCGTTCAGCCGGATGAAATATATTCCGGTTCTTTTGAGGTGCTCTCTTCGGGAAACAATCCCGGCGGCTGTCTTTATTCTGACAGCCTCAGACTTGTGCTTTTGTCCGAAAACTTTGAAGGAGAAAAGGCAAGTGTGGAGTATACTTTTTCCGCGGAAGGTCTTGCACTGGGAGATGTGGTAAAGGGTGAAATCAGCGTCATTTCAAATATGGGTGAATATTTTCTGCCATATGTTATTACGGTAGCTCATTCTGCCATAGAAACTTCTCTCGGAAGCATTCGCAATCTGTTCCATTTTGCAAATCTTGCAAAAACAAACTGGGACGAAGCCGTAAATCTGTTTTATTCTGAAGAATTTGTTGAATTGTTTAAGGGAAACGACAGGCAGTATCTCAGAACTTACAGAGGGCTCAGTGCATATTACGGCAACGAGCAGAATGTGGAAGAATTTCTTCTTGCAATCAATAAGAAACGTCCGATTGAGTATATTTTGGATTCGGATTCCGTTGTGGTTGAGGAGCCCTATGAACCTGTGGAAGAGTACATTGATATTACGCGAAACGGATGGGGGTACACATTCTTAAATGTGGAGACGGATTCGGATTTTGTTATTCTTTCATCGGTAGTGCTTACAGACGATGATTTTCTCGGGAACCTTCTGCGTTACAGTTTTGTGATAAATCCTGAAGCACTTCATACCGGTAACAATTTTGCGGTTATCAGATTTTTTAATTCCTTTGTTTCGATGGAGGTCAGGGTCAGAGTTTCCAGAGATACGATTCTTCGTCAGGATATTTCAAAAGACATTGAATACCGTCATGCCCTTGTTGACATGATGACTTATTATAAAGCTTTCAGATTAAAAAGAATTTCTGTCGACACATGGATTGCGCAGACAAGCCTGATTGTAGACAGGATGCTCTCACTTCGAAGCAATGATCGTGTGGCACGGCTGTTTAAGGCTCAGCTCCTCATTACAGAAGAAAGATATAACGAGGCGCGTTGGATTGTCGATCAGGTGGAAGACGAACTTTATGAAGAGGATGCAATGACACCTCTCAGAGCTTACTTTTTGTACATTACCACTCTGCTTAACAGAGAGGAATCGTATATAGACCTGATGACAGAAGAAGTTGAGATGATTTACAATGCGGATTCTTCTTCGTGGCAGGTTGCATGGCTTCTTTTGTACCTTTCGGAGGAGTATGCAATCAGTCCTTCGAAAAAATGGCTGTCTATCGATAAGCAGCTTACTATCGGCTGCACCAGCCCGGTTATGTATGTCGAGGCAGCAAATATGCTTCTTCTTAATCCTGCACTGCTTACAAAACTTGAGTCGGTGGAGGTTCGCGTACTCAGATTTATGATGAAAGAAGAGATTCTTTCAAAAGATATTGCGAGACAGGTTGTTTATCTTGCCGGTACGGGAAAGTGGTATTCGGAAAGCATTATTACACTGCTGATGTATTGCTATGATATTCTGCAGGACGTGGACACTCTTACATCCCTTTGTTCACTCCTTATTGCTCATGACAGGCGAGAACCGAAATTCTTCCAGTGGTATAAGCTTGCACTGGAGGCTGAAGCGCGTGTAACTCGGATTTATGAATATTATATGATGTCGCTTAATTTGGATATTCCGATGCGACTCCCCAAGATGGTATATCTGTATTTTTCATACGAAAGCTCACTTGACTGGGAGCATACCGCATATCTTTATGCAAGGGTAATCGAGGGTCGCCGAAATGATGAGGATACATTTAATTCGTACAGAGAGCAGATAGAGAGATTTACCATAAGTCAGATTTCGGAAGGACATATCAACAGAGATTTGGCTGTTGTATATAAGTTTGTTCTTAACGAAAGCATTATTTCACGTGAGATGGCGGATAAGCTCGTTAAATTGATATTTACTCACAGAATTTGCATTGATTCCGAGCAGGTTTCAAAAATACTTGTTTATCAGAGTCATGAAACGATTGCCGAGGTTTATCCGATTGAAAACAAAGAGGTTTTTGTACCCATATACAACAAGGACTTTACCATTGTATTTGAAGACGGATTCTCGAACCGGTATATGAAATCAATCAATTATGATACGGAAAAACTGATGGTTCCGGGTAAAATGGCGAACATTATGTTGCCGTTTGTACAGGATAATCTGGCTTTCGATGTCTATGCCTGCGAATGCTCAAGCGAGCTTGTGGAAATAAATGACGAAAACAGGATTCGTTATCAGCGAATTTTGGATGCTGTCGAAATCGAGCCTTCTTATAAGACAGATATAAGAACAAAACTGATGCAGTACTATTTTGATAACGATCAAATCAGAGAACTGGATTCACTTCTTGAGAATCTGTGTCCGGGAGAAATGACTGCGAAAGAGCGAAACATCGGAGTAAGATATATGGTTATCAGAGGCATGTATGACAGAGCCTTTGAATGGGTTTTGCAGTACGGAACTGAAGGAACAGAACCGAAGGATCTTGTAAAACTTTGCTCAAGACTGATTTCACGTGCCGATTTTGTTCCTTGCAAAGAGATTACGGACATTGCGGCTGAATGCTTTTTTAAGGGCAAGTATGATGATGTTATTCTTACATATCTTTGTGAAAATTATCACGGTATGACAAAGAATATGAGGAAACTTTTCCGTGCGGCCGAAAACTTCGACATAGATATGCGTGCAATGTGTGAAAATATGCTTATCCAGATGCTATATACGGGATATTATGTGGCGGAGCGAATGGATATTTACAGAATGTATACCGAAAATGGCGGTGACGGAGACGTTCGTAAAGCATTTCTTACACAGTGTTCATTTGAATATCTTGTCAAAGAACAATTGATGGAAGGCTTTGTTTTTGAAGAAATTACAAAGCTTTTGAGGCGGGGAGAAGAATTTCTTCTTGTATGCAAGCTGGCATATATAAAATATTATTCCGAGAACAAGGATTGTGCCGACGGGCTTACCCGTGAGTATATTCGTGAGTTTTTGGAATATATGGTTTCAAAAAATATATTCTTCTCATATTTCAAGGAATTTATGGAAGACGGTTCGATTGAAATGAATCGTTTTATCGACAAGACCTTTATAGAATACAAATCAGCCCCCGGAAAGAGGGTTATGATTCACTACATCGTTGAACGTGACGATTTATCCTCGGGTGAATATCAAACCCGGGAAATGCAGGATATGTACGGTGGTGTTTATGTAAAATCGTTTATTTTGTTCTTCGGGGAAAACCTTCTTTACTATATTACCGAAGAAGAAAACGGTGACGAACAGCTTACACAGTCAGGCAGTATATCGAAAAGTGATATAAGCCGCGATATTACCACAAGCAGATTCAATGAAATAAATGATATTGTGATTTCAAATTCACTTCAGGATTATGACACATTTGAGCAGCTGATTCATGAATATCGAAGAAAAGATTTTATGATAAGCAAATTATTTAAACTTCAGTAAAAGGAAAGACCGAATTAATGGACCCTAAGGATAAAAAGAATAAAATCGAATATGTGGTGGGCCTTGATATTACCGATTCTTTTACTCAGGTAAGCGTGGGCAATACAGAGAGCGATGATGTGGAAACAATGCTTACATCGCCGGTCGACGGTACATATCTGATTCCGACTGCCCTGTTCAAACGTGCCGAAGTGAATCAGTGGTTTGCGGGAAATGAGGCTGTTAAGTATAAGGATGCGGACGGCTATTTTGTCGACAGACTCGTTGAACTGGCAAAAATAGGCGAAGACTGTAAAATCGGAGCGGATAATTACAGACCTTCGGCTCTTTTGGGTCTTTTTATGAAGAGGGCATTGGCACTTGTTAATATGGTGACTCCTTTAAGCGGCGTGACCTGCATAATGATTACGGTGGAAGAACTGGATAAAAATCTGATTATTATGCTTACTGAGGCTATTAACAGCCTTGGACTGAAAACAAAAGAAATATATTTTCAAAGCCACACCGAAAGCTTTTACAATTATATGCTTGCACAGCCTAAGGAACTTTGGAACAGGGATGTTTTTCTTTTTGATGCAACGGGAAAATGCATGACATCCATGAGAATGGAATGCAACAAGCGTACGACTCCGATTGTTACATTTATTGAATCGACAGAAGAAGAAAAACTTTCCGAAGAAGCCTATGACGGCCCGGATTCCACATCACTGTTTGCTGAATTTGTGGCAAAATCCATAGAAGGCAGAATGTACTCAAGCGCCTATCTTGTGGGGGATGAATTTAAAAATGAATGGAGCAGGGACGGAATTACTCTTCTTTGCAACAAGGGTCGTGTGTTCCAGGGAAATAATCTTTATTCGAAGGGCGCTGCGCTTGCGGCGAAAAACAGAATTTGTCCGAGCGAAGTAAGCTTGGGACATGTTTTCCTCGGAAAAGACAAATTGAGAGCGAATGTAGGCCTGAATGCCCTGAACAGAGGTGAAAAGTCGTATATCCCTCTGCTGGACGGAGGCGTAAACTGGTTTGATGCAAATAAAGAATGCGAGATTATCTTGGCAGAGGGAAATACTGTCAGTTTCCTAATAACTCCTCTTACAGGCAAAAATCCGGAAACAGTTGACATAACTTTGGGAGACTTGCCGAAACGTCCTGCGAAAACCACACGGCTTCATTTGGAAGTGAGTATGGCATCAGAGAGCAAAATGGCTGTTTCAATTAAAGATTTGGGATTTGGTGAGCTGTTTCCCGCAGTTAATATTGAATGGAATGAGGTGATTGGCATATGAACCGCGTACTGACTTGCGTGGGTGCATATGCAGAGGCACCCTTTTATATGGACAGAATATTTGTCAATGTTTACAGCATAGAAGAGCTTTGTTATGTGTTGTATGAAAATGCTTTTTTGCTTGACAAAGAGATACTCGACAGAAATCTTGCGGTTTGGATTGAGAAGGAACTAAAACTTCCTGACTTGGCAAGGGAACTTCATCTTCTTATTAATTCAAATTCATCTGCATCTGCTTTTGTGGGAACAATCCTTTCATATGCAGGTTACTATACGAAAGATGAGATTGCCCACGCCGAGGGCGTGCTTAGAATAAATGTTTCCATGAATGCATTTGAGAGACTGAAGGCACGCGCGGATTTCCTTATCGAGAGCAGACATTTTGTTCTTGCACTCAAGGAATATGACAACCTTCTTCGGATTCTTCCGGAAGAAGAAATTGAATTAAAGAGTAAAATATTAAATAACATGGGAATTGCATACATGAATCTTTACCTGTACGATTCTGCTGAGAAATGTTTTCTTCTTTCGTATGAGTGTAATAATGATGAAGCGGCACACAGACACTATCTGCTTGTAAAGAGAATGAGCCTTCCCGAGAAGGAATATATTAATTTTATTGCCGACAGTGAGAAATCATCAAAACTTCCGGATGCTCTTGAAACTGAGTTTGCGGCGGCAAGGAATGAATATGATACAACCGAAGTTGCCGAGAATCTGAATAAATTGTTCTCTCTCAGGGACACAACAGATGTGACATCTTATTACGGGGAAATGAGAAAACTTTCGGAAAAACTGAAGGAAGAATACAGAGACATAGTTTTGGACAATGAAAAATACTCGTCCGGCACGGAGATTGATGAATGAATTTCATAAAAAAATTCTTTACGCCGAAAAAAGAATATTATGACGATGATTACTTCGATTACGACTTGGAGTACGAGGATCCCGAATGGGACAAGTTTGCCGGAGACAGAGAACCGCTGGACTTAAAGGACCCGAATGTTCAGGAGCAGTATACAAGAAGCTTGCTTGAACAGCTGAAAAACGCTTCCGAGCAGATTGATGCTCTGAACAGGGAATACGAGGCCGTGTCCGGGTATCTTAGGGACATGGAGGAAGTTGAAGATATTCCCACCAAGGAAAAAGAAGCAATTATCAAGATTGCGAAGCATATAAGGGAATTACGAATCGAACATGACCAATATGTTTTAAAGGAGAGTGCCCTCACCGACAAAGAGTACAAGATGGTTGAAACCTACGAGGCGGAAATTGCGAAGGCCTGCGAAGATCTCGAAAATGAGGAGGATATGCGGAAAAAAATTAAGCATGACCTTTCAAGACTGGACAGGGAAAAGCATGCTTACGCATACAGAAGAAACGAACTGGAGGCAGCAGTTGAAAACGCGAGGGGCGTGTGCCTGATTGTTATGGGGACTGCCGGAGTTCTTGTTGTGCTGTTATTCTTATTGCAGGTAGGAATCGGACTTGACGTTCGAATCGGATATTATATGACCATAGCGCTTGTAGCGGTTGCACTGACGGTCGTTTATGTAAAATATGCAAATTATTCTACGGAAAAAACAAAAATATCATCAACCATCAATGAGTTGATTATTTTGGAAAATAAAGTCAAAATCCGCTATGTTAACAACAAAAACCTTTTAGATTATTTATATTTGAAGTATGATGTACCGGATGCATGGACCTTACGGGATTTATATACCCGATTTGAAAAAGAGCGTGAGGCCAAAATTAAGTTCAGAAACAACGAACTTGTATATCAGGATGAACTGGCAAAGCTTGTAAAGGCTCTCAGAAAATATAACATCAAGGATCCTGAGATGTGGATCCATCAGGTTGACGCCATTGTTGATACAAATGATATGGTTGAAACGCGACATGGATTTATCTCGAGGCGCCAGAAACTGAGAAAACAGATGGAATATAATCAGGTGCTTGCAAAAGAGGCCAGTGAAGTAATTAAAGAGATAATCAAGGAACATCCCGAGTCGGCAGACCGGATTCTTGAATTAGTTAATATTTATGAAAAAGGAGAACAATAAATTATGGGAACAGATGCATATTCAAGCCCCTTGTCGGAACGCTATGCCAGCAAGGAGATGCAGTATATTTTTTCACAGGACATGAAGTTTAAAACCTGGAGACGTCTCTGGGTGGCACTGGCCGAGACTGAAATGGAACTTGGTCTTTCACAGGACGGACAGCCCGTAATTACTCAGGAACAGATTGATGAGCTTAAGGCTCACATCGATGATATTAATTATGATGTTGCCCGTGCAAGAGAAAAAGAAGTACGTCACGATGTAATGAGCCATGTTCATGCATACGGTGTGCTTTGCCCCAAGGCAGCAGGTATCATCCATCTTGGAGCAACTTCCTGCTATGTAGGTGACAACACTGATATTATTGTTATGAACGAAGCGTTGAAGCTTGTGCACAAAAAACTTGTATGTGTTATTGACGAACTTGCAAAGTTTGCGGATAAATACAAGGATCTTCCAACAATCGCATTTACTCATTTCCAGCCTGCACAGCCTACAACCGTAGGAAAAAGAGCAACACTCTGGCTTAACGAGTTTATGATTGATTTACAGGACCTAGAGTATGTTCAGAGTACCCTTAAGCTTCTTGGCTCAAAAGGAACAACAGGAACTCAGGCAAGCTTCCTTGAACTCTTTAACGGGGATAATGAAACAATTGATAAAATCGATTCAATGATTGCAAAGAAGATGGGCTTTAAGGATTGCTATCCTGTGTCGGGCCAGACTTATTCAAGAAAGGTTGATACAAGAGTATTGAATGTTCTTGCGGGAATTGCCGCAAGCGCACACAAGATGTCAAACGACATCAGACTTCTTCAGCACTTAAAGCAGGTTGAGGAACCCTTCGAAAAGACACAGATCGGTTCATCGGCGATGGCATATAAGAGAAATCCCATGAGAAGTGAACGAATCGCTTCACTTGCGGATTATGTAATGGTAGATGCACTTAATCCGGCTCTTGTTTCATCAACCCAGTGGTTTGAAAGAACTCTTGACGATTCTGCAAACAAAAGACTTTCAATCCCCGAAGGCTTCCTTGCTACAGACGGTATCCTTGATCTTTGCTTAAACGTAGTTGACGGTCTTGTTGTTTATCCCAAGGTTATTTATAAGCAGTTTATGGCGGAAATCTCCTTCATGGCTACGGAAAATATCATGATGGATGCTGTTAAAAACGGTGGAAACAGACAGGAACTTCACGAGAAAATCAGAACACTTTCAATGGAAGCAGGAAAGAATGTTAAGGTTGAAGGAAAGGAAAATAACCTTGTCGATCTTATTGCGGCCGATCCTTCCTTCGGACTTACAAAGGAGGACATTGAGAAAACACTTAAGCCGGAACTCTATGTTGGACGTGCTCCCTATCAGACAACAGTATATCTTCGTGATGTTGTTGCTCCTGTTCTTGAAGCAAACAAGGATGAGCTTGGTGCTAAGGCTGAAATAAACGTATAAGAAGAAATGAAATGATAAAGAATATTGTTTTTGATATAGGCAATGTGCTGGTGAAGTTCGGATGGCATGATTTTATTGAGAATCTGGGCTACACCGGTGCCATGCTTGAAAGAATTGCAGATGCGACTGTACGCGATCCTTTATGGAATGAAATCGACAGGGGAGTAATGACCGAGGAAGAAATACTTGCCGGATTTATAAAAAACGATCCGGAGATAGAAGAAGAACTTCGCATTTTTTACAGAAACTTTTCCGGTATGCTTGTGGAATTTGACTATGCGAAGGATTGGATTTGCGAGCTGAAGAATGCAGGTTTTAAAGTTTACTGTCTCTCGAATATGTCGCATAAAGCGGTAAGGGAATGTACGGAAGTTTTCGACTTCCTTCCGTTACTTGACGGATATGTTTTGAGCTGCGATATAAATTGTTGCAAGCCTGAAAAAGAAATATATGATTTTCTTTTTAACAAATATGATTTGGCAGCAGCGGAATGTGTTTTCATAGATGATTTGGAAGCCAATATAGAAGCTGCAAAAAGAATCGGTATGGAAGGAATTATTTTTACGGATAAGGAAAGCGCCTCGAAACAAATCGAAGCGCTCGGAAAATAAGCTTATTCCTGCTTTGCAGCGCCGTCGGCATCTTTGTCGTCGGCGTTTGTGACTATAGTGGCTCCGCTATGATTGGTGGGAACTCCGCCTAAATCAAAATCGGCGATGGTATGCTTTCTGAAGACATTACCGATCATCCAGATATAAAACCAGGCGAGCAGGGGAAGAACGAAAGTTGAAATCAGAGCTATGCGTCCTACGGTTTGTGCCCAGCTTACGTCAAGCAGGTTAAACACCAGGGCTGCAATGTATATAAGAACAAGCAGAACAACACAAACTATTGCGCCGATTCTCTGTGGCATCGAATATTTGGAAACGTTTTGTTTTTCCTTCATAGCAATCCAAATTCCTTTCTGTGTGGCATAAATGAATCAGTCCGATATATTTGAAATATATCATATACAAAGGTGATAAACAAAGTAAAAATGAAAAAGAAAAATAAGTCATTGAAAAAAATATTTGCGGTATTGGTTGCAGGTATTTTTGCAGGCTGTCTTTTGGCCTGCTCCGCACCGTCATTTGATACCGTTCTTGATATTGACAAAATTGAGGAAAACCGCTCGGATTGGGATGAAATATTAAACCGTGAAGACAGCGGCAGCAGCATTTCAGACAAAGAATCGGACGAAATAATTTTGGGAGATACCGATAATCTTCTGAAGTTTCTGCTTATCGGTGTGGATTCAAGGGAGGACGATTTTTCGGGACGTTCGGATACAATGCTGTTGGTAACAATCAATAAGGAAACGAAGAAGGTTATTCTTACGTCGATATTGAGAGATATTTATGTGGAAATACCCGGACACGGAAGCAATAGACTCAATGCAGCAAATGTTTACGGGTCGAGTGAACTTCTGAAGGAAACCGTCAGCCATAATTTTGGCATAAATGTGGACAGCAGTGTTACATTTAATTTCTGTTCGGTGCGGGATATAGTTGATTATTTCGGCGGAATAGATCTTGAACTGACTGCTGATGAAATTGAGATTATGAATGGGTACATTGTTTCTCAAAATGATAATTTCGGATATGCGCCGGGAACAGATATAATGTCTGAAACGGACGGAATACACCATGTAAACGGAAATCAGACACTGGCCTATTGCCGAATCAGGTACATCGGAACGGATTTTATGCGCACGGAAAGGCAACGAACCGTTATCAGAAAGTGCATGGAGAAACTGAAAGAAGGCGGTTTGAGGGGAATGGCAGAATTCGTGTCGACAAATTACGGAAAAGTTAAGTCGGATCTGTCGGTTGAGGATGCGATATCACTTTTATCAGCAGTTACGGACCTGTCTGATTACTCGGTTTCGACATTTACGATTCCCATGGACGGAACCTGGGAAAATGCGACTATCGACGAAATGGCGGTGTTGTCGATTGATTTTAAAAAGAATGCGGAAGAATGGTACAAACGCGTTACCGAGTAAAACTTGAAACTTGCTTAAGTTTATGATACACTACGCGAAGATATTAATTGGGCGGATGCCTTGGAGGAAATATGACATTACTTGAAAAGTGGAGAAAAACAGCTTATAACGAGAACGAAGATGCCCAGACACTTAAGTCACTCTGGGATGATTATTTTATTAAAGAAAAAGGAATTTACCAGAAGCTTTTAAAGAATCCCGATGAGGTTGTAACAGGCACTGTTGCAGAGCTTGCAAAGAAGTACAAGGTTACTCAGATGGTTATGACAGGCTTCCTTGACGGTATCAATGATTCACTTATCAATCCCAACCCCATTGAAGAGATGGAAGCGGATACTGAAGTAAATCTCGGATTCGACAAGGCACTTCTTTACAAGAACATGGTAGCTGCCGGTGCGGATTGGCTCTATCGCCTTGAAGAGTGGAATGATATTTTTACTCCCGAGGAACAGCTTGCTCTTTATAAGGAACAGAAGCAGTCTCAGACAATCCGTAAAGAAGCAAAGGTATATCCCAACGATCCCTGCCCTTGCGGTTCAGGAAAGAAATACAAGAAGTGTTGCGGAAAGAACTAAGATTTAGTATTGACACAGCATTGAATTTGTGGTAAATTAACTCAGTACGTGAGTATGACAAACAAGCAGAGCGTAGCTCTCACCCCGAGGTAAATGGGCTGTCGGGTGTTCATAGTAAGAAGAAAAGGTTGTATTTTATTTGATTCTTAGATGGACAGGCTTGTTTGGCTTGTCCATTTTTTAGTTCGCAGGAGGATACGACCATTAGCGATTATATGATCAACGAACAAATCCGTGACAAGGAAGTACGTGTCATCGGAGAAAACAATGAGCAGCTCGGAATTATGTCCGCTAAAGAAGCTCAGGCACTTGCAGACGAAGCTGGAGTGGATCTTGTAAAGATTGCACCAAATGCTCAGCCGCCTGTATGTCGTATTGTGGATTACGGTAAGTTCAAATACGACCAGATGCGTAAGGAAAAAGAAGCGAAGAAGAAACAGCATGTTGTTGAAGTTAAAGAAATCCGTCTTTCTCCCAACATCGATACAAACGATTTGAACACTAAAGTAAATGCTGCCAGAAAATTTATCGAAGGTGGCGATCGAGTTAAAGTTACACTCAGATTCAGAGGCCGTGAAATGGCGCATATGCAGACAACAAAGCATGTACTTGATGACTTTGCGGAAGGACTCAAGGATGTTGCGGTTGTCGATAAGGCACCTAAGGTTGAAGGTCGAAGCATGACAATGTTTTTAGCCGGTAAGAAGAACTAATTAACCCGGATGAAAAGATAAACAGAGATTCAGGAGGAAATTACAATGCCTAAAATGAAAACAAGCAGAGCGGCTGCAAAGCGCTTTAAAGCTACAGGAACAGGTAAGTTAAAGAGATCCAAGGCTTACAAGAGACATATCTTAACAAAGAAGTCTACAAAGACTAAGCGTAACTTGAGAAAAGCTGCGATGACAGATCAGACAAACGTAAAGAATATGAAGAAGATTTTACCTTACATGTAAGTCAATTGGAGGAAATAAGAAATGGCAAGAATTAAAGGTGGCGCTAATGCCAAGAAAAAGCACAATAGAGTATTAAAACTCGCTAAGGGTTACAGAGGAGCCCGTTCTAATCAGTACAGAGTTGCTAAGCAGTCTGTTATGAGAGCACTTACTTCTTCTTACGCCGGACGTAAGGAAAGAAAGAGACAGTTCAGACAGTTATGGATTGCTCGTATCAACGCAGCAGCACGTCTTAACGGCGTATCTTACTCAAAGTTTATGTTCGGTTTAAAGAATGCTGGTGTTGAGATGAACCGTAAGATGCTTGCTGAGATGGCAGTAAACGATGCACAGGGATTTGCAAAGCTTGCTGAAATCGCAAAGAACAACTTAAAGTAATCTTGAGAATTACAGCCCGCAGGATTTAGTAGCCTGCGGGTATTTTTTTGATAAAAAAGGGGAAGACTTTATTTGAAAGCTAAAATCGGTCAGATGGTTAGGGATGTCTGATTTACGAGGTGAAATGAAATGACAAGTCTTGAATTTTTTAAAGAATTATCCAGTATGCCGCATGGTTCTTATAATATCGGGCAAATCAGTGCTTATTTGGAAAAATTTGCAATCGATCGAAAGCTTGAGTATTACAGAGACGAGCTTGGTAATGTTATTATTATAAAAGAGGCCTCACAGGGGCGCGAAAATGATGAACCGGTTATTATTCAAGGTCACATGGATATGGTGGCAGTTAAAGATCCCGATTGCGATATTGATATGACCGTGGAAGGACTTCGTCTTAAAGAAGAAGGAGATTTTCTTTTTGCTGAAGGAACAAGTCTTGGCGCAGATGATGGAGTTGCAGTGGCTTATGCACTTGAACTTCTTGATTCGGACGAATTATCGCTTCCCAGGATTGAAGCTGTTCTTACCGTAAACGAAGAAGTCGGTATGGACGGAGCGGCAGGAATCGATCTTTCAATGCTCAAAGGTCACAGAATGCTCAATGTAGACTCTGAAGAGGAAGGTATTTTTCTTGTAAGCTGTGCCGGCGGAGCACGGGTGGATTTTACATATGATTTAATGAGTGAGCCGGTTGTTGAGAAGACGGATGACTATGTAATGTATGATATAGATATGTCAGGCTTTATCGGTGGTCATTCGGGAACGGAAATTGATAAAAACCGCGGAAATGCCATCAGAATTATGTGCAAACTTTTAAAGAAGCTTTCCGATGCCGGATTAATGGTAGGATTGGGAGATTTTTCGGGTGGAACGGCAGATAATGCAATTTGTAATGCCTGCAAAGCTACGATTTTATGTAAATCTCTCGAACCGGAGTTTTTTGAAATATATAAATTTGAAGCGCTTGAGGCATTTATGGGAACCGAAAAAGATGCAGTGGTTACGATGACAGAGCGTGAAGAAGAAATAACATTTTATGAAGCCGGTGATTTTCTGCATTTTCTTACATCACTTCCAAACGGCGTTATGGCTATGAGCAGCGATGTGGAAGGACTTGTGGAAACATCGCTTAATCATGGAATAATAAGGCTTGAAGAAGGAAAAATTAAATTAAGTCTTTCCGTCAGAAGCAATATTAATGAGAAGAAAGAAGACCTTCTTAAAACATTAACGGAACTTGCAGAACCAAGACCGGTTGTGACAAATATTCATTCGAGCTATCCCGGCTGGGCATACAGACAGGATTCACCGCTTAGAGATAAGATGATTGAAGTTTATGAAAGAATGTTTGGCGAAAAGCCGCAGGTGCTTGCACTTCATGCGGGACTCGAATGCGGCATATTGTCTGAGAAAATCTCGAATCTCGACTGTGTTTCTTTTGGACCGATGATATATGATATTCATACAACAAAAGAACGACTCAGCTTATCTTCTTTTAAGCGTACATGGGATTTTATTGTTGAGTTATTAAAGTAATATAGTAAATGTGACTAAAAAAAGACATCCATTTTTGGATGTCTTTTTTGCTGTGATTTGATTGCTAAATTATAGGCAAAATGCTACTATTAAGGAAACTAAGAAACTAAAAATAGTTTCCAAGTTTCCTAAAAGGAGCGAGAAATGCCTAAGATCTTAAAAGATTACAGAGAACTTAAAAAGGATATTATGGAAGCCACTATTAAGGTTTTCAATGAAAAAGGGTTGAAATTCACGATGGATGACATCGCAAAAGAATGTCATATGAGTAAAAAAACCTTATACCTTGTTTTTACCGATAAAGATGAACTGTTTCTGGCAATGGTGGACTACATATTTGACGGAATAAAGGAAAGTGAAGCCGCAGTTCTTGAAGATTCGTCTCTTTCAACTGTTGAAAAAATAAGAAAAATAATGGGAGTTCTCCCGGATGGATACATGGATGTTGATTTTAGACAGTTGTATTTGTTGAGAGAAAAATATCCGAATATATACAGACAGGTTGAGGAGAGACTGGAAACCGGCTGGGATACCACTATCTCACTGATTGAGAAGGGAATTGAAGAAGGCGTCATAAGACAGGTTTCAATCCCTCTTGTGAAGATGATGCTGGAAGCATCTTTGGAACAGTTTTTCCAACGTGACATTTTAATTAGAAATAAGCTTTCATACAATGAGGCTCTGAGAAGTGTCGTAGATATTTTGATAGACGGAATAGCGGTGAAGTAGTTAATTTGTGCAGGACGAAATTAAAGCAAGGCAGCAGAAGAAAATGAGCGAAAGAATATATCTTAACAACAATTGGAAATTTGCGGATACCTATTCTCCGGAAATATTAGAAAGCGATTTTGATGCATCACAAATGGTGGACGTGCGGATTCCGCATACGGTAAAAGAAACACCGTTTAATTACTTTGATGAAGGCATCTACCAGCTTGAATCAGGATACAGAAAAGAAATTGATGTCCCGGTAAACTGGAGCGGAAAGCATATTGAGCTCACCTTTGAGGGTGTTGCCCACTATTGCAAGGTTTATATAAACGGAAAGCAAGTTATGACTCACAGCTGCGGGTACACTGCTTTTTCAATAGACGTTTCTGATGAACTGATTTTTGGAAGCAAAAATGTGATTTCTCTTTATGTGGACAGCAGGGAAACACTTAATCAGCCGCCGTTCGGCTTTGTAATCGATTATATGACATACGGAGGCATATACAGAGACGTATATTTTGACATCAGCGAAAAGTCATATATAAAAGATGTTTTTGCCTGGTCAGAACTTGACGGACGCAGTGCAGTATTAAAATTCAAAATAGATACCGTGTTCGAGAAAGATGCAAATTGCATTTTGAAACAGTATATAAACGAAGAAGAAATTGAACTAGAGGTTGACATAACAAAAGAAGCAGACTATATTTCCCGTGTTTCCGATATTGAGTTATGGGATATTGATCATCCTGAATTATATAGGCTAAAGACGGTTCTTCTTGATAAAAAGAGCAATCGAATCCTCGATGAGAAGATTATTAATTTCGGATTTAGAGATTCTAAGTTCAAGGAGGACGGATATTATTTAAACGGGCGAAAAATAAAAATCCGCGGTCTTAACAGACATCAAAGCTACGCATATACAGGCTATGCAATGCCTGATTCGATGCAGATTCTTGATGCGGACATCCTCAAAAACGAACTTGGAGTTAATGCGGTCAGAACATCTCATTATCCTCAGGCACAGGCTTTTATCGACCGATGTGATGAAATCGGACTTCTTGTTTTTACTGAAATTCCCGGCTGGCAGCATATAGGTGATGAGGATTGGAAACTTCAGGCAATACAAAATACAGAGGATATGGTTAAGCAGTACAGAAATCATCCCTCAGTCATATTGTGGGGCGTCAGAATAAACGAATCCCCCGATGACGATGATTTTTACGAAAGAACAAACCGTGCAGCTCATAGGCTTGATCCTACACGTCCTACGGGAGGAGTCAGATGTATAAAAAAGAGTAATCTCCTGGAAGATGTTTATACATACAACGATTTTGTTCATGAAGGAAACAATGCAGGTTGTGAACGTAAAAAAGCAGTTACTTCCGATGTGAAAAAACCATATTTAATAAGCGAATATAACGGCCATATGTATCCTACGAAAGCCTTCGACTGGGAAGAACACAGACGCGAGCATGCAATTCGCCATGCAAATGTATTGGATGCAGTTGCAGCAGAAGAAGACATATCAGGAAGCTTTGGCTGGTGTATGTTTGATTACAATACACATAAAGACTTTGGAAGCGGAGACAGAATTTGCTATCACGGTGTAATGGATATGTTCAGAAATCCAAAGCTTGCTGCGCTTGTTTATGAATGTGAGCAGGAAGAAACAACTGTGTTGGATATTTCTTCCAGCATGGATATCGGTGAGCATCCCGGTTGCAATCGCGGAAAGACATACATTTTTTCAAACGCAGACAGTGTGAGAATGTATAAAAATGACAGATTCATTAAAGAATATTTTCCTAAGGATTCCGAATGGAAAAATTTGAAACATGGTCCGATATTAATCAATGATTTTATCGGTGATGCAGTGGACAAGGGAGAAGCGGAACGCCCTGAGTGGGCGAGAAAAGACCTAAAGGAAGCTTTTAATGCCACAGCGTTATACGGACTTTCAAAATTACCGTTAAAGATAAAATTGAAGGCTGTTAAGCTTGTTCTTTTTATTCATATGCGACCTTCGGATGCTGTGAAACTTTACAATCGTTATATTGGAGATTGGGGTGGAAAATCTACTGTTTATAAGTTTGAAGCAGTTAAGAATGGCGAAGTGGTAAAGGTTTTAACAAAGGATGCTACCAAGGGAATACATATTGAAGCAATTGCGGATCACGTTGTTCTTAATGAAACAAAAACATATGATGTATCCGCTGTGCGAATCAGAATTCTTGATGATAATGCAAATCAGGTAAGCTTCTTTAACGAACCGTTGAAACTTGAAGCGGAAGGTCCTGTTGAAATAATCGGACCGGATGTAATTGGCTGCAAAGGCGGAATGACAGGCACATACATTAAGACAAAAAATGAAGCCGGTACTGCAAGATTAAAAATAAGCAATTCGCAGTGCGAGAGTGTATGCATCAATTTTACAGTCGGTACGGACGGTAACGTTAAAACGATGTAGGAGGATAGACAGGTGGAAAAATCAAAGGTTATTTTTGGAAACGAAATGCCCTCGAAGGTATATAAAAAGGCAGTCAAATCAAAAAAGAAATACGCAAAAAAGTATGGTGATGATTCTGAAAAGAATTATCCCGTAAAACTTGAAAAAAACGCATATATCGGTGACTCTTTGGGAGTTGTAAACGTATTGGTGGGAGATTTTAAAACAAATGCTCATTATGATGAGGCGGCAAATCTTCAGCCTCTTGAGTGGGATGAAGAAAAGGGAATCATAGTCGGTAACATTCGCATGGGATTCGGCCACTATCGTATTTCCATGGCAATCGCTTCGGCAGCTAAATCAATGGGCTATGTTCCGTACTGGATGGATTTAAACTCCTACGGCGAAACCACATGCACCAAGGTTATCGGTGCGCAGAACGAATTATATTCCTTGGGATCTCGACTTTCAAAGAATCCGGCATTTAACAAGTTTGTTTGGGAACCTATGAATTATGAAGGCTTCAGGGCACTTTCTTATAACGCGGCAGACCAGAAAAATGCGGAGCTTATGGCTCCGGTATACGGAAATGTTCCTAAAGATATTCCGGTTGTAGGTACGCACGTGTGGCCCGCCCAGGCAGCAATCCACGCGGGAATGAAGAATGTTGTCAACGCGATTCCGGATAACTGGCCGATGGCTCTTCATTTCTCAGAGGGTTCGGTGCATACAATCCAGTGTAAAAATGCTTATCAGGGCTACAAAATTGCAAACGGTATGAACAAAAAGAAAGTTTGTAATCCGATGCCCGAAGACAGCCTGGTATACACAGGACATTACATCGACCACGAACTTGTTTCGAATATCGAAGCGGACTGTGCGGCACGCCTCAAGAGAAAACAGGACGGCAAGCCCATGAGATTTCTTCTTACCATAGGAGGAGCAGGGGCACAAAAAGAAATATTTGCAGCAATAATCAAATATCTTCTTCCGTTTATCAAAGAGAACAAAGCAGCCTTGTACGTTAATGTAGGAGACTATAAGAATGTATGGGATGCGCTCCTTTCGGAGATACCTGAAATGAAGAGCCTGTCAACTGAGCATTTTGATAATTGGAAAGATACAGAAGAATTTGCAACAAATGCGCTTGATGAAAATACAGAAGTTACAGGCATTCACGGATTCTGGCACAAGAACATTTTCGAAGCGGTTTATTGTACAAACCTCTTAATGAGAAGCTGCGACGTATTGGTTACAAAGCCATCTGAACTTGCATTTTATCCTGTGCCGAAACTTTTTATCAAGAGAGTCGGAAAGCATGAAATGTGGGGCGCAATTCACTCGGCGGAGATGGGTGACGGTACGCTGGAATGCAGAGATATTCCTCATACTCTTCAGATGGTTGATTTGTTTATGAATTCTGATTCAGAACTTAAAGGAATGTGTGATTCAATCGTAGAGAACAAAAAAATGGGCCTTTATGATGGTGCATATAAGGTCGTTGAAATTGCAATGGGACTTAAGAATAAAAATTAACAATACAGGAGTTTATATTATGAGCAAAACAAAACAGGACAAGAAAAATCTGCTTTATTTCCCTATCGGAACAATCGGACGAGACATGGTATATTGCCTCATCAGCAGCTTCCTTTTAAACTACATCATGTTTACCAGAAATCTTGACAAGGCTCAGCTTGCAGCTGTAACAGGTATTATGGTTTTCGCAAGACTTTTCGATGCATTTAACGATCCAATCATGGGTAACATCATAGAAAGTACCCGAACAAAATGGGGCAAGTTTAAACCATGGCTTCTTGCGGGATGCGTAACAACAGCGTTTGTTGTATTCTTTACTTATAATTCAAAACTTCAGGGATGGTCATTCATTGTATTTTTCGGAATTATGTATATTCTTTACAGCATTACCTTTACAATGAGCGACATTTCATATTGGGGAATGGTACCGGCTCTTTCTTCTGATGCAGATACAAGAAACCAGCTTACAAGCCGCGCTACATTATTTGCAGGAATCGGCGGTACCGCAATTTCAGTATTTGTTCCGATGCTTACTGCAGGTGACAAGGCTATCGGCGGTGATGCAGTGACAGCATATTCGGTTATTGCGCTGGTGGTAGGAATTGCGACTCCCCTTTTTGCTCTTTTCACACTTCTTGGTGTTAAGGAAAAGAGAGTTGAAGCTGATGCAACAAAAGCAAAAGTAAGCTTTAAAAAGATTATTTCAACCATCGGCGGAAATGATCAGCTCCTTTGGATTGCGGTTATTTTCCTTATTCAGCAGATTGGCTCCAATATTGTGTTAAACGGTATCGGCTCCACATATATTTATTTTAAGTTTGGCTACGATGGAGGAAAATATTCTCTTTTCACAACAATCGGTATGATGGCCACAGCTCTTCTTATGGTATTTTATCCGATGATTTCAAGAAGAGTAAACAGAAAGCCTCTTATGGGCTTTATGATGATTGTTTCCACAATCGGTTATATTATGATGTTCGCGTCAGGTGTTCTTCCTATGAACGATACAATCGGATATTATGTGCTTGTTGTCGGATATATGCTTGGTAATTTCGGATGCTACAGTTATTATCTCATAATGATGATTTCTATCATGAATACAGTAGAGTATAACGAACTCAATCATGGAACAAGAGACGAAGGAATTATTACATCACTTCGTCCTTTTATCACAAAGCTCGCTTCTGCACTTGTTGTTATTATTACTTCTGTTGTATATATGGTACTTAATGTAACCGACTATACTAATGTAATTTCCGAACAGGAAAGACTTGCAAATGCGGGTACAATTACTGATATTGAAAAGGCTGAAGCAATTTCAGCAAAACTCGGAAGTGTTACGAGCGCAGAAACAATCGGTCTTTTGCTTTTCATTTCCTTGGTACCTTTGGTTATAATGTTTGCTTCATATGTTCTTTATAAGAAAAAATATAAGCTTGATGAAGCAGAGTACGAAAGAATCTGTAAGGAACTTGAAAAAAAGCGTGCAGAGTAAAACCTGCAGGAATAATAAAAAGAAGTGAAATGGTGAAAATGTATGATTTACACAGACGGAAACAGTTTTATATTAAGTACTGACAATACATCATATGTATTTCAGAAAAGTGCAGACGGCCTAGCAGAACACATGCATTATGGCGGTTTAGTACCTGCTCCGAAAGAAAGTGATGATACATTCCGGGCCCTTCAGGAAAAAATCAGTCACGGAAAAGGTACATCCATCAATTACACAAAGGAATCAATGACCGTATGTGAAGATATGCTATTGGAAATCTCATCTCTGGGTAAAGGTGATTTCAGAGAACCGTCAGTTATGTTAACCTACGCTGACGGCTCACGAACATCGGACTTTGTCTTCGATTCATATAAGATTTCAAAAGAGTGGCTTACGCCTGAAGGTCTTCCTTCTTCGTACGATGATTGCGGAAAGGCCGAACAGCTTGTTGTTACTCTGAAAGAGAAGAATAAACCGGTCGCACTTGACATTGTTTACAGTGTATTTCCCGAGTGCGATGTTATTACCAGACGCTGTGTTGTCAGAAATGACGGAGAAGAAACCGTAATCGTAAATCGTATTATGAGTACGCAGCTTGATTTGGACGATAACAATTTTAAAGTTGTTTCTTTTACAGGAAACTGGGGAAGAGAAATGGTTAAGACAGAGACTGCTTTGGAACATGGAATGTTTGTAAACAGAACTCTCAGCGGTTTTTCTTCGAACAGAAATAATCCATTTATTATGTTAACCGAGAAGGAAGCTAACGAACACAGCGGCGAATGCTACGGATTCAATTTGGTTTACTCGGGAAACCATTATGAAGCTGCCGAAGTCGGTGGCTTTTACAAAACGAGATTTGTATCCGGTATTGATCCAACGGATTTTGAATGGAAGCTTGAAGGCGGCGAAGCTTTTTATGCTCCGGAAGCTATAATGACTTATTCTGCGAAAGGCTTCAGAGGAATCAGCGCCAATATGCACGCATTCATTCGCGAGCACATAGTGCGCGGTAAATACAAAAAAGCAGACAGACCTATTCTTCTTAATTCCTGGGAAGCATCATACTTCAATATAAACGAGCACGGACTTGTATCACTTGCAAAGAAAGCCCGTGACGCGGGAATCGAACTTTTTGTTATGGATGACGGCTGGTTTAAAGGCAGAAACAATGACAGTTCTTCTTTGGGGGACTGGATTGTGGATAAGAAGAAGCTGCCCGGCGGCATAAAGCACCTGTCCGATAAAATTCATAATGTCGGTTTGCAGTTTGGAATTTGGGTTGAGCCGGAGATGATAAACGAGGATTCGGATCTTTTCAGAGAACATCCCGAATATGCAATGACTATTCCGGGAAGAGAGAATTCTCTTGGGCGTAATCAAATGCTTCTTGATTTGACCAATCCTGAAGTGGTTGAATATGTTAAAAATGCAATGAGGGGTGTCTTTACGGATAACGGAATAGACTACGTAAAATGGGACATGAACAGATTGTTTACGGATGTATATTCTAAAGTTCTTCCATCTGACAGGCAAAAAGAAACCGGGCATCGATACATGCTGGGTCTCTATGATATTATGTCAACAATAATGAGCGAATTTCCCGACATTCTGTTTGAGGGATGTGCATCAGGAGGAAATCGATTTGATCCCGGCATGCTTTGTTACTTCCCACAAATTTGGGCCAGTGATGATACCGATGCGATTATGCGAACAAAAATTCAGACCGGTTACAGCTACGGATATCCGATGTCCGTTCTGACATCTCATGTATCGGCGTGTCCAAATCATCAGACCCTCAGAAATACTCCTCTGTCGACACGCTTCAATATTGCCGCTTTTGGCCTTTTGGGATATGAATTAAATCTTTGTGATATAAAAAATGAAGATTTTGAAGAAATAAAGAAGCAGGTTGCAACCTACAAGGAATGGAGAAATGTTTTCAAGGACGGCGCATTTTACAGGGTGGCCGATGACCAGTGGATGGTAGTATCAGAAGATAAAAAGAGAGCAGTTTCCGTTATATGGAACGAGCTTGTTGAACCCAACAATTTCTATAAAAAATTGAGAACGGTGGGTCTTGATTCGGATACAGACTATCATGTTTATAATGTGATGCTGAAACACAATCTTAAAGACTTCGGAGACTTGGTAAATCAGGTTGCGCCGATACATGTGAAGCAGGACTCACTTCTTCACAATACACTTGCACGCTTTATAAAAATGGACGGCGAAGTAGAAGACTATATTGTTAACGGAGCACTGTTGAACAATGCGGGAATCAAACTTTGTCAGGCCTTCGGCGGAACCGGTTTTAACAGTGAGACGAGAATGTTCCAAGATTTTGCTTCACGAATGTACTTCTTCGAGGCAGTGGAATAGAAACTACTAAATGGTGGAGATTTTCAGGTTATGAAAATTGCCGCCATTTTTTTATTCAATAGGAAATTGCTTTCCTGTTGAATAAAAACACTCCGCGTGGATGTGCACCTCGCGGAGATGAAATTAATGCTAAAGCATACCGCTCGGGCGCGAAGTGTGTGTAAACAACAACTTATGTTAACTAAATGCACTTTTTCTTTTTCCGCGTCATTTCCGACTGTGATACGGCGAAAAAGATACAGCAAAGGGGTTTACATAGCAAAGCATTATGTTAACATATATTGCATATTAATTTTATATGAAGTAGAATATATCAGATAATCTGCAGATATATAATGTTTCTTTATTATTATCCTAAGAGTCGCAATCATATTAACGGTAATCGAACACCCCAAAAAGGAAGAAAAAATGGGTTTCATTAGTCAGATAAAAGAAGAAATAAAGATAATAAGAGAACGTGACCCGGCAATCCATTCAAATATGGAAGTGCTGCTTTATCCGAGTTTTAAGGTAATGCTAAGCTACAGAAGGGCGCACAAACTGTATAAGAAGGGTCACTATTTCTGGGCCAGATATATTTCACAAAAAGCAGCCCGAAGGACCGGTATTGAAATTCATCCCGGGGCAGAAATCGGAAAGGGCCTGTTTATTGACCATGGAACAGGAGTTATTATCGGCGAAACAACGATTATAGGAGACAACTGTACGCTGTATCAGGGGGTGACTCTCGGCGGTACGGGAAAAGAACAGGGAAAACGTCATCCTACGCTGGGCAATAACGTCATGGTAAGCGCCGGCGCAAAGGTTCTTGGGTCATTTACCATCGGCGACAATTCAAAAATCGGTGCGGGTGCTGTTGTTCTTGAGGAAGTGCCTCCCAACTGTACTGTTGTCGGTGTTCCGGGACGAGTTGTCAGAAGATACGATCTCACTCATCCGCAGGATGCGCTTGATCAGACACATATGCCCGACCCTGTTCGCGATGACATTATGGCTCTTCAGCAGGCAAATACCGAACTTATCAACCGGGTTCTTGAACTTGAGGACGACCTTAAGGAGTTAAAAAAGAAGATTTGAAAGACGAATTTTTAGCAAATACAATAGAGACATTTGGATTGAAGGATATTAAGCCAAGAGAGGCGGCTCCGTTGGTTTTGGCTTATATCGGTGATGCGGTTTTTGAAATTGTCGTGCGTACCATAACCGTCAGCGCCGGAAACAGAAGCATTAACCTTATAAACAAGGACACTGTAAAGTATGTTAATGCCGCTACTCAGTCAAAGCTCTCGGATGTTTTGAAGGAAGATTTTACAGAAGAAGAAATGATGCAGTTTAAGCGTGGAAAAAATGCCAAACCCAATACAAAAGCCAAGAATGCGACACTTAACGACTATCATAGGGCAACAGGGTTTGAAGCTGTAATCGGATATTTGTATTTATGCGGACAGAATGACAGAATTCTGGAATTATGTAAACTGGGATTTCAACGACTGGATTTGCTGTAAAGATTATTTTTATTAAAATTTTGGAGAACAGGTGATTTACAATGGAAATAAACGAGTCATACATTGAAGGAAGAAATGCTGTAATCGAAGCATTCAGAAGCGGAAAAACAATTGACAGACTTTTTATTCTTGACGGATGTCAGGATGGTCCGATACAGACAATAAAGCGAGAAGCAAGAAAGCAGGACACGATTGTAAAGTATGTTCCCAAGGAACGTCTCGATCAGATGTCGGAGACAAAAAAACACCAGGGTGTTATCGCCGTTGCGGCAGCTTACGAGTATTCCGAAATGGAGGATATTTTTAAACTGGCCGAAGAAAAGGGTGAACCGCCGTTTGTTTTTATCCTCGATAATATAGAGGATCCGCACAATCTCGGAGCTATTATCCGTACTGCGAATCTTGCCGGAGCTCACGGTGTTATTATTCCCAAAAACAGAGCAGTGGGACTCACATCGACAGTAGCCAGAACGTCGGCTGGTGCTCTTAACTATACGCCGGTTGTGAAGGTTACAAATATTGCAAAGACTATTGAAGAATTAAAAGAGAAGGGACTTTGGTTTGTCTGTGCAGATATGGACGGAACACGTATGTACGATTTGAATCTTACGGGTGCCATCGGTCTTGTTATCGGAAATGAGGGCGAAGGCGTAGGACGTCTTGTTAAAGAAAAGTGTGATTATGTTGCGTCTATTCCGATGAAGGGAGACATTGATTCGTTGAACGCATCGGTTGCGGCTGGGGTATTGGCATATGAAATCGTCAGACAAAGACTTAAATAGTTATGTAAACGAAAAGGATGAAGCACTCATTACCAGACTCCGCGATGGGGAGGAAGGTATAGAGTCTTTTCTTCTTGACAAATATAAAGAACTTGTGCGCATCAAGGCTAATACTATGTATATGCTGGGAGCGGAGCGAGACGACCTTATTCAGGAGGGAATGATTGGGCTTGTAAAGGCTATGCGGGATTACGACCCCGGCCGTGATGCAAGCTTTGCAACCTTTGCGGAACTTTGCATTTCAAGGCAGATGTATAATGCAGTTACTGCGTCCGGAAGGAAAAAACATTCGCCGCTCAATTCGTATGTTTCATTCTACTCTGAAACCGGAAATGACGAGGATGTAAAAAAACGTGATTTAAGCGAGGTCTTGGGAACGGAAGGTTCAAATCCGGAAAATCTTTTGATTGATAAGGAAAATGTCGAAATTCTTGAGCAACTGATTGAGACTGAATTGTCCACATTCGAAAAGCAGACATTGGAATTGTCCATGACGGGAATCGGCTACGTGGAGATTGCAAGAATTTTGGGAAAGGATGATAAGTCGACGGATAATGCCTTGCAAAGGGCGCGTACGAAAATAAAAAAAGGTCTGAAAAAATCAGAAAATTAAATATACAAATACATTTATATATCTCTGTTGCAAAAGATCCGGATAAATCGGAGGGCAGCAGAGTTTTTTTATTTCATAGGAAATTCCTCCGAATTTCCTATGAAATAAAAAGCCTCCGGCGGGATGCGCACCTCGCGGAGATGAAATTAATGCTTACGCATACCGCGCGGGCGCGAAGTGTGTGCAAGCACACACTTTGTTCTTCAATAGGAAATTGCTTTCATGTTGAATAAAAATGCTTTATGTTAACTAAAATGCAGAAATCGATGCAATTTTTAATCTCTTTTTAATAAATAGGAAGTAATATATCGGAATGATAATTAGGCCTACTGTGAGATTATGTAAACTATCTTGCGAATACAACAGGGCATTAACGATAAATACGGAGAAAAAATGAACGGATACAAAAGAAGATATCAGACAGCAATAAAAAGATTTGTAAGCGTGGCATTATGTGTTGCCATGCTGTTCTCTCAAAATACAGAGGGCTTTATTACAGCGAGAGCGGAAGATGTAGGACATGTAATTCAGGTTTATGCAAATAACGGAGTGAATTATAACGGACAGGATGCGGAACTGTTTTCGTCCGGCATGGAAACGGGGGCTGTTTTTGATTACGGTTTGCCGTTAAATCTTTCACTTACATATGACGGTGAAGAAAAAGCGATGGACTTTTACTTGGCCGATGTTGTGAACAACAACGTAAGCGATGATTATTATCCGTTCAGCAGTTCGGAAATATATGAGCCCGGACTTTATATGGTCGGCTTTGAGGCACTTGAAAGCAGCGGCATTACTTTGCTTGATGTTGATTTCAGATATTACTCATTTGAAATTGCCAAAACTCCTTTAGCGGTTCCGGGTAATCTTTTAATAACAAACGGTTGCATTGCCCAGTGGAACAGGGTTTCTGCAGACAGAAACGGTAATGCGCTGTCAGCGGGAAATCCCGATTACACAATCACAATTTATAAGGACGGAGAAGTTTTGACAACCGATACCGTATCGGGTACCGGCGAAATGATTCAAAGCTATAATCTTTTAGAGAAGATGCTCGCTTCGGGTGCAGGTATTTATACATTTTCTGTTGCGGCAACCGCTTCCTCAACTCTTTCAAACCACTACACAAATTCCTTATCAAGCGCTGTATCGGCAACTTCGGCCAAGGCTGTTAAAGTATCCCTTGAAGGAGCAACAGGTATTGAAAGTGTTAGTTTTGACGGCAGCACGGACGAGGAAACTCTTTTGATTGCAGGCTCGGCAGGTTATGCTTCTGCAGATATTACAACCACAACGGTAGACGGCTGGAACTTTTCAAAATATATTTCGGGAGAGACCGGCATAGACTTTGCCACTGAAACACAAAAAACCACTACAATTACCATTTCTTCCGACTATTCGGGAAATGTGAATGTAACCATTACAGCTGTTGCGAAAGAAGAAAACGGTCCGGTTATTTCGGATATGCAGCCCGCAACAGGTGATAATGTCGGAAAAATCACCGCAACCGTTACAGACGAACAGAGTGGTCTTGTTGCATACGCTTTTTCTGCAGAAACTCCCGCAGACGACGCATGGACCGTTCTTCCCGGAAAAACAACAGAACAAAAGACTTTTCTTTTTACTCCCACAACCGGTGGCGAGTATCGTTTCTATGCAAAAGATGCCGATGGCAATATTTCATATTCCGAGAACACGGTTAAAGTTTCAAAAATAACATATAACAATCTTTTCAAGGATAACTCGATTGAATTAAAAAGTGAGTTATATATCGGTGACGGCGAATACACACTTCATGTTCACGAAAGCGGAGCACGAAAAGGCTATGTTTTTGGCGGCTGGTATGAAAGCGCAGCATGTGACGGAGCTCAGGTTATATCTCTTACAGTAAATCCGGCTGCAAACAAAACATATTATGCTAAGTGGACATTGACAGAACTTGCATGGAATTCGACACTTATCAGCACCGGATATACATATAGCGGTGAAGATATTGTTCTTCAGGCTTCAGTCAATTCAACTACTGCCGATGTGGTGTACAAATGGTACAAAGAGGTAGACGGAGAGTTTGTTCTTGTCAAGGATAATGACACTGTAGGTAAGTACAAAATCAGAAATGTTGTCGATAGCGGAATTTACCGTGTTGATGCTGAAAGCACATATGTTGATGATGCGGGTGTTACACAGAAGCAAAACATCGAAGGTATTCCTGCCGAAATTACCGTGGCAAAGGCTCCGTTAAATGTGACTGTCGACAATAAAACAGTTGCATTCGGCTCTGAGGCTCCTGAGTATACCTTCAGATACAGCGGACTTCTCGGAGACGATATCAGCGATATTTCGGGTGCAAAGATAACAGAGGGAAGCCTTGAATGTGCATATGCTAAAGGCGACTCAAAGGGTGTGTACGATATTGTTTTCGCAAGCAGTTTTTCTTCAGAAAACTATGATATTACACCCATTGCCGGCAAACTTACCGTAACAGCAAAGAGTAACGACGTTTCAAATAACGATCTCAGAGTGGAACTTAATGTTGAGTCTTACGAGTATACAGGCGGATATATTTATCCCGATATTACCGTTTATGATGGGGATACGGTTATTCCTTCCTCCGATTATACGGTTACATACGATAACAATATTTTTGCCGGAATTCATACTTTGTATGTTCACTTGAAGAACAACTATGACGGAATACTTGAAAAGAAATTCACCATAACGAAAAAAGGCGTTGAGATTGTCAGTCTCTCAATTGATGGCTGGATTTACGGTGATCCTGCGAATGCACCTTCTATAAATGAAGGTATGCCTTCCGACCTTACCGATTATGATATTGAATACCGTTATTTACCCGGCAAAGTTGCAATTGTTACAAAGTTCTCAGGCGGAACAACAACAGTACCTTCGGATGCGGGTGAGTATACTCTTTATGCAATCATTACGGATAATAACGGAAATTACGAGGATATCGTTGCTCAGCCCGAGTACTTTACCATCGATAAGAAGAAAATCTATCTTATTGCGGAATCCTGGACCGGGGATTACGACGGAAATGCTCATACCTTTGACAGCTACAGGATAGAAGATAAGGACCATAACGTAATTGCGCTTGAAGATGTTTTTGTTCTTCCGAAAGAATCATTTCACAGTATTACCGTAAGCGGTTCAATTACGGATGTTAAAGTTGAAAACGGAGAAAATGTAGGAGTAAAGAACACGATTTCCTACGTTTTGAGCTCTGCTACAAATGCAGATAACTATGATATCGAGTGTATCAACGGAACACTTAAACTGGTTTCTTCTGCGCTCCTTTCACCTGCTAATATACAGTGGGACAATGAAAATCCCGGAGCAGTTACATGGGTCGCAATCGTAAAAACTAATTTGAGCGTAACTTATAAAATTGCTTTATACAGTCATGATGCTGCCAATCCCGGTGAAGACAGCATGATTGGCGAATTTGTTACCACGACTGAAACCGAATATGATTTCAAGGATATTATTCACTCTCAGATTGAGGCAGGAACCCGGAAGTCATTCTATGTAAAAATAAGCACAGTACCTACCGGCGGCAGTGCTTTGAATAACTATAAAGAATCACCTCTTTCAGACGACAGCCCTTCTTTGTATACTGCAACAATATATCTTTCAAAGTATCTTTGCGAAGAAGAAACCGGAGAACAGCCGGGTATTGCCGATATTCATTTTGTTGATGAAAGTATTACGGACGGTATTGTTCTTATCCAGGGTGAAAGCGTTGAAGTAACTGCAACAAGAGCACCCGGATATGTGTTTGAATCGTCAGGTGAAGATCATCATGCGGACAGTCACTTCTGGAGCAACAGATGGCATACAGTTAATTACGACTACAGAAATTTCTTCAGTTCGCTTCCGCTGGGTTCGGCTTCGCTGAACACTTCAACAGCAAGAATAACCGTTAACGGTAATCTTACGGAATCACTTCCCAGAGTGGATTTCACAGTTCATACAGAAGACGAAGCACCGTCAATAACAAATATTTCCGCAAAAAATGCAGATGATTACAGCGGAGTAATTATGTCTGCAGATTTGCACGATTCCATTGAACTTAAGTGGTGGGGAATTCAGAAAGTGGTTCCTTATACATTTACCGATCCCGAAACAGGTGAAGAGTATACCGAATATACTCCTGACGGTGATTATTACCGAACCAATTTTGAAGCCGGCACAAAGAATGCGAATGTTTCATGGAAGATTACGGACGATGGTATTTACAGATTTATGTATTCCGACAGAGCCGGACACTATTGGTATTCAATCAAAACATTTTATGTTTATAAAGTAAGTTTTGACAGTGGTGAAGCAAATGATACCGAAAACGTAATGCCCGATATGTTTAAACTTGCGGACACCAATATTACACTTCCGACATGTATTTATGAAAGAACAGGATATACTTTCAAAAACTGGACCGGCGAGAATACCGGTATTTCGGTAGACGGAGCAACATATAAAGCCAATAAATCGGATATACTGGTTGCTCATTGGTCAAGCATTCAGTATTCGTATACAGTTGAGTATTACTACATGAATACTGACGGTACTTACAGTGCAACACCGGATGATACCGCTGATTTTATAGGTAATTATTCTGATTCCGTAAGCATTTCCGACGCTGCAATTCAGAAGTCAAAACCCAAATATGTGAGAGATGATGCTCCTGTCGGTGTAGCGGATTATTCTTCCTCGATGATTCTTCTTGAAGACAATCAGGTAATCAGAATCTACTATAAAATCGGAAATCATAAAATTACATACAAATATACATTACCGGGAGCAGCTGATGAAACCGTCATAGAGCTGTCTTATTTCTATGGCCAGGAGATTAATGAAGAAGCCGAAAAACCTTCCGTCATTGGCTATAATTTTGTGGGTTGGATTTATGAAGGCTCAGGAACAAAGCCGGATGTAATGCCTGACCAGAATATTATTGCAACAGGTAACTTTGTTCCTTTAAATACAACATACAATATTGTTTATCATATGGAAACTCTCGGCGCAGGAGAGGTTAAGACAGGCGTATTTGAAATTGCATCCGCACGCACGATTACACTTAACAGTAAGCAGGACGAAGTGATAACGGCTTATCTTGAAAAAGGAGATGAGCTTGGCAACAACGAAATCGAAGGCGGCAATATAGACGGATTTACTCTTAAGGGGGTTATTGTCTCAGAGGGAGCTGCATCAAACAGTGAAGAAGAAAGCGATACACTTCCTGCGGATTTGGTTGAAGGCGGAAGTACAACGGGAACTGTTCAGTATGACTCGGACAAAACACTTTATGTAAACTACTACTATGAAAGAAATGTCTATGATTTTGTTCTTGAGGTATGGAAGGACAGCCGAGAAAGCGAGACAAACAAAAGATATACCGAAACCGTAAAGCGTCAGTTTGAGGAAAATGTTGAAGACTTAACTGCTTTGTATAAGTTGGATTCGTATTATATAGACGCTGAAGGAAATTCCGTGCTTGACGGCTTCACTATGCCGACAGGCTACAAGTTTGCATCATATACCGACTATTCGACCGGTAATGCGCCCGTTAAAATGCCTGCAGGTAAGGTTACCGCAATCAGGGACATTATTGCTGCGGAGAAGACGAACTATGACGTTGTTATGTACTTCGAGAAAGATGCTATCGATTCGTATACGGAAGTTGCGCGACTTAACTATGACGCAACAGCAGATACAAAGATTAAGATTGTTGAAAACTTTACGGAAGATGACGGTGAGTACAAGTATATCAATTATAAAGGCTCAAACGGTATAGCCGGCATAGTAAACAATTCTTCTTTTTATAAATTTAAGTCGGTTGATTATGGCGACGACGCTGAATATGCTACCGTAAAAGCAGACGGAACAACAGAAATAAAAGTATATTTTGAAAGAAAAACAACTATTGCCGCAATCAGATATTACTACGGAAATACCTACAAGAAGGGCGACAATCAGTTCGCTGTTTTCTATGTATCCGGAAAATGGGGAAGTACCTACGAAATCGATCCCGCAGCTTTGTTTGATGCAGCTTCGGTAACATGGTACGAAGATAATTCTTCTTACCGTAAGGACACACTTTACAATGCATCAAGCGTTTCGGTAGGAACAATTGTTGACAAGGACGGTGTAACACAGGACGGACGTACTTATGACTTCAGAAATAATAATTATCTGGTTTCATATCAGGGCTTTTATTACTATTTTGACGAAGATGAAGTCAGAACTGGGGAATATCCTGCGTATACCCTTACGGAAGTAGATAAATCAGATACCACCAATTTGGTAATTTTCGGAAAAAACACAAAATTAAACAACAGAGTTGTATGTACATTCGGATGTTCTTCGACGGAATATGCGGAGGCGGCTCATTGCTATATTTATTACAATGAAATAAGCGAAAAAGAAGACTTCTATCTTGATGTCAGATTAAACCAGGACTCCTTTACGGACAAAAACCTGGCAGGCTGGGATTATGAAACCTCTTTGGGATTTAACGGCTACAAGGATTCGGACAGCTACACATTTACTTATCCGGATGCGAAGAACTACATTCCCATTGTTTACGGCTATGACGAAGACGGAAACGGAAAAGTGGACGCCGATGAATACTTCCAGGTTCGTATAATAAATAAATGTGCGGTTATCAACGGAACAAAAGTTCCCGCAGGTGATGGCCTTGAGGATTATCCCGCAGCAAACTCGAAGTCGAGAAAATACACCTATTCCGACGGTGATTCGATACGTGAAGGATTTACACGTATTGGAACAACAAATTATTACTTCTATGACGGATCGGGAAGCGGTATTGACGGTGAGACTGCATACAGTAACAAAAAGGCAGTTTATTATCTGGATTCCAGGGACAGATTCCTACAGGGAGCTTATGAGTATTACGGTCTTGGAACAGGCACATTTGAACGTACCCAGGCCGAGGCGATTGTCTCAGCTTACAAGGCTGCTCATGTTGAAGATAAAGCAGAACTTTATGCTTTGGATGATAATGCATCGGCAATTTATTGTACCAATGCAAGCTACGGTTCTACTCATGTAAGCGGAAATTTCAGTTATCTTACATTTACATACGGTTACCATGATAAGGTAAATCTTTACTACTATTACGATGGTGTAACATGTTCGGCGCATCAGTATTCGTACGGAAAGACTGTTACTGCGGAAGAAATCGGATGTAATCATATTTTTTCGGCTCCTGCCGGATATAAGATTATTTGGTACAAGGATTCAACAAGACAGCATAAGGCAGACTCCGATATTACTTTGACAAGTAATATTACTCTTTACGGAAATTTAGAGAAGAGTACGATTAAGAATTTGGAATACATTCATTACGAGCTTGCGGATCCCGTTGTTGTAGGTCCAAATACATATAACTACATTGATTCCGAGGATTTCGACGCAATCCGTGAAGTACTTGGTGACAAGCTTGTAGAAACTGAAATAGATGAGTTCACCACGCTTTATACAATTGGCGGGGCATATGCATATAAGATTATCGTTAGACCTACATTATCATTTACAGAGCTGTATTTAAGTAAGGATGACGAGGCAAATGCAGACAAGTCGTATGAGGCAGTTTACGGCCAGACAGGTTTCTTCTATGACGAAACAAATACAAATAACCGTTCTTACGGTTATGTAAATACCTCACCCATAAAACTGCACGTATATTTTGCACGTGATAAGTATCAGGTCGAGGTAAGACCGATGAATTCGGATATTGCAAATTCCGAGTACAAATCTTTCTCAATCGATCAGCATGTGAATATATCAGCGCCTTCCAAAGAAGGTTATTCTTTTGCAGGATGGAAATGGTATAAAGCTGAAGACGGTTCTTTGTATGTTCCTACGGTTGAAGACGGAGAAACATATTTTAAGATGCCTGCATTTGATTTGATTGCGGAAGCGCAGTGGGCTCCGGCAAACTTCAGCCAGGACATTATTCACTATTTCCAGACATCCAAAAAGAGTTATGATTCTTCTTATTTGGATAAATTAAATGAAGGAACACTTGATGAAACTTACGATCATGTAAGCTTTATAGGAAAAAGCGGCAGCGCATTCGTATACAAGGACGGAGACAGAATAACCGGTGTCAAATATGTTGTTTCGGCAAATGAAATTTATTATTTCAGTACCGCTGCCATTTCGGGAACAACGCTGACACTTGATGAGATGAATCTTGTCGCTGCAAAAACAACGGTTTCGGTATGCTCTGAGGCCGAAGTGGAAACCACTACAGAAGTTCTTTCAGGTTTTGACCTTTTCGTTTATTCATATACGGGCTATAAGGTTGACTCACATGTGGCTCGCTATGAAGAAGGGGATACCTTTGTTGCAACGGTGGGAATGACTCTTGAATATTTCTATTCCAGAGAAGCGGACTTAAAGGTACGCTTATTTGGTGTGGCAACAGATGGAGGCGCTACAGGCCTTGCACTTACAGGCGGTGGTGAAGCTGCTTATGGTGACACTGTAACACTTATGGCAGCAATTTCCTCAGGTTATCAGTTTATGGGATGGTTCATGCCCTCTCAGATTTTCAGCGATTATACATATAATCCTGCTATCGATCTTTCAACTTACGTGACTAAAGACGGCTTTGGCACTGATATTGAAGAAGGAACTATTGTTCCTGTAAGTACAAGCCCTGATGCTTATACAATCGATGTTTCAGGTAATGTTGACAGAATTGCGGTTGTAAAGCCGATGCAGGCTGACGAACCCGGTTTGTCCGTAACAGGAAAGAAAACATATACATACGGTTATGAACAGTCCGGTGACAATATGCTTCTTGCAATTGCTTCTTTCGCCGGGCTGGGTGATGCTGCGCATCAAACAAGTGTTACGGGATATAAATGGTACAAAACTGCTGCTCATGTGGTAACAGATGTAGGCCCCGGTGGCGAAATTGTCAAGAGAGTGGAAGCTGATGAGGCTGATCCGCTTTGGGAGGAAATAGGAGAAACTTCTTCAGCATTTCCTTTCCCCGTTGGGCAGAATGCCGGCGGCTATCTTTACAAGGTTGAAGTTACATATAGGAGACTTGACAACGGGCGTACGGGAACAAGCTCCTGCGAGGCCGGTGTAATTGTTAATAAGGCAAATATGACGGTAGATATCACAAATTACAGCGGTGTTTTCGACAATACACAGCATAAAATCGGTGTCACCGTTACAAAGCCTGTATCGGGTTATACAGCTTACTATCATGCAAATACACCTCTGACGTCAGAAAACTATGAAGACGGTCAGACAACAATTCCCGGATATATTCATGTAAACAGTAATGAATTAGGTCCATGTGCTCATACTACATATATATATATTAAGGGTAATGACAACTATAATGACTATGTTGGAAGCGGAACAGTTAACATAACACCTAAAAACATTTCAATTCAGGCATTATCTTCGGTATTTTCAAAGATGTACGACGGAAATGAAAAGGTTACCGGTCTTCCAAACGATGAAGATTCCGATATGTATAACTTGTCACATGGCCGCGATGTTTATTATTCACTGAAGGGATTTTATTCGGATGACCATGCATCGGCAAATTATATACTTGCCTGTGATGCAACTTATAACAGTACACATGTTGACGATGCCAGAAGCTTTGTGATTCAGGATTTATATCTTGTAAACGCAGGATCCGGCGAGACGGAATACGATTATTGTTTCCCTGCCGCTACTACACTTACATTCTCAGGTCATATTGTTGCACGTCCGCTGAATGTTGAGTGGGACAGTGCAAGCGAATATGTATACAACGGACTGCCTCAGGGGCCGAATGCAGGACTTAAAGCCGATCAGGACTATCCTATTCCGGAAATAGATAAACCATATATTTCAATTAATGTAAGCGGTAAGCAGACTAATGTCGGAAGCTACACAGCTACTGCAATGGCATCGGTACTTCCGGGAGGAACATTTAAGTCAAGCGATTATACATTCGATACTCTTTCAAAACCGTATACGATTACAAGAAGAAAGATTACTGTTACTCCTGTTACGACAGATGTTTCGTATAATGGTGAGACACATACAATCAGTGATTATGAAATTTATAAAACAGGAACAACTACTCTCGATGAGGTTGTAAACGATACAACAAGATTTAACACTTCAGCCGTTCAGAAGAAGACTTATACAAATGCAGGTAACTATACCGATATGCAGTTTAAGAACCTCGAAGTAACAAATCTTTCGGGAGTTGAACTGACCGATAACTACGATGTGACATATGCACTGGGTACTCTCAATATTCACAAGGCCAAAGTTGTGGTTGAGGGAATTACTGCGGATGAGAAGCCTTTCGACGGTACTAAGGCCGCAAATATTCATGTAGGAACAAACGGTTCCGTAATATCATTCGTGCCTCTCTATTCACAGAACGGAATAATGGATGAGCTTACGCTTGATGCCACAAAGATTTCGGGACTTTACCATACTCCCGCAGCAGGAGAAACTATAGTTGACATAACAATATTACAGGATGCTTTGTCGGGCAGGTCGAAGGACAACTATGAGATTGATATCGAGAACAGTCAGAAGACTGCGGCGGGACTTATTACAAAGAGTGATGTTTATGTTAAAGCCGAGCCGGTAACAGTTGTTTATGGTGAGACACCTTCATTCAATTCTTCATATTCAGGTATTTACAAAGAAGACGGAACAGTCGGAACTTACGAAGAAATTGCTTCTTCCGTGACAGGAAACGTAAACTATCTGATAAAAGTCAACGGTGAATGGATTACATATGTACCGGGAACAATCGGAGTTGGCTCATATGAGATAAAGGCTGATGTAACAGAACTTGAATATAACGATTATAGCTTTGCATGGCAGCAGGCTTCGGATTACTCCATCCTTACAGTTACAAAGAGACCTGTTTACATAAAATCATCAGATTCTCCTGATGTAACAAAGATTTATGATGGTACTACAGACGTAAGCGCGAATAAGATTACCAAAACGGAAGACTACATTTTTGTGACAGTACCGGGTGATTCTTATTCGGGCGTACTTGACGAAGACTTGTCTGAATTTGATATAGACAGAGATACATTTACGGCTGTATATGACAATAAGAATGTCTCAGGCGCTACAAAGGTAACACTTAATGATATCGTTCCAAATAACGGAAATTACATGTTTGTAAATGAAAGCGGCACTGAAATTGACGGTGGAGTCGATATATCGGCCAATATATCGAAAAAGGATTTAAGTGTTGTTCTTTCGGAAAAGGAAATTACATACGGAGATACCGCTCCGGAAGGTTTTGTAACCACAGGAGAGGACGCAGCAAAATACACAATCACAATAACCGGATTTGTAAGCGGTGAGAATGAAAGTGTTATTCCTGCAGGTATAATTACTCTTGAAAATGAGTATGACAATACTGATTCTGCGCTGCGAAATGTTGGAAGATATGATGTTACAATTAAAGCTTCCGGTTATGAGACAGGAAACTATCGTCTTGTATCGGATGATAACGAGATTACATCAGCAGGTATTGTAATTGAGGATATTCTGAACGTAACACCGGCTACAATAACGATTACCATGCCTACAAGATCGATGGCATACAAGATAGGTGACGATACAAATCAGGGATTCATTCCTGTATTCACAGGCTGGACGTACTCCGGCTATGTATATCCGGAAGACACAACCGAAACAGTATTTACGCCGGAAGAACTTGCAGCACTTACACCTTATGTTACTGTTAAGGATTCCTCAACGGAGGTTACGGTATCGTTATCGACAATCGCAGGCTATTACGATATTAAGCTTTGCGGACTTCCTACAGGAAATGTTCCTACAGGCGTGGGAAATTATAAGATAGAAGTTAACAAAGGAAAACTTACCGTAAGAAAATCAAAACTCTATCTTGATATTGAATCTCTTAATAGCGTTCTTACCGTGCTGGACAAGATTTACGACGGAACAACCGCAGTAGATCCTGAAAAGATTATTTATACTGCAGAAAACAGAGCGGCTCTTATCGAAGAATTGTCAAGAATCGACAAGGATCTTGATAAAACAATGATGGAAATCGATAAGATTTATCTTACTACCGGACCGGGATGTGACGATCCGATTCTTGTATTTGACTCGGACAGCGGTACTTACTGCGACAAAAATGTCGGAACGGATAAGGAAGTGATACTTGAATACAAACTCAGCGGATACCTGGCTGAAAGATACGAGCTTCTTCCCGGAACATGTAAGAATGCTACAGCAAATATTCTTCCTGCTCCTTTGGACATTACTGCAGACAACAAAATAATTAAATACGGTGAAAACAGGCCTGCATTTACATATACTCCGGCAGGACTGGTGGCAGGTGAAACGCTGGAAGCAACTACGGATTTTTCGGGAACTCTTTCATATACCTGCGATTACACAAATGAACAGGGAAACTGCTCAGAGGTCGGAAACTATGCAATTGTTCCGTCGGGAGTAGAAAACAGTAACTACGATATCAGCTTTAATGAGGGTGTTCTTACAGTTACACAGAATAAACTTGCAACACCGATTCCCTCGTGGGACGCTGCCAATCCCGGTACGGTAGCATGGACAGCGATAAGCAGAATAGGAGATGTTGAGGTTGCCGGATACATTGCTGAGTTATATAAAGACGGGGTTCTTGTATCGGAAGCTACAAAGGGCAGTATCGATGCGCCGGTATCGTCAACAAGTGTTGATTTTGCGGATGACATCAGAGCTGCGCTCGGAGGCCGCTATACAGTAAAAGTAATGGCCGTAGCATCAAAAACAAATAATGCTGAAAACAAAAACGTACTGGACAGTGAGCAGGGCACAACAGCTACAACACTGTATGCAACAGATGTAACTGTAGAATTTGCAGGTGATGCAGACGGAATCGGCTCCGCTGTCACAATTGACGAAATTGCGGGAGATCCCATATCCATCAACGGTCACAGGCATTTTGTTCTTATTGCGGGTGAGAGTGCTGTAGATGCAGTAGCAACCATGAAGAACGCAACGGGCTATATTGCAGATGTTTCGGCAAGTGAGGAAATTACTCTCGGAACAGCTGCCTTTGATGACGCCGATGTTACAATAGGTGTTTCGGTAGACTCATCGGCTACTCCTGCTGCCAATACCACAGTTACGGTTACCCTTGCAAAGCGCCCCGCAACATTTAAGGGACTGCTGAAGGCCGAAATAAATACGGCAGACGGAAAGGTTTACTATGGCTTTGATGAAGCAAGTGCTCCCAGACTTAGTGTTGTTCCGTCAACAGTAAACGATAATATTGATGCCGATGGATATACTTACTCAGCGGTTTGGACATATTGTAATGAAAAAACACTTAGCAATATCATTACTATTTCAGGAAATGAACTTACAAATGTATTTCCGAATCTTAATGATAATCCGGTAGACCAGTACGATTATATCCCCAGCGGAAAGTACAGAGTATACTGCACGGTTGTGGCAACACGAAAAGATAACGGAGAATCAACCGAAGTTACAAGCGCATTCGATGTCAACAATCGTAAGTTTGTTACTATTCAGGTATATAAAGGTTCATTTTCTCCTCAGATAAGCTTTACTGCGGTCGGAGATACATGGGAATACGGAGAAGCCAGAATTCTTCCGCAGGTATCACAGGACCAGGGTGTGGCAGTTGAGAAGAGACATTACGTTTATTCCGAATCGGCGGATGAAGCAAGTTTCCCGACAATTCCCGATGATGGCGGAAGTGCCGAATGGTGGAGTTCATTATCTGAAACTCCGTTAACGGATGTCGGAACACATTATGTAAGGGTTTATATTGAGCCCTCCGAGAACTTTGAAGCGGCCGCTACAAATATTGCTTCTTATACCGTAACGAAGGCAACTCTTGATACTCCCGATAATTTGGGAATGTATCCTTCGGCAACAGCTCCTTACGGATTGTTTAAGTGGGATGAAGTAGTGGGACCTGTTGAAAATAATGGGGAAGCGGACTCGCAATCATCTATAGTTGTGGCTTATGAAGTAGAGTTCTTCTTCACTGCGACAGGAGATACGGAAGCGGTTCGACTTGCAAAAATAACGACAGCGGAAACCAATCATGATTTTACCGATTACGTAACGGATGCCGGAAAATATACCATTAAGGTAACCGCAATAGTGAGCAATCCGGAAACGGAGATTGTCCGTGCAAAAGGAAACTGTAACGATTCGGATGCTGCGCATATTGAGGCAATTATTAATGTAGGAACAAAGGTTGTTTCAAACCTCCCGGATCCGGGAAAATATGAAAAGGTATATGACAGTGAGGCACTTACTCTTTCAGTTAATTATTCGGTTGAGGGCCTCACCGATTCGGACATTACTTATCAGTGGTTAAGAAACGGTGATCCGATTGTCGGAGCAACCGCAAAGACGTATTCGATTTATTATGTTGAAGATTCAGCAACATATACATGTCGTATCGTTTATCCCGTAGCAGACGGAACAGCAGTTACTTATTCAAGTGTTGCGAAGGCGAAGATTACACCAAGACCGGTTACGATTTATTCCGGTTCCACAACACGCGAATATAACGGTTTGGCGTTAACAAACGGTACTATAAGTGCAAAGGATGAAACACCGCTTCCCGGAGACGATTACATTTCTGCGGGAACAACAACCGGAACGATTACTGCTGTCGGAGAAGTGGATAATCCCATAACGGGACTTAAGATAAACAGAGGCAGCAAAGTAGTTTATTCTTATGATGTTTCATCAGGGAACAACTATGAAGTAACATACGAATACGGCAAACTGAAAATAGAGCCAAGGAAGATTGCGAATACCGGAAAAGATGACTATACATCCGGCATTACGGTATCGGCGCCTGCTGCTTTCACATATGACGGAACAGAACACAAGCCGACCGTAACAGTTTCGGACGGAGCGGTTACACTTGTCGAAGGTATTGATTACACCCTTTCATGGACAAATGCCATCGAAGCAACTTATGAGCCTGACGGAGTAACAAGAACCGTTACCGATGCTGAAAAATATGCATATGTTGTAATTAGCGGTATAGGAAATTACTCTGAGACAATAAGAAAAGAATTCGTAATTAAACAGCGTGAAGTAACACTTTTATCGGAAGATAAGTCAAAGGTTTACGATGCTTCTCCCCTTACATCTTACGGTACTACCGGAGCTACAAAGACTATGGGTAATTCCGAACTTGTAAGCGGAGCGTTACTTGAAATTACTTCTGCCACAAAACTTGCGGATGGAGATACGCTTACTTTCACATTTACAGGAACACAAACCAATGTGGGAAGCAGCGATAACACGTATTCTTCAATTGTGGTGAAGTCATCGGACGGAAGTGTAAGAACATCGAGCTATGCGTTTACAACAAATTACGGAACACTTACTGTCAGCGCAGCGACAATCGATTGCTCGGCAAATGACTATGACGGAACTTATGATGCGGAAGGACACAGCATTACGGTTACTGTAACTTCGCCTTCAACGGCAAAGATTTACTACAGTAAAACTCCTCTTGCTTCAGTGGAAGATTTTGAAACAGCCATTGAAAATGGGGATGCGACACTTACAAATCCTTCTTATATAAATGCGAAAGAAGAAGGCTATACGGTTTATTACTATGTTAAGGCTGACAACTACAACGGGGTAATAGGCAGCGCGAAGGTTATCATTCACAAAGCAGACCAGACGGTGAATGCTTCAGATGTAACTGCGGTCTACGACGGTGAAGCGCATAGCATTACTGACGGAACAGCCACAGGAGTAACAGCCGGTGATACAACGGTCGGAGCAATAGCTTACAGCGCAAACAACTCACTGACGGACGTTTATACGGTAACGGTAACAGTTACTGCCGCTGAAACAATAAACTATAAATCTGCTTCGAAAGAAGTGACATTAAAGGTTACACCCAGACCGGTTACGGTTTCATGGGATTATTCTGCACCGTTTACATATGACGGTAGCGCAAAAGAAGTAAATGCGATTCTTGGAAATATTATCGCAGGCGATGATGTATCCGCGGGAGATTATTCTTCGGATTCAGAGATAATAGGAGGTGTGGCATATTCGGCAAAATCACAGACGAATGCCGGAACCTATAAGACCTACATTAAGACTCTGACAGGCTCAAAGGCCGGAAACTACACTCTTGTTTCAGATGGTGCAGACGTTGCGGACAGAGCACTTACTTGGAAAATAAACAAGGCTTCTCTTGTTTATTCGGCTAGCGGATATGAAAATGTCTATGACAAGGAACCGCATACCATTGAAGTAAATGTTACTTCTCCGGCATCCGGTGCGGTGATTTATTACAGCACGACCGAGCTTAATGAGAGCAATTACAGTTTGGCTTCCACTGACGAGATCGAGTATGTAAATGTGGGTGTATACAATGTTTATTTCTATATAGTTGCGCCTAACTATGAAGGAGTTGCCGGAAGCAGAACGGTAACCATTACAAAAGCTACACAGACAATTAATATTTCCGAACTTGTAAAGGATTACGATTACAATGCCACGGAAAGAACTATAACCGGAGCATATGCGGAAGGAGTAGACATTAGCAGTGGCGAGAAGGACAACAATAAGGCAAATCCTTCTGCCGTAACGACAATCGATTCGACGACAGTCGGACAGATTACTTATGTTTCAAATGCAAGAACAAATGCTGGCGAAACAACGGTAACAATAAAAGCAGCAGAGACGAGAAACTACAAACCGGCACAGACAACGGCTGTACTTAAAATCAGCCCCATAGCGCTTGAATCAATTGTTCCTTCTTCGGATACGGTTGAATATACGGGATCAAAGGCTGTACCTGAGTCTGAAACGGTAATGAGTGTCGATCCTTCTCTGCCGACACTTTCTTCTTCAGACTATACAATTACATATTATGATGTTTCGGGTAATGAAATTGAAAATCCTGTTCGCGTCGGAACTTATACAATTAAGGCAACAGGACGCGGCAACTATACAGGAACTGTTTCGTGCACATACGATATCGTTGATACTGACAGACCGGTGGTTACAGGAATAACAAACAACGGAAAGTATTGCGAAGATCAGACATTTACCGTTACGGATAAAACCCTTCAGAGAGTTGTTGTTACAAAGGTCGACAGCAGCACTCACATGGCATTCGACGGAGCGGAAGAACCCTTTATTACTGAGGACTTCTCGGCAGACGATCCGTACACAACTACTTACAGCGGAACGCTCCCCGGAACACACAACGGAACAAAATATATTGTCAGAGCATATGATGCAAGCGACAATATGAACCTTGAAATGGTTGTATATGTTTACGACGATCACAGCTTTACAACATATGTAAAGAATTCAACAGGAACAAAAGGAACAGCTGACTGCAATCATGAATGCGGTGCAACCGACACCAGAGTATATCAGTGGGGCAGCGTTGAATGGGATTACGCATACAGCTACTCGGTTCCCGATGTTTCACATAATCAGGAAGGTGTTCTTTCTGTAGGAGAGCGTGCAACCTATGCACGAGTAGAGCTTAAACGAAACGGTGTTGTAATTGCCACACGAATTGTTAACTGTGAAGATATTTGCGGTCCAAGTGCCGCAGATCCTGCCGACAATACACTGGGCCATCTGATTGCTTTCAGATTTGATGCTTACAATCCTTCAAATCCGACCGCGGATGAGAGTGATTGTAATGAAAGACTTCCCGAAGCGGACTCAAACGGTCACCATTACAGCTACCAGATAACAGTTAAGGCAGTATCTTCGGAAACCTCGACTGTTGATGTGAACGATTTCCAGGTTGATTACAACTATGGTTATACAAACGAAAGCGATATCGGAACAAAGGCATCTATTTCGTATAAACCGGGATGCTTCAATGTTCCATGGAAGGTTGTTCTTAAAAATATTCCGGAAGAATATGCTCCGGATGTAATATACGTAAAGGTTCTTTACGCAACAACCCCCGATGCTGTTGACAGTGATTACAATGTCATTACACAGCAGAGTGCAGCCACCAGTTATGGTGTACCTTGTATGAAGCAGGTTGCCGCTGACGGCTCGTATTATTACACAGGCTCATATCCGGTATGGAAATATATATCGGGAACAACAGACAGCTATTATCACAGAATTCAGGTAGTAGCATACGACAATGGTGACGGAATAGTTAACGTAGCAGAAGGCCATTACAGATCGATTTGTGATGAGGACCATGTAAACCATACAATTTACTACACCGGTAGTGGCCCGAGCGGAACAATTCTTTATGAGATTGAAGCATTCGATGTAGATGTTCCGATCCTTGTATTTGACGGTAACCCCGGAAAGGATACCAAGGCAACGGTAAAACTGCCTGTTAAGAGATATGTTCTTGAAAACAACGGAGATCCGGTAACCGCAGCAATGATTGCAGCGGCTAAGCCTTCAAGAAAGGGATATATATTCCTTGGCTGGTATACTGCACGTACAGGAGGAACAAAAGTTTCGTCAATCAGCTCATTAACAGGAACAAAAATCCTGTATGCTCATTGGGAAAAAGAAATAGAAGCAGATCCCGGTGATGATTCGGGAGACGATAAAACCGACAAGCCGGATGACGAAACAGAAACTTCTACATCGACATCAATAAGCGACACACCGGAAACCGAACCGGATCCGCCTGTTGAAATTGATCCGGTAATTCCTACGGTTCCCGAAGAGATTCTTCCGGAGGAAAAAACGGATAAAGACGGCGATGAGGAGGATAACGGAAACACCGGTACATCTGTACAGATTGTGAATCCTTCAGGAACGGCAGAACCGGCCGAAGAGGAAACAAAGATTTGTTATTGGCATTATCTGATTCTTCTTGCAGATCTGATAATGATTCTCGGCATTCTTCTTACATTGAAGAAAAAGACCGATGACGAAGAAGACGAAGAAGATGAAGAGAACGAAAATATATCAGACAGTGAAGAAACAGAAGAGGAAGATGAAGACGAATTAAAGGAACGCCGTCGTAAATCAACCATAAGAAGATGGATTGTCACAGCTATATTTGTTGTGGTTATGCTGATACTCAATATTCTGGGCTTCTGCAGAAAAGAACTTCCCTGGTCGGTGATTTCAACAGTAGTTGTATCGATACTCAACTACGGTGGATACAAAATTAAATTTCGTAAGGATAAAGATGAGGAAGAAGACAGTCAGGCTAACAACTAACTAAAGATTTTTGTTTGACAAAAACAGTTCCGATAGTTTATATTTCTTACGTAAGCAAAGGCGCTTTGACATATGTCAAGGCGTCTTTTTATATTTATCAGCGGAGGAATCGGCGGTGAATAATTTATTCGATAAAATACATGAAGAATGCGGAGTCTTCGGCGTTTGGAATGAAACTCCCGGGGACGTGGCGCAGGAAATATATTATGGGTTATTGGCATTGCAGCATCGTGGTCAGGAAGCAGCCGGCATAGCTGTTTGCGATACATACGGTGAAAAAGAAAATGTTTGCCTTCACAAGCAGATGGGACTTGTCAGCGAAGTGTTTACTCCTGAGACGCTTGCAAAATTAAAAGGTAACATTGGTGTTGGCCATGTCAGATATTCTACTACAGGTGACAGCAATCTGGAAAACGCTCAGCCGCTGGTTTATCATTATTTAAAAGGAACGCTTGCGCTTGTCCACAACGGAAACATAGTTAATGCAGGGGCAATAAAACAAAAATTATATGAGGATGGAATGGTATTCAGGGCCACAACCGACTCGGAAGTACTTACAAGTCTTATAGCGAAAAAACGTGCCGAATCAAGTTCAATCGAGGAAGCGGTAAAGAAAGCTGCTCCATTGCTTGAAGGCGGATATGCACTGATTATAATGAGTCCAAGGAAGCTTATCGGTGTCAGGGATCCTTGGGGCTTAAAACCGCTCTGTATGGGAAAAACAAAGGACGGATATGTGTTTGCTTCCGAATCATGCGCTTTAAGCGGTATAGGTGCCGAATTTATACGAGATGTTGAACCGGGTGAAATAGTTACCGTTTCAAGAAAGGGAATTCAGTCGGATCGTTCTTTGTGCGGAGCAAAGCAGGCACATTGCATCTTTGAGTATATTTATTTTTCCAGACTGGATTCAAAACTTGATAATATAAGTGTTTATAATGCACGCTTTAAAGGCGGTATGGCTTTGGCGGACGCATATCCTGTCGAAGCTGATATTGTCACGGGAGTGCCGGAATCGGGAATGACCGCGGCAGCAGGATATGCATATCAGGCAGGCATTCCTTTTGTTCATGCTTTTCACAAAAACAGTTATATAGGCAGAACCTTTATTAAGCCTACTCAGGCGGAACGTGAAAATGCTGTTCATATGAAATTAAATGTTTTGGAAGATGTTGTGAAAGGAAAAAGAATGGTTCTGATTGACGATTCTATTGTCCGAGGAACAACAATTGCCAATCTGATTAAAATGCTTAGAAATGCCGGAGCGGTTGAGGTGCATGTGAGAATCAGTTCACCACCGTTTTTGCATCCTTGTTACTACGGAACGGATGTCCCGGACAATTCACAACTTATTGCAAACAAATTAAGCGTTGAGGAGATATGTAAGCAGATAGGCGCTGACTCACTGGGATATATGAGACTTGAAGATCTTTCAAAAATGACTGATAATCTGCCTCTGTGCAAGGCATGCTTTGACGGAGTTTATCCTACAAATGTGTAAAAAATAAATATTCTCCAATAATAAAAAATACCTGTCGAAGATAAACTCTTTGACAGGCATTTTTTATATTTTAAGGGGGATTGGGTTTTATAATGAAGTATATCCGCCATCGACGGGGAGGATTACGCCATTTACATATGTGCTTAACGGAGAAGAAAGGAAGATGGCTGCAGTGTCAAGCTCACCTTCTTGTCCGTAGCGGGCTAAAGGAATCATTGTTTTTGCATAATTCCGGAAGAATTCAGTTTCAAGAGTTTCCTTTGTAAGAGGTGTTTCAAAATAACCGGGACAGATTGCATTTACATTTATTCCCTTGTCGCCCCATTCACATGCCAGAGCTCTTGTAAGGTTTACAACACCACCCTTCGCAGCGTGATAGGGTGCTGCGGGAGCAATTTTATTTCCGACAAGACCGTACATTGATGCGATGTTGATAATTCTTCCGTAACCGGCGGGAATCATAGCCTGATTTGCAACAGCTCGCGCAACTTTAAATGAACCGAAAAGGTCGATGTTCATTTCATTTGCAAACTGTTCGTCAGTAATCTGCTCGGCGGGAGCAACAGCACCTGTACCTGCATTGTTGATAAGAATATCGATACGTCCAAATGCATCAATTATTTCTTTAACTGCAGCATCGACACGCTCTGTATCTGTGATATCGCAGGCAACGCCGATTGCCTTTACGCCATATTCGTTTGCGATGGAAGCAGCAACTTCATCGACAAGATTTTTTCTTCTTGCAAGAGCAACAATATCGGCACCCTGACTTGCAAGAGCCTTCGCCATCTGAACACCAAGACCGGTGGAGCAGCCTGTAACAACGGCCACACGGCCTGTAAGGTCAAAGTAATTTTTATTCATAATAACCTCCAAATATATATTGATAAAGACTTAACAAACTATATGTAAGCGCTTACATACGCTGTTTTCTATACCTTAAAGCACAAAAGTCTATTTGTCAACAAATTAATTTTTTAACAAATAAGTTTATTTTTTAACAAACTTTGTCTGACAAAATCAGCCTGTGTATGATATAATGTAACGACAGAGTGGAATGATTTTGGGAGGAGCATTAAATGAACGGGGATATGGAACGCCTGATTAAGGCGATGAATGATTTTAAAAATGGTATTTTTTCGAATATAGATACTTCTGAATTTGATGATCCTGCTGTTGCGGAGATTTTCAATGAGATGGTTAATGCACAGATTGCCAGAAATAATCATTATCTTGCGAGAATTAATGATGCACAGCTGCGTATAGGCGATACCTCATGCCTTAAATCGATGTTTGAGCAAATATCCGATCAGCAGGAGGTTATCAATAAAATCATTGAGTCACGAGCGTCACTCGAAATACGAGAGTCATCACTTCTTGAGACAAACGGAGAATTCCTGGCACTTGCCATGCAGATTAAAAACTCCTTCGAGGCCTGCAATGATGAAATCAGAAAGGCAAATGATATTGCCGATTCAATCAGAATACCGTCACCGGATTCAGGGGCAGGAATGGCGAATGCCGATCTTTGGCAGGCAGTAGCAATGCTGAAAGACATTGTTAATCAAAGCTATGAACGTATCGGAGGAATGGAAAAGAGAATCACTTCCATGTCTGAGGATGCATATAATTTATTTGATGTAATTGACAGAAAAGCAAAGATGAACAACTCGTTTTTGGAGGATGTTGACGCGTTGACTGACAGCTACAAAAAGTTATCTACGGAATGTCTTGATATGGGACGTCATTTGTATCGTATTTCGCGAGACATTGATAATGCCCGAAATGATATGTTCAGACATAACACAAGACCTACCATTCATGATATGCTTCGTGTGTTTGAGGTTGATCATCTTACCCTTTCGTGGCGTTTGTATAATAATATTGTTGAATTCGAATCGCTTAAATTATCACAGGTCAACAATCCGAATACATGTAAGTTTGGTCTTTGGATACAAAGCGTTGATAATCCTGTCATTCGTGATGCCGAACCATTTATGCTGTTGGTGCAGAAACATTTGGAACTGCATGAAAAAAGTGTTGAGTGCTTTGAAGCAAAACAAAACTATGATATACCGCTGGCGCTTATAAAGTTTAATGAAACATTGGGCAAATTGGCTGAGTTCAGAGCGGCAATGGATGAAATGCATATATATTTAAGAAGCATAGGAGATACTGCGGAAACAGATGTGTGGACTTTCCGAGGATAATAAGAAAAGGGGTGGCTGTGAGCCATCCCTTTTTTATTTGGTATATGTTATTCGCTCCGGAGGAAGCCACTTTTGGAGCTTCTCACCAAGTACTTTAACCTCTATGGGCTTTGCAATAAAATCATTCATTCCTTCTGACAGGAACAACTTTCTTGCCTCGTCAACCGCATTTGCCGTTAGAGCAATAATCGGAATGCTGTTCATCTTTGGATGGAAACGTCTGATAAGTCGTGTGGTATCAATTCCGTCCAATTCGGGCATCATGTGATCCATAAATATGATGTCATAGCGCTTTAACATAATCATATCGAGACATTCTTTTCCGGAATAAGCCTTATCGATTGTAATGTCAAACAGACTGAATAGTTTATCCGCAACTTTGACATTGACCTTGTTATCATCAACTACAAGGATTTTGGCCTCATTTGCAGAGAAGAACTCTTCAAAAGTTTCTTTCTCACAAATTTCGGGTTTGGATGAATTATTTATAAGCGTTGCCAGGTTTGCCGAATACAGTGGTTCGTGAATTTGAAGAAACTCTTTTTTGTCCGGCATTTGGTCGTTGAGCGAAAAAGCTTTAAATACGATACAACTGGTAAGATTGCTGTATTTAGGATTGTCTATGTTTATTTTTGCGAAAAAATCACTGCTTGCAAGGGTTTCCTCCACAAAAATGAAGGTTTTGTATGAAGAAAACCTATCAAACCATTGTGAAAAATACTGTGCATGCAAGTTCGGATTGGCGCAAAGTGTTATGGAAACGCCGCACAAATCAAGTGCATTTTTTAAGCTTATGCCGGTATTGGGATTGCTGAAGACACCGAAAACCGCATATTCATTGGGATTGTCTATTTTAGCAATGGGCTCATTGACGGCGACAACCTGAGGTATTTCTACGGTGAATGTACTTCCGGTGCCATATATACTGGATACCGAAACGGTGCCGCCCATAAGCGTTACTAACTGGTCAACGATGGCAAGTCCAAGACCGGTGCCTTCTACGTTACGGTTACGCTTGCTGTCGACCTGAGTGAATGAGTGGAACAGCTTATCCAAATCGGAACTTTTTATTCCTATTCCGGTATCTTCAATTATCAGGTAAAGAGTTATATGTGTTTCGTCTTTCTTTTTATACTTGACAGAAATACGTACATAACCTTCACGGGTAAACTTGACGGCATTGTTGGCTATATTTATAAGAACCTGCTGGATTCGTGGTCCGTCACCGATAAGTTTCGTAGGAAGAAAAGGATCTACATCAACAATCAGTGATACTTCGGTTTCCTTTTCTCTTAAACGATTCATTATTATTGTGGATACATCTCTGATTATGGTGGCGGGAGAGTACTCTTCATCAAATATATCCATTTTTCCGGAGGACATTTTTGAGTAGTCAAGAATGTCATTGATTATATGAAGAAGGGATTTGCCGGATGTTTGAATCTGACGAACATATTCTTCGGCAGTGGGTGACATTTCTTCTCTGAGTGCTACATCTGCCATACCTATTACGGCATTCATTGGTGTTCTGATTTCGTGACTCATGTTTGCAACGAAATCTGTTTTCATATTCGCGGCTTTTTCAAACTCCTTACCGGCTAACTCCATCTGAATATGACCATTAATGGAGCTTGTAAGAAAGTTTGCAATACTGTGCAGAAAAGCAGTGGATTTTGAAATTGTTTTAATATTTACAACCGGTACCTTTTTGGCTGCTGCCCACAGTGCATCCTCGTCAATATTATAATGTCTGGCATAGGATCGAATTCTTTCTTCGACAGGGGGATTCTCGAAAACCATACCACCGATAATGGAGGCAACAAGTTCTTCTTCTACAATGATTGGGATACAAAGTTCTATAAGTCCCATATGGCAATAATATTGAGTTGCTCCCTTGCCGTTAAGAGCCTCTTCGGCTCCGTACTTTGCGCAGCTTTTACAAAGACGGCAACCAAGTTTTGACGATTGCACAAGAATATCGCAGTAGACGGAACTTCCGGTCTTCTCGGTAATGGGATATCCGTTTTTGTCCACGGTAACTACAGACAAACCGGTCATTTCCGTGAAGGAATTCTGCAACATCTGAAGTTGTTCAATGTCCAGCCATTTTAGCAAATCTTTGGTATCAATCATAGCATCCTCGCAGCGAAGTACATTTGTTTTTTATTATATCATGGCGATTAAATTTGATTCAATACATCAAATATTAATATTGCTATGTAAAGGCGCGAATTATATGCCGATGATTATATTAATCGGCGTGTAAAAAATACGAATAAACGGCAGATGTATGTTATAATCCATATATGAAAAAGAAGACTTTACTTACGACAATTCTCATAATTTTAACTGTATTGTTTTTGGCATACTGGGGAGTTATTTATTTTCTTGTCAGTGCGTGCCTTGTGCCTTCTTTTATGGAAAAACTTGATGCTTTTGAGGAAATAACCGTTAAAAGTTATTCCGAACAGGTTCAAAGTGATTACATACACGATAATTTGGTGGCTGCAAACGTAAGGACAAAAGAGTGGCTTTCCGTTGTTGAACTTAAAAAAGAAGAAATTATTACTGACGACGGCTACAGACTGGTTGCTGCGTGTTTCGGACAGAACGCTGAATCTCATAAGTGGGTGCTTCTTCTTCATGGTTATACGGGCTGGAAAGAAGAAATGTACAGATTTGCCTGTGACTTTTACGATAAGGGATACAATTGTCTTGTGCCGGATTTGCGTTGCCAGGGTGAAAGTGACGGCGATTTTATCGGAATGGGATATGCGGACAGCCTGGATTGTCTAAAATGGATAGATTATATTACGGATATTGACAGCGAAGCTGAAATTGTTGTTATGGGACAGTCAATGGGTGCGGCAACGGCACTTATGATGACAGGGCTTGAATTACCTGCGAATGTAAAATGTGTTGTTTCGGACTGCGCATATACCGATGCGTATTCAATGTTCGGATATAAGATTACAGACTGGTTCGGCCTTCCTGCATTTCCATTTGTGGATTCGGCAGTTTTGATGCTCAAACTAAGAGGCGGCTATGATTTGAGAAAAGCTTCGGCGCTTGATGCCGTAAAGCAAAGCAATACTCCAACTTTATTTATTCATGGGACAAAGGATGCTATGATTCCGTATGCTATGTCAGAGGAACTTTACGCAGCAGAGCGTGCCGATAAAGAAATATTGATAATAGAGGATTCGGGGCATGTTCAGAACCAGGATAAAGACCCGACAAGATATTATGATACATTGTGGGGATTTGTCGGAAAATATGTGGAATGAAGAAAAGTATGTTTCTATTTGAGTGCTATGATTTATAGAGTGCAAGTACAGGGAAATAATCATTGACACAAAATCAGCGCTATGATAATATACAGTCTGTGCGCTGATGTGGCTCAGTCGGTAGAGCGTCACCTTGGTAAGGTGGAGGTCACGGGTCCGATTCCCGTCATCAGCTTAATTTGAAAAATCCCCTCAAATCAACGGAATGCCGAATTTACGCTGGTTTGAGGGGGTTTTCTTTTGCCGGAAATGATACAGTTTTAGTATGTTTGTTATATATTTATAACACTGAAAGATTTAATCGTATTTCTCAGGTAGGAGACAATTTATATTAGATTGAATTTTTCGGTAAATGTGTAATAGTATCTCGCTTTGAGACACAAAAGTTTAATTTCCTTCAGCAGCATATAATAATGTGTGATTTGGATCGTTTTATGGGAATCAAATATTGCTTAAAATCAAAGAGACATATAATTATTTCCATTCTTAATTCATTTATATGTACAGTAGTAAAATATTATTTTTTTGATTTTAAAATTTGCGTATAGATAATGATTGCTATCATTATTTTATAGGCTAATATAGATTAATATCTCAATCTGAAACTATTTCTATTTCTTTTTGAGGCATTTTCGGAAAGCAATTAACATATAAATGAGTCAAAAACAAGAATGTTATATGCATATAGATTTTTTAAAAAATTCGTTATGAAATATTGTGCATATAAGCAGAGGTGCATGGAGTAAATTATATGCATTTTCATATTTAAGTCATTCTAAAACGCCGTAGCCTCTATTGATACTGCGAAAACAGTGGTTCCCATCAGCAAATTTTGCACTATACCCCCAAAAACATAACAAATAACTAACTATATGTAAACGAATCGCACACCACCATTTTTGCTATTTCTTAAATTTTCTTAATTTCATTTTTTTCTTCTTTTTATTCCTTAAATTTGGTATAATGTATTGAATTATGGGCTAATGTTTGTTAGTTAAGCAATTAGTGAGGTAATAAAGAAATGAACTATGGCAGAAATGGTATCATTAAACAAAAACTGAAATTAAATGCAAGAGGTCCTAAGTGGTCCAGAAAATTTTTGCTTTTATTGGTAGAAGCTTTTTTCGTTGTAATTATCGGTGGCGGAGTAGTGGGGGCTGCCCTCGGAATAGGTGTATTTAAAGGAATTCTTGATTCGGCTCCGGATATTACAAATATTACGGTTACTCCTTCGGGAAGATCATCGTTTGTTTATGATACCGACGGTAATCAGATTTGGAAACTTGTTTCGGCAAATGCAAACAGAATTCCCGTTACAAGTGAACAGATAAACGATAATGTCAAAAATGCATGTGTAGCTATCGAAGACCAGCGTTTTTACGAACATAACGGTATCGATATTCAGGCTATTTTCCGTGCCGGTTTTTCTGCATTAAAAAGCGGCTCTTTGGGACAGGGCGGTAGTACGATTACACAGCAACTTTTGAAAAACAACGTATTTACCGATTGGACCGAGGAAAACAGTAACGTAGAAAAGATTAAGCGTAAGGTTCAGGAGCAGTATCTTGCAATTCAGCTCGAGAAGGTGATGAGTAAGGATGACATCCTGACAAACTATCTTAATACAATTAACTTAGGTCAGAGTACTCTTGGAATTCAGGCGGCATCGCTCAGATATTTTAATAAGAATGCGTCCGAACTTACTGTTTCGGAGGCAGCCTGCATTGTCGGAATAACAAAGAATCCTTCGAAATATAATCCTATTTCTCGCCCCGAGGACAATAATGAGCGTAGAATCGACGTTTTGTACAAAATGCTTGAATTGGGTTACATAACTAAGGCGGAATATGACGAAGCGGTAGCCGATGATGTTTATTCAAGAATTCAGGAGACAAATGCAGAAAAAACTACTGTTTCCAATACGGTTTCTTCTTATTTTGTCGATGCCGTTGTAGATCAGGTAATGAAAGACCTGGCGGATGCCGGCTATAACGAAAACCAGATTTATGCACTTATGTACAGTGGCGGTATAAAGATTTATTCTACATGTGATTCTCATATTCAGGCAATTGTGGATGAAGAAATAGCGAACGAAGAGAACTACAACAGCTTAAAATGGTATCTTGACTACAGACTTACCGTACTTAAAGCTGATGGTTCATACGAAAACCACAGTAGAGAAATGTTCAGAAGCTATTTTGTTCAGAATAAGGATGCTAACTTTAATCTTTTATATCCTTCACAGGAAGCTGCATACGATGCGATTGCAGAATATCAGGAAGCTGTTCTTGAAGAAGGTGATCAGGTGTATGCGGAATACATGAATCTTTCGGAAGAACCGCAGATTTCATTCTGCATGATGAACCAGTCAAACGGACATGTTGTGGCTATTTCGGGTGGACGTGGAGAAAAAGAAGCAAGTCGTACCTTTAACCGCGCAACACAGGCATTAAGACAGCCCGGCTCATGCTTCAAGGTTTTAGCTGCATTTGCACCGGCGATTGATGCCGCAGATATGACGCTGGCTACAGTATATAATGATGCTCCTTTTAACTATTATGACGGAACTCCCGTATCAAACTGGTATGGTAAGGATGCTTACAGAGGCTTGCAGAACATCAGAGAAGGTGTTTCTCAGTCACTTAACGTTGTAGCGGTAAAAACGCTTACACAGATTACTCCTCAGCTTGGATATCAGTATCTTGTTAATTTTGGTTTCACTACAATAGCCGAACATAAAGTCGTAGGTGACAAGATATATACCGATATCGGACAGCCGCTTTGTCTTGGCGGTCTTACAGACGGTATTACAAATATTGAACTTTGCGCAGGATATGCTGCAATTGCGAACGGCGGAGTATATCAGGAACCTATTTTCTATACTCGAATCGAGGATGCAGACGGTAATGTAATTCTTGACAGAACCGCTACACAGGAAAGGCATCAGGTTATCAAGGACACAACTGCATTCCTTATGACAAGCGCGATGCAGGAATGTGTTGCAACCGGTACAGGCCGTGCAGCACGACTTTCAGGAATGAGTATGGCTGCAAAAACCGGTACTACTTCCGATCAGAAGGATGTATGGCTTGCTGCATATACACCTTATTATACAGGAACGGTATGGGTAGGCTACGATAACAACGCAGTCATGAAGGATGCCGAAACAAAAGCTACTAAGGTAGTATGGAAGGCAATAATGACGCGTGTCCATGAGGAACTTGCAGATCCGGGATTCCCTGTTCCAAGTGGCATAGTGAAATGCAATGTCTGTTCAAAATCAGGTCTTTTGCCGACAGAACTTTGCGGGGACCATGTATATTCCGAGTATTTCACTGAGGAAACGGTTCCGGAAGAAACCTGTAATGTTCATTATGTTGGTCGAATTTGCGCCATCGATGGGCTTCCGGCAACGGAGGAATGTCCTTTTGCTTATCAGGGAACAGGAGAGTTTCTTCCTCCTGAAGACGAGTCACTTTTACAGGGCTCGCTTGCACTCAACCAGACAGATAATTCTTCTGCATTTGATCCGCTTGCCACAGAAGGCGATGAAGCTCCGAAGAATTATACCGGAAAGTGCCAGCATACTTCTGCGTGGTTTTCGGTACCGGGTTGGGAGACATTGTATTATCAGCATTTAGAAATATTTAATCAAAGATTCGGCTATGTGGAAGATACTTCCACTCAGAACGAGTAGGCGGAAGAAGAATGAACGACAACTACACTGTACTTCTAAGTGAAGGTACTGCGGAGACCGAACTTAAAAAATCACGATTTATTGCTCATCTTAAACCGGTTACCACCGAGGGAGAAGCACAAGCATTTGTGGCTGAAATGAAAAAACAATATTATGATGCGCGCCACAACTGTTACGCATACGTGCTTGGCAAAGATGCGGATAAAGTTAAATACAGTGATGACGGGGAACCGGCGCAGACAGGTGGACTTCCTATTTACAATGTTCTGAAGGAAACGGGAGTGCGTAACGCTGCAATCGTTGTAACCAGATATTTTGGCGGGACGCTTCTTGGGGCAGGTCCGCTTGCAAGAATGTACGGTGAAGCAGCAAAGCTTGGACTGGAAGCATGTGAAAAAGGCGTTATGAAATACGGCATTGAAGCCACAGTCACAAGTGATTATTCAGATGGTGAGAAAATAAGAAGATATTTTGAAAAACAAAACGTGGAAGTGGTTGACATAAAGTATGATGCGGACGTTTGCTTCTTCATACGAACAGGCTTTGAACGTTTTGACGATATAGAAAAAGATATAGTTAGTATTACAGCTTCAAAGGCGAAAACAGAGAAAACCGGCGAAGCATATTATATAGAAAAATAAAATGTTTACATAACATTCAGGAAAGGAAGGTGATTTTATGAGTTCGGGTCGATCGTCACAAGACAGTCCTCTGCCCGTCGCGGCAAAACAGAATAAAAAAATAAAATCATCAGAATGGAGAGAATGCTATGGAAGAGATTTTAGAATTACTTGAAACCAAGCAGTATACCAGATTGCGTCAGAAACTGATGGAATACAATGATGTTGATATTGCAGCTGTTTTGGAAAACCTTGATGAAGGAGATATGCTTAAGGTTTTCAGAATTTTGCCGAAAGACACTGCTGCAGATGTATTTGCTTATCTTGATGTTGATAATGAGCAAGCGATTATTACATCACTTTCTGCTTCGGACGCTGCTAGTATTATCAATAACATGATGGCCGATGATGCGGCAGACCTTTTTGAAGAAATGCCAGCGAGCATAGTAAAAAGACTGCTTTCAAATGTTAGTCCCGAAGCCAGACGAGATATCAACCACCTTTTGAAATATCCCGAAGATTCTGCCGGAAGCATCATGACAGTCGAGTATGTAGACCTGAAGGAAAACCTTACGGTTGCGCAAGCCTTAGAGCGAATCAGAAAGGTGGGAATTGATTCGGAAACAATCAATATCTGCTATGTACTTGATGCAGGACGTCATCTTATCGGAACAGCTGCCTTAAGATATTTGCTTTTAAGTGATCCTGACGCGGTTATCGGTGATATAATGCACGAAAATGTCATTTCGGTTAATACACTGATGGACCAGGAAGCGGTTGCCAGACAATTTAAAAAATACGACTTTACATCCATGCCCGTAGTTGATAATGAAAATCGACTGGTAGGTATTATTACCGTCGACGATATCATGGATATTTTGGAAGAAGAAACCACAGAAGATATTGAAAAGATGGCGGCTATTCTTCCTACAGACAAACCATATATGAAGACAGGTGTTTTTGAAACCTGGAAGAAGAGAATTCCATGGCTTCTTTTACTTATGGTTTCCGCTACATTTACAGGAGGTATTATTCACAGCTTTGAAGATGCATTAAGCAGTTGCGCTGTACTTACAATGTTTATTCCTATGCTGATGGATACAGGCGGAAATGCGGGTGGACAGGCAAGCGTTACAATTATCCGTGGTCTATCGCTTGAAGAGATTAAGTTTAAAGATATGTTCCGCGTTGTTTGGAAAGAAATCAGAGTAGCTACACTTTGCGGCTTGACCCTGGCTGTTTGCAATTTTGTCAAACTTCTTTTTATTGACAGAGTGGATGTTACCGTGGCTATTGTTGTATGTACAACTTTGATTGCGGCAGTTATTATAGCAAAAATCATCGGATGTACTTTGCCGATGCTTGCAAAGAAAATCGGATTTGATCCTGCGGTTATGGCAAGTCCTTTTATTACGACAATTGTAGATGCACTTTCACTTATGATTTATTTTTCAATTGCAACAGCGGTATTACGAATATAAGACAAAGAGGAGACAGATGGTATGAGTTTAAAAACTTCACCGATGGGTTGGAACAGTTGGGACTGCTATGGCGCCGCAGTAACTGAGGATATTGTAAGACAGAACGCTGAATATATGGCAAAGTATTTAAAGCCTTTCGGCTGGGAATACGTTGTTGTTGATATTCAGTGGTACGAGCCGGCTGCCACAAATAATGAATATCATCCCTTCACGGATATGTGTATGGATGAATACGGAAGATTTCTTCCCGCTCCCGAAAGATTCCCTTCAGCTGCTGACGGAAAGGGATTCGGTCCTTTGGCTGAATATGTTCATTCATTGGGACTTAAGTTTGGAATTCATATTATGCGTGGAATTCCACGTCAGGCTGTTCACAAAAATCTTCCTGTGCTTGGAACAAACAAAACAGCAAGAGAAGTTGCAAAAACAGCCAGCATTTGTGTTTGGAATACAGATATGTATGGGCTTGATCCAAAGAAGGAAGGGGCAAGAGAGTACTATGACAGTATTTTCAAAATGTATGCTTCATGGGGCGTGGATTTCATTAAATGTGATGACATCTGCCGTGAACTTCCTCACGAAGAAGAAGAACTTATTATGCTTTCGGAAGCCTTACACAGTGCTGACAGAGAAATGATTTTAAGTCTTTCACCGGGACCTGCTTTGCTCGAGAAAGCAGAACTCTATAAAGAAGTTGCAAATATGTGGCGTATAACAGATGATTTCTGGGATAAGTGGGAGCTTCTTTATGCAATGTTTGAACGTGCCGAAAAGTGGTGCACCCATACCGGAAACGGTCATTGGCCGGATGCGGATATGCTTCCTGTCGGTGCATTAAGACAATGCTACGACCCTAACGAGTGGACAAACTTTACTGAAGATGAGCAGATTACCATGCTTTCACTTTGGTGTATATTCAGAGCACCTTTGATGATTGGTGGCGAAATGACAAAAAATGACGAATTTACACTTAAGCTTCTTACAAATAAGGGCATTTTAAAAATGCATAAGGATGCCAGAAATTCTCATCAGGTATATAGAAAAGATGTTGATGGTAATGAAATTATTCTTTGGACAGCAACATCTGTTGAAGGTGGAATATATGCTGGTGTATTTAACGCCGGCAAGACAGATGCGAAAGTTATGTTGACTGCAGATGATTTTGAGGTTAAGGAACTTACTGCATATACAGAGCTGTGGAGCGATGAAAAGTTTGATGCGTCAAATGAGATTTTGGTTGACATAAAATCGCATGGCGCGAAGGTGTTGTTTTTTAAATAAATTTGCTTTATAATGCGGATATTATTTGGTAAGGAAGTTGGTAGGTTAATGAATATAGCAGATTTATATAAGAACAAAAAAAGTGTCTACTCTATGGAAGTTTTTCCTCCTAAGAAAGCGGGAAGCGTTGAAACTATTTTCAACACACTTTACGGCTTACGAGGACTTCCTGTTGATTATATTTCCGTAACATACGGAGCCGGTGGATCCGAACAGCAGAAAAGTAAAACGGCAGAAATTGCTTCATTAATTAAGAAAGAATACGGAATTGAACCTTTAAGTCATCTGACTTGTGTTGGATCAACCAAGGAAGATATTGTCGAAACATTAGCAAGCTTAAAGCAGGTTGGAGTGCAAAACATTTTAGCACTTCGCGGCGATATGCCTGCCGAGGGTGAGGCTGTTATGGCATTTAGTCATGCAAGTGACTTGGCTGCATTTATCAAGGAAACAGATCCGGACTTCAATGTAGCGGGTGCCTGTTATCCGGAATGTCATGTTGATGCAGCAAACCTTGATGAGGATATTGAAAACCTTAAGAAGAAGGTTGATGCCGGTGTAACTCATCTTACAACACAGTTATTCTTTGATAATGAAATCTTTTATTCTTTCAGAGAAAAGGTCGAGAAAGCCGGAATTACGGTTCCGATTGCTGCCGGAATTATGCCGATTGTAAAGAAAACTCAGGTTGAGAGAACAGTTGCTATGTGTGGTGCATCGATCCCTACAAAATTTGCACGACTTATAAGCAAGTATTCCGAATCACCCGAAGCTCTTTTCCAGGCCGGTCTTTCATATGCTGTAGATCAGATTTCTGATTTGGTAGCAAATGATGTTCGTGGCGTTCATTTATATACAATGAACAATGTTGAAACAGCAAAATATATTACACAGACAACCGAGAGCTTATTTAAGAGCGTTAACAAATTGTAGGATAATACAAGCCCCTTTTTTAGGGGCTTTTTTGAACGATATGACAGAACTGACTATAGAAGATAAAAATGAAATACTTCGCTATTCGGGATATAGAAAAGGCATAAATTTGACTGAGATCTCTGACATTCAGATTCAGGAAAGCATAGATTATGTTAACCGCATTTCGGCTATTCGCACGAACTGGAAACTATTTGACATAGAGGAATGTGAGCAGGGTATTTCTATAAAGGGAACATCGACTGTTTTGAAGGGAAATGCTATCCGAAAACATCTTAAGGGATGTGATAAGGCCGTACTTATGTGCGGAACAATCGGACCGCAGTTTGACAGAGATATTTCTAAAGTTATGTTAACCAATGCTGCGTTAGGCGTCTACATGAATTCCTGCGGAATAACTCTTATCGAAAAGGTAATGGATGACCTTCAAATTACGATAAACAAAGCCTTGCCGGAAGGACATCTCGGACTTCGCTTTAGTCCGGGCTATGCGGATTTACCACTTGAGACACAAAAAGACTTTATGATTCTTTTAAATATGGAACGTGTGGTGGGAATACGACTTGGGGTCAGTTATCTTATGAATCCCGAGAAAAGTGTTACGGCTGTCGCAGGGGTAAGATATGATGATATCGTAGAAAAATATGAAGAAGAAAAATGTTCTTCCTGCAATAAAGAATGTGAATTCAGATACGGAAGCAAGTGCTCCGAACAGAATTAGCTTAACGTATTTTTTAAGTTATTTGGCAGTTTATATAAATGGAGTGAATAAACGAAAAACAGGAGATTGTAAATGAACGGATTTGACAAGATTAGGATTCTTGATGGTGCAATCGGAACCCAATTTGTTAAAAAGAATGCACCGATGGGAAAGGTCCCCGAGGAATTAAATATTACACATCCCGAAATTGTTGAAGAAGTGCACAGGGAATATGTTGAGGCAGGTTCAGATATTATATATACGAGCTCTTTCAGTGCCAATGCATATAAGTGCCGAGACAGCATATATTCACCTGAAGAACTTGTTAAGGCTTCTGTTATAAATGCAAAGAAGGCAATAGGTGACAGGGATGTTAAGATTGCGCTCTCAATGGGAACAATCGGAGACATTCTTGAACCCTTTGGAAAGCTTAAATTTGAAGATGCATATGACATGTATAAGGAAATGATGGTTGCGGGAGAAGAAGCAGGGGCAGATATTCTTGTTTTGGAAACTCAAACAGATTTGTTGGAAGTTCGTGCCGGTGTTCTTGCTGCAAAAGAAAATACATCACTTCCTGTTTGGGTTACGATGACCTTCGAAAAAGACGGACGTACTTTTACCGGTGTGCAGGTTGAAGCAATGGCTATTACTCTTGAAGCTTTGGGGGTTGATGTAATCGGTGTTAACTGTTCACTTGGTCCCAAAGAACTTCTTCCTATGGTTAAAAGAATGAGAGAGGTATCAACACTTCCGCTTATTGTTAAGCCCAATGCCGGACTGCCGGATCCTGTAACAAACAAATATAATGTCACTCCCGAACAGTTTGCCGAAGAGATGAAGGGCTTCCTTGAAATGGGTGTGTCGTATGTTGGCGGATGCTGCGGTACAGACCCGGATTATATAAGAGCGTTGGTTGACATAAGAGATAATTATAAACCTATTAAACCTGAGGAAAACGACCATTCTTACCTAACTAGCGCGCGAGAGTATGTTGACATAACTCATATACATGTTGTTGGTGAACGAATTAATCCTACGGGTAAAAAGAAGTTCCAGCAGGCGCTTTTGGAGCATAACCTTGACTATATTAAAGGCCAGGCTATTGAGCAGGTAGATGCCGGTGCAAAAATCCTTGATGTGAATGTCGGTCTTCCGACAATTGATGAAAAATCTTTGATGGTAGAGGTTGTAAAGGATCTACAGACTATGGTTGACACGCCGCTTCAAATTGATTCATCCAGTGTGGAAGCCATAGAAGCAGCCTTGAGAATATATAACGGAAAGCCTATCGTTAACAGCGTAAATGCAGACGACGGAAAACTTGATGCGGTTCTTCCTCTGGTAAAAAAGTACGGCGCAGCGGTAGTGGGACTTACTTTGGATGAAGAAGGTATTCCGCAGGCTGCAAAGGATAGAGTTGAGAAAGCTCGTCACATTGTTGAAAAATGTGACGAATACGGCATTCCCAGAAAGGATATTTATATTGACTGCCTTACACAGACCGTTAGTATTGCAGAAAATCATGCGGAGGACACTCTTGAAGCTATTCGCCTTGTCAAGAAAGAATTTGGAGTAAGAACGGTTCTTGGCGTATCAAATATTTCTTTTGGACTACCGAAGAGAGAATATATAAACACAACATTTCTTACTATGGCTATGTACGCAGGTCTTGATCTGGCTATCATAAATCCCAATAATGCAGCAATGTCCGGCGCAATCGATGCTTATGTAACGCTTTCGACCGTAGATCCGGGCGGGGTGGCGTATGCCGAAAAATATGCACCTATAGCAGCCATGGAAAAAGAAATTGCTGCAAAAACAAAACAGATTGCGGTATCAGACGATACAAAAAATGAAGCAAAATCAGAAGGCCCGGGACCCGGAACAATCATGTACGATGTTTCGAAAGGCTTGAAAGAGCAGGTTGCTAATGATGTAAGAGTTCTTCTTGAAACAAAGGATGCCCTTGATATTGTTAACGGCGAGCTTATTCCCGCACTCGATAAAGTCGGAGAGGATTTTGAAAACCATAAGACTTTCCTTCCGCAGCTTCTTGCTTCGGCGCAGGCTGCCGAATACGGTTTCAATGTCATTAAGGAGTATATGGCAAAAAATAATGCCGGAGAAACCATTTCAAAGGGTCGCATTGTTCTTGCGACAGTTAAAGGAGATGTTCACGATATTGGAAAGAATATCGTAAAAACAATTCTTGAAAATTATGGTTTTTCGGTGCTTGATTTAGGAAAAGATGTTGCGCCCGAAACTGTAGTTGAAGCAGTTAAGAGAGAAAATATCAAACTTGTAGGTTTATCGGCGTTAATGACAACAACGGTAGCATCCATGGAAGAAACCATTAAGCAGTTAAGAGCAGCCGGTTGTGATTGTAAAGTATTTGTCGGTGGCGCAGTGCTCACTTACGATTTTGCAATGAAAATTGGTGCGGATTACTATACAAAGGATGCAAAGGAATCCGCCGATCTTGCAAAAAGATTTTTTTCTGCGGAATAAATTCATAATGATATAGGGGACGTTTGAAAAAATTTTTTCAAAAATGTGTTGATGATTTTAAATCTGCGATTGGTTTGAAATCATATGGAGGCAGGTTGTGAAGAAAAGCACGGAAAATAAGATAAAAAAAATATCTAAAGCAAGAATTTGGCCCACTATATTAGGCTCATTTTTTACAGTTTTTATTCTTTTCTTGGTAGCCGATGTTTTTGTTATGGCATATTTGGGCTCGGTATGTTCCATCAAATTTTCGGATATGGGAAAAGAAGTCCAAGCTGTAGCGACATATTTTGACTCAGATACCAACCAGTCAGGACTGGTAAGGTATCAGACGGTTGCAAATTTGTTGCCTAATTTGTCGGGAATTATGTACCTTGATAACGATATGAATTATATTTCCTCTTATGGAAAAGAAGAAATAGATTTTGACAATTTTACTTTGCTTCAAGGCTTTGCTATTGGAGATGAAAAGAATATTTCCGTATACATTCCGACAGGACTGGAAAATGTAGTTACCGTTGACGAGAAAGACAATAATGTAGAAATTGATGTAGATGAATTATTTAGAAATCCTCAGGTAAGCTTTAACGCAGAATATTTGTCGGCAGTAGAGCGCGGTGAATGGCAGAAGGAAGAGGTGTCGGGATTTGATATTATTTTCCTTTGTGACAAAGAAGAAAACGGATTTCTTGCGATAGATTACAGATTTTCACTGTGTACAGAAGACTACCTTGCTGCAGTTATCGTTCTTGGAATTGTATGTTTTCTCATTATTATAATGCTTTTTCTTCATATTGCGTCGACTATCAGACAGGTTCGCGACAAAAAAAGAGCCTACGATGCATTATTCACAGACATTATTACCGGGGGCAAAAATTCGGCGGCATTTTATAAAAGAGCTGACGAATTGATAAAGAAAAACCGTGGAAAAAGAAAGTATGCCCTCATTCAGATCAGACTTGAAAAATATAAGGGCTTTATATCGTGCTACGGTTCGGCGTGGACAGAGAAGCTGGCAGACAGCCTTCATGATAAAATACGCAGGTCAGTGGAAAAAAAGGAAACGTTTGCAAGAATTGAAAATGCAGATTTTGGTTTACTGCTGAAATATGAAACTGAAGAAGAACTTGAAACCAGGGTGAGAAAGCTGATAGACAAACTCTCTTCTCTGAATGGTCAAAAGCTCTATTTTAACGCAGGCATTTGCATATGCACGTCGAGAAGAGCTAATTCTAAAGATCTTTACAACAATGCAAGCATTGCAAGAAGCACTGTGAAGGATGAAAACTCATGTGAAATAAAATGGTTTACAGATGCTCTTTCGGAAGCTCAGAAATGGGAGAGGAAAGTTGAGGATGAAATGGAAAAAGCCCTGAAAGAAGGGCAGTTTGAAATGTATCTTCAGCCTAAATATACTACCAAAGCAGAAGTTGTTGGCGGTGCGGAAGCTCTTGTCAGATGGAATCATCCCACTGACGGCCTTATTCCGCCGGGGAAGTTTATTCCGATTTTTGAAAAAGACGGTTTTATCCTGCAATTGGATGATTTTATGATTGGAGAGCTTGCAAGGCAGCAGGCTAAATGGATATCGGAGGGTAAAGCGGTATTTCCTATTTCGGTTAATGTTTCGCGAGCACATTTTATGATGGAAAATCTTGCCGATCATATTAAAGACATTGTTGATCAGTACAATGTTCCTCATAAATATATTGAACTTGAACTTACGGAAAGTGCATTCTTTGATGATAAGAAAACACTTATTGATATAGTAGCAAAGATGCGAGAGTATGGCTTCCCTGTTTCTATGGACGATTTCGGAGCGGGTTATTCTTCATTAAATTCTTTAAAGGAAATTCCGCTGGACGTGGTTAAGCTTGATGCGGATTTCTTCCGAGGAGAAGGAAATGACGAACGGGGAAAGATTATTGTCAGTGAAACGATTGAACTTGCGAAACACCTTGGTATGCATATTGTTGCCGAGGGTATCGAAACAAGAGAACAGGTCGATTTCCTGGCAGACAGGAAATGCGACCTGATTCAAGGATACTATTTTGCAAAACCCATGAGGGTTTCTGATTTTGAACAAAAAGCTTTCGGCATATTATCTGCTGAATAAATTAAGAATGGGGCTGACCTTTTCTGTTACCTCTTCAAGAAGTTTGGATGCATTGGACAAACCTTCCATTGCTTTTTCAATCTCTTCGATGTTAATGGAATTGATCAGTTCCATTATTTTTTCAAAATCAATGCTGTTAAATGTCTGTGTGATGGATTCGATGTCAATGCCTTTTATTGCTTCCAAGGTTCCGAGCATTTCGTTTATTTTTCCGAAATCGATAGCTGCCAGTGTGTCAAAGAAAGGCTTCAACTCTAAGAAATAAAGATAAGTTTTGATACATACAAAACCAAAAACGGCCATAAATATCAGCACAAGACCAATCAGTATCAAAAGAAGAATTCTGTTGATGATGATTTGCCTTTTTAATGATTTATATTCATCCATTGTTCTGACCTCCTTTTTTCTTTAGTTTAGACTCTTTTTGTCGAAAGATAAAGGCGTTTTAAGTGCTTTTTTTGTGATATTTTATATTGTTTGCGTTTATTACGTGATGATATAATGCGAAATGTTGAAAATTGGATTATACAAATGTGAGGATTCATATGATTCAGAAAAGAGAAGATATTCGAAATGTTGCAATTATAGCTCATGTTGACCACGGCAAAACAACACTGGTTGACGAACTTCTTAAACAGAGCGGAGTATTTCGTGCAAATCAGGAAGTGGCAGAGCGAGTAATGGACTCCAATGATATTGAACGTGAGCGAGGAATAACCATCCTTTCAAAAAATACAGCGGTAGTTTATAAGGATACAAAGATAAATATTATTGATACGCCGGGCCATGCCGATTTCGGTGGTGAAGTAGAACGTGTCCTTAAAATGGTTAACGGTGTTATTCTTGTTGTAGATGCTTTTGAAGGTCCCATGCCGCAGACTAAATTCGTATTAAGAAAAGCAATGGAGCTTAAGCTGCCTGTTATTGTTTGCGTTAACAAAATTGACAGACCGGAAGCGCGTCCCACAGAAGTTATTGACGAGGTTCTTGAACTGTTGATGGATCTTGATGCAACCGATGAACAACTTGACTGTCCTTTTGTTTTTGCTTCTGCAAAGGCGGGTGTAGCATCTCTTGATCCTAATGTTCAGGGAACAGACATGATACCTTTGTTTGATACAATCGTAAATTATATTCCCGCGCCCGAGGGAGATCCCGAAGCGGGAACACAGGTACTTATAAGTACAATTGACTATAACGAATATGTTGGTCGTATTGGTGTAGGTAAAGTTGATAACGGAACAATTTCGGTTAACCAGGAAGTTGTAATTGTTAATCATCATGAGCCGGATAAAACAAAGAAGGTTAAAATCTCCAAACTTTATGAATTTGACGGACTTAACAAAGTTGAAGTGAAAACAGCAACCATCGGTTCAATTGTTGCAATCTCAGGTATTTCGGACATTCATATCGGTGATACCTTGTGTTCTGTGGATGCTCCGAATCCCATTCCGTTCCAGAAGATTTCCGAGCCTACGATTGCTATGCATTTCATAGTAAACGATTCACCCCTTGCCGGTCAGGAAGGTAAGTTTGTTACATCACGTCATCTGCGTGACAGACTTTTCAGAGAATTGAATACAGACGTTTCTCTGAGGGTTGAGGAAACAGACTCAACAGACTCCTTCAAAGTTTCGGGACGAGGCGAACTTCATTTATCGGTTCTTATTGAAAACATGAGACGTGAAGGTTTTGAGTTTGCGGTAAGCAAAGCTGAAGTTCTTTATAAGGAAGATGAAAACGGCAAGAAACTTGAACCTATGGAACTTGCATACGTTGACGTGCCCGAAGAATTTTCCGGTACCGTAATCGAAAAGCTTTCCATGCGAAAGGGTGAGCTCAAGGAAATGGGACTTGCAAGCGGTGGATATACTCGTCTTATTTTCTCAATTCCTTCCCGTGGTCTTATCGGCTACAGAGGCGATTTCATGACTGATACAAAGGGGAACGGAATTCTCAACACCGTATTTGACGGTTACGGTCCGTTCAAGGGCGAAATCGCATACCGTGCGCAGGGTTCTCTGATTGCATTTGAAACAGGTGAATCTGTAACATACGGCCTGTTCAATGCTCAGGAAAGAGGAACACTTTTCATCGGAGCGGGAGAGAAGGTTTATGCAGGTATGATTATCGGACAAACCGGAAAAAGCGAAGACGTCGAAGTAAATGTTTGTAAGAAGAAACAGCTTACCAATACACGTTCTTCATCTGCAGATGAAGCGTTAAGACTTGTTCCACCCAAGATTTTAAGTCTCGAACAGGCGCTTGATTTTATTGATACGGATGAACTTCTTGAAGTTACGCCTAAAAGCCTTCGCATCAGAAAGAAAATTCTTGATCCCACGATGAGAAAACGTGCGGCAATGAGAGCATCTCAGATGCAGTAACAAAGCGGGCACCGGTGTTAGGTGAAATACACAAAATCGTGTGTTGACATAGTTATATTGAAGTGCTAGTATGGCACTAACCGCATATAAAGAACACGGTAGAGGTTGCGTTTTTCATTAGTATCTTATCTGATGTGACGGACACAGTTGATGAAAGAGAAAGGGAACGACGCCGAAAGTTAAGGCTTGCCGAAGCTGCGACTTGGGTATACATCGAACAGGTGTATAACTGTCATCCTGCAAAGGGTGGGGCGCTATCAGTTAAAATGATTTAATTTATGCTGAGCGTCTGATTATGATGTTCAGCATTTTTGTTTTTAAGAAGTACCGTGTGATTTTTGCAAACATATTTGAAAGGAGCATTAATATGCACACACCTATTTTTAAAGGAGCTGCAGTTGCCATCGTAACACCTTTCTTCGAGGATGGAACTGTAAATTATGACGAATTCGGAAAAATGATTGACGACCAGATTAACAATGGAACAGATGCCATTGTTGTCTGCGGAACAACAGGTGAAGCTTCAACACTTTCTCATGAAGAACACCTCGATGTTATTGAGTATTGCGTAAAACGCGTTGCAAAGAGAGTACCTGTAATTGCAGGAACAGGTTCAAACTCAACAGAAACAGCTGTTTATCTTTCAACAGAGGCTGAAAAGAGAGGTGCTGACGCACTGCTGCTTGTTTCTCCCTATTATAATAAGGCTACACAAAAAGGATTATACCTTCACTTTAAGACAACCGCCGATGCAGTAAAGATTCCGATTATTCTTTACAATGTGCCCGGACGTACAGGCTGCAATATCCTTCCTGCAACAGTTGTTTCTCTTGCAAAGGATTGTGAAAATATTGTTGCAATTAAGGAAGCATCAGGAAACATTTCTCAGATTGCAAAGCTTGCTTCAATTGCCGACGGCATGGTTGATATTTATTCCGGAAACGATGATCAGATTGTTCCTGTTATGTCTCTTGGCGGAATCGGAGTTATCTCTGTTCTTTCAAATGTTGCACCCCGGCAGACACATGACATTTGCCAGGCATATTTTGATGGGGACACAAAGAAGGCTGCAAAGCTTCAGTGTGAAGCAATCGACCTTATCGATTCACTGTTCTGCGAGGTGAATCCTATTCCCGTTAAGCATGCAATGAATCTTATCGGATATGCTGCAGGCCCCCTTCGTCTTCCTTTAAGTCCTATGGAGGATGCAAATCTTGAGAGATTAAAGAAATCTCTTCAGAATTACGGACTTATGGAATAAAAAACAGGAGAGAGAATATGACAAGAATTATAATGCATGGTTGCAACGGAAAGATGGGGCAGGTTATTACAGGTATCTGTAACAACGATCCCGATGTCGAAATTGTAGCCGGAATTGATATATCGGACCATATTAAAACAAATAATTATCCCGTATTTACAAATATCGGTGATTGTGACGTGGAAGCAGATGTTGTTATCGATTTTGCTTCAGCGAAAGCAGTAGACGCTCTTCTTGAGTACTGTGACAAGAAGTCACTTCCGCTTGTTCTTTGTACAACAGGGCTTTCCGATGAACAGTTTGCGGCAGTAAAGGTTCATTCCGAAAAAACTGCGGTTCTTCGTTCGGCAAATATGTCTCTTGGCATTAACATGCTGATTAAAGAACTTAAAAATGTAGCTAAGGTGCTTGAGCCTGCAGGATTTGATATTGAAATCGTAGAAAAGCATCATAATCAGAAACTTGATGCTCCCAGTGGAACGGCGCTTGCTTTGGCCGATTCAATCAATGATGCCTTAGACAATAATTATCACTATGTTTACGATCGTTCTCAGGAAAGAAGAAAAAGAGATCCCAAGGAAATCGGTCTTTCCGCGGTAAGAGGTGGAAGTATTGTAGGTGAGCATGAGATTATTTTTGCCGGCACCGATGAAGTGATTACAATCACTCATACGGCATATTCTAAGGCTTTATTTGCCAACGGAGCTGTTCAGGCAGCAAAATTCCTTGCAGGAAAGCCTGCCGGAATGTATGATATGAGTCAGGTGATTTAATAATTGGGCACGCGAGGTTTACAATCACGCGTGCCTTTATTTTTGAGAGGGAATATATGGAATTCAGACCGTGCATAGATATTCATAACGGAAGAGTGAAACAGATTGTAGGAGGCTCGTTAAAAGACAAAGGCAACAGTGCGAAGGACAACTATGTTTCAGACAAGGATGCGGCCTGGTATGCTGCTATGTACAAAGCGGATGATATCAAAGGGGCACATGTTATTCTTCTTAATTCAAAGGACAGTGAATACTTTGAGGAAACGAAAAATCAGGCGCTTAAAGCACTTTCGTCATATCCGGGTGGATTGCAGATCGGTGGCGGAATAAATGCGGATAATGCTGCAGAGTTTATAAATGCCGGTGCAAGTCACGTTATAGTAACCAGCTATGTATTTGCTGAAGGCCGTGTTAAATTCGAAAATCTTGAAAAACTCGTTGCGGCAGTAGGTAAGGGGAAAATCGTTCTTGACTTAAGTGCGAGGAAACGCGAAGGAAAGTTCTTTGTTGTTACAGACAGATGGCAGACCTTTACGGAAGAAGAGGTTTCTACGGATTTGTTTGATAAATTGTCGGATTATTGCGATGAATTTCTTGTGCATGGGGTGGATGTGGAAGGAAAGAAGGCAGGCTTTGATGCAGAACTGATCAAAATTCTTGCGGATGTCGCAACCAAAACCGATATGCCCATAACATACGCAGGCGGAATATCCGATATGGATGACATCGAAGCCTTGAAGAATGCTTCGGACGGAAAATTAAACTTTACTGTAGGAAGTGCACTGGACCTTTACGGTGGTCATCTGAAGTATAATATATTGAAAAATATAAGATAAACATACGGACCCTTTTACCGTGGATAAGTAAGAGGGTTTTTATTTCTGCAAAATGTAAAAAAAACGCATGAAAATGATTTCTCATCTTCATGCGTTTCTCTTTGTTCTTTAATCATAAAACCGTACTGCTAATTCTAAATATCTTTCATTTCGAAACAGTATATCTAAAAAAGGCACATCACGTTACTGATTATTGAATCGGACCAACGGTTAAAATTACTTTACAACTGTAACGTTAACTGCCTGGGGTCCCTTCTGTCCGTCCTGAACGTCGAACTCAACTGCAGCGCCTTCTTCAAGAGACTTGAAGCCTTCTGCGTTGATTCCTGAGAAGTGAACGAATACATCGGTGCCGTTTTCATCAGAGATGAATCCGTAACCCTTCTGGTTGTTGAACCACTTTACTGTACCTTTCATTATAAGTACCTCCAAAAATAATTAATCGCGTATTCCACGACACATTCAGAGTATCACAGTAAAGTGAAAAAGTAAAGCAAATAGAACCAGAAAACCGTATAATAATTTGTTGCTCGTGCATTCGTACAATCACGACATGTGTCTTGACAGTAAAAGACCTGCGAGTACAATAAAATCAGCACATTAATGGGGGATTTTTCATATGAACGGGTATGAAAGAAGAAAGAAAATAGTTGAAATTATTGATAAGTCGGAGGGCCCGGTTTCAGCAACCGCATTGAGCAAAGAACTGGGAGTAAGCCGTCAGATTATTGTGGGTGATGTTGCTTTGCTAAGGGCAGGAGAAATCGGACTTATCGCTACGAACAGGGGATATATTCTTGAAAAGAAGAATAACGGTATTACGAGCACAATTAAATTAAAAAATCGTCCCGAAGATACTTATGATGTTTTCTGCACAATTGTAGATATGGGAGGCAGAATTAAAGAGGATTATATTCTCAGTGATCTCTACGGCAAAATCAGCGTGGACATAAATATTAACAATCGGGCGGGGGCGCAGGCTTTTTCCGAAAAGCATATAGAGTCATCGGCAAAGCTTATTTCGGAACTTTCAAACAATATTCATTACCATACCGTTGAAGCGGATAATGAAATTGTCATGATACGAATTCAGAAGGCATTGAACGAAAAAGGATATCTTACAAGATAGTGAAAATCGGCCAAATTTGCCATATTCTTTTTTTTCTGTTAGAATGTGATAAATTTTTCAGAAACGAGATAATGCGGGATTAATATGGCTAAGCATAAGAAAAAGCGGTATTACACGATTTCGGTGACGTCAAATCTTGCCGCCGACAAAACAAAATATTACAGATCGCGTTTTAATATTCTCAGGCTTTGTATAGTGCTTTCCGCCGTTATTACATTGTTTGGCGGTGCACTTACATCATACGAGCTATGGCAAATGAACCGTATGGAGAAGCAGATAACTGTTTTTAGGGAGATTATTACAAAGCAGGAAGCTCAAATCAATGAGCTTGGTGAGGAAAACGCAGAACTCTCATCACGTAATGACATTCTTCTTTCTACCGTAGGAAGACAGGAAATAGCTACAGCCGAGCAGGAAGAAATTAACAGAGAGAAAGCTTTTCCGGATGCATTCCCTCTGACTGATTCGGCAACGGTGGCGGAGGTGGATACCGAAGCTAAGGACTATGTTCCTATTGTTGTTTTTAATATGTCAGAGGCTTCGGATGTGGTATCCAGCGGAGACGGTGTGGTAATCGGCGTCAGAGAAGACCAGGACTACGGATATTGCATTCTGATTGATCACGGTAATGGATATGTATCATATTACAAGAATGCAGCGGATCCCAAAGTTAATGAGGGGGATAACGTTGTCAGAGGAGCGATTCTTTTCGTCGGAGGGCTTGAAGATAACAAACTTGGCTACCAAATCACTTTGGACGGTGAATTTGTAGACCCTATGGATGTATTGTCTATAAACGGATAAGAGGTGGATTATGGCAAAATCAGATGATTATAAATCAGGAAGAGTTTCAAGTGTTATAGGAAAAAAGACTATTGTTGAAGGAACACTTATCGGAAATGAATTGCTCAGAATTGATGGGCTTGTAAAAGGAACCGTTAAGTCTGAAGGCAAGATTATAATCGGTAACGGCGGAACTGTGGAAGGTATTGTGGAAGCACATGAGATTTACGTTGGTGGAACAATACGCGGCGAACTTTTTGCTACGGGAAAGGTTGAGGCAAACTGTACAGGCAAGATATTCGGCGACATTCATACAAAGAATCTTGTGGTTGATGAAAACGCGCTGTTTGAAGGCAGATGCGAAATGATACGGGACGAAGAAGAAATATAATGACGGTATACACAATGCAGATTTTATTTTGAAACATATAAAAACGCTGCAACTTCGATATGTTCCGAAGTTGCAGCGTTTTACATTTATTTGTTATTCTTTTCATCCATTCGGGCAAAGATCATATCGTAACCGTCATTTCCATAATTAAGGGAACGATTTACGCGGCTGATTGTTGCGGTTGATGCTCCTGTTTTCTCTGCAATCTCCATATAAGTGTTACCAAGCTTAAGCATATATGCAACTTCATAGCGCTGCGAAAGACTCAGCAATTCATTTACGGTGCAAAGATCTTCAAAAAAGCTGTAGCATTCATCTCTGTCTTTAAGGCAAAGAATACCATCGAACAACTTGTCGACAGCTTCTGTTTTGATTTTCTTGTTCATAGCGATGCCTCCAAAACACTTTAATTCTTTAAGATTTTAACATACTAAAGTTGTAAAGTAAACACAAAAGTTTATTAAGCGAAATGATGCGAAAATGCTTGAGCAGTGGTATCGAATACTATATAATAAAGTTTGTTGATTCAGGATATAAAAAAGAATTGCTGTGATATCTTTATTGGGGTGTTTGAGATGACTATTGACACGCAGGACCTTATTAACAGTATTATGGAAACATTTACCCGGAGCACATTTATCAAAAGTGATGAAGTTCCGAATATAGATCTTTATATGGATCAGGTAACAACCTTTCTTGACGAACGGCTAAAGTCCAGCACACGAGATAAAATGTCCGATGAAAAGCTCATGACCAAAACCATGATTAACAATTATGCCAAGAATGAGCTTATTCCACCGCCTGAGAAGAAGAAATACAGTAAAGATCATATGCTTCTTCTTATTTTCATTTTCTACTACAAAAGTTTTCTTCAGATAAATGATATCAAAGAATTGCTGGATCCTATTATTGAAGGATTCTACAAAAGCGAGGAAGATTTTGGAATAGAAAACATCTATGATGCGATTTTTGGAGAAATGGACGATCGTGTTAAAGAAATATTGAATGATGTCGATAAAAAATATGAAATGTCTGTAGACACTTTTGCGGACGTCCCTGAAGAAGAGCGTGACTATCTTCAGAAATTTTATTTTATCTGCAATCTTGGAACAGATATTTTTGTTAAAAAGTTACTCATTGAAAAAATGATAGATTCTCTTAAGGAACACAGAGAAGAAAGCGACGAAATAAAAAAGAATAAAGGAGAAGTTTAAGATGGAAATAGCAGAACTTATCGGTTATGGATTTAATGTAGCGGAAGGACTTGAACTTTGCGTGGATGACGAAGATATTTACAGAGAAGTTCTTGAGACAGCACTTGAAGAAGGAAGAGAAAAAATTCCTTTTATCGAAGAACTGATGCAGAACAAAGACTATGATCGTTATATTATTGAAGTTCATGGATTGAAAAATGCCGCAAAACAAATTGGATGCGATAAGCTTTCCGAGATGGCGAAGGATTCGGAACTTACCGGCAAAGCAGGAGATTATGCTTCTGTTGATGCTAAGCATGCTGCTCTTCTTGATGAGTACAGAAGAGTAGTTGATGTAATGTCAAAATTGTTTGAATAGTTTAAAAGAGGTGGTGAGTTTATGCTCTCCATCTCTTTTTTTGGAGGGTACGGATATGAAAAAATTGATTAAGTCACCATTCCTGTGGATTGGAATTGCCTGCATTTTACTTGCATTTATCATGCCGTTTTTAGGTATGGGAGGACACTTCAAAAGTAAGTTTGCGACGAACTGCGAGACTTTTTCAAACAAACCCAGCAACTGGACGATGAACAAAGTTGTTGCGCCCGAGGATAGGGAAGATTTGCTGGAAACAATATCAATGGAGAAGATGAAAAAGGTTGCTGAGGAGAGCAAAACAAAATTGTTCGTCGGAGAGACCGTATACGACGAAGCAGGTGATACGGGTTTTGTTGATACTATTATTATTTCATCAAATGACACGGAACATGAATTGGAATACGTACAGATGCCATTCAAAATGATTAAACGCAGAATATATATGAATTTTAGATAGGAGGATATAAATGAAAAAGTTTTTATCAAAAATACTTGGTATTTTATCAGTCCTCAGCGTTTGCGCATTTTGTTCCGCCTGCAGCAGCGGAGGCGTAGTAGATACATCGCTTATTCTTGCGGAAGATTTGTCCGGAACACGAATTATGCATATCACGTTGGATTCGGCTGCCGTTAAGCAGTACAGCTCACGGTCGGTGGAGGAAATAGACGAGCTGGTGAAAGAAAACTGCCCTGAAGTGCTTAAATATTCTTTTTTGAAGGATTCAAACGGCGAGAATGTAATGACATTCGAATTGGCTTTTGACTCATATGAAGATTATTCGGCAAAAGCAGCGTCCTTATATGAAGGTGCGGTAATTGATATATACTTCGGAAATACTGTTTGGAATTCCGGAATTTCAGTATCGGAATCTTTTACAAGCCGCGATTTACTTTCTTGGTTGCCTCAAATGTTGGTGGATAAGGGCATAGTTTCGGCTGACAACAGTTCATATATTTTGGGTGCAGGAAAAACAACACTGACTTTTGGCAAAAATGCAGTTGATACATACGAAAAGATTTCATATGACAATTCTTCCCACGTAAAGGTAGACAGTATTTATTTGTTTACCGAAATTAATCGTGACAATACCTTCAATCGTACAGTGAGATTCCGCGTCGATGAAAGTACTGTGGGAAATAAGGAAAAAGAAATCAAAACATATTTTGAAAAAAAGTTAGTCTCAAAAGCCAAGGTGTCGGTTGAAGAAAGCGCCGGTCTTAAGATTTTTGTTGTTAAAGCAGAAAAAATTAGTGCGGCACAGATTGCCGAAATAAACGAATTGCTGTTTACCGGCGGTTCTCTTACGCAGAAGGAAAATGAAATAGGCTTTTTCGGAATTGGAAAGGAGTTTTCCGAAAAAATGTCCTGCTACGATTTCATGGCGTGGGACAATCAGACAATAAATATAAAAAGCTTCCTAAAGTATCCTGAGGATATGCAGGTAACAAACTCCGAAGGCGCACTTTTTTCCGAATCAACCGAGTATGACGGATATCGTCAGATAGGTTTCGGAAATGTCGGTGGAGACGCGGCAGTGACTTTTGAATATACAATAGTGAAAACTGTTCCTATCAAAGAAGTTGACATAACAACACTTCACAAGAAAAACAATATTTTCGCACGCAAAATAATATTTGTTCTTGGCGAGAAAATATCGAATGAAGAATTAGACAGAATTGTCGGGAAAATCACTTCGGAAATAGAGAAAAAAGCAGTATTCAGTGACGAGCAGTTTGCTCCTAAAATCAGCTGCAATCCAAACGGAAGTAATGCAACAATTACCGTTTCGGCAGTGGGTGACCGTGACGACTTAAATGAAATAACAATGGTTCTTACGGAAAGGGATGCCAATATTACATATGCCGAACGGTTTAAATTCTTTTTGCCTGCGTACGATGAGGCAATGTACGAAACCTTTGATTTTTCAGAATGCATCCGCGGAGTGACCGACGACTTTAAAATTGTTTATTCGATGGATTTGGGTTCGCTATCACGTATGAAAGAATGCTCCGCAGGAAACAACGAAGATGTTTTGGTTAAAAACCATACAGCTATCGTAACAAAATACAAAAACGAAAAGATTGAAGTTGTATCTACGGGTTACAGAATGAATATGTTCGTTATTTTTTCAATAGTACTGTTTATAGCTGCCGTGACCTGCATTATTATATCGCTGGTAAAAACCTTTTTGCCGGACAAATCGGTAAAGGAGCAAGAAATTATTGCATCGGGAGAAGTCGTTAACAATTCAGAAGAGGCAGAAGAGAAAGCATCCGATTTTGAACAAAATATATAAAGGAAAAACACATGAATATCCATAAAATCATATTCCTCCAAAATCGATTAATTATATCATAAATGAGTTAAACAATATATTTTTATTCAATAATAAATAAATGTTTCTATTATATTCTTTTTTTACATTTAACTAATCAGCTTCTTCTTTTGGTCAAGTTTAAATAATTCTTCAGCAGCGAGTCTTGTTTTTGCAACAATGTCACCTGTTCCCTTGGGGAAACAGTAATATGAATGTTTCATATCACCGATGCAAATCATATCTCCAAGCTCATACCAAAAGTAGTCGGAATAAAGACTGTAGCTGCTTGAAGGTTTTTGGAAGTAGTCAAGCTTTCCGTCGCAACCGGTAAGACGGAAACCGTTAACCGAATGAACAAGATGTCCGTCCCCGACTTTATAAATACAGTCGCGGTTAACCATCATACATATTTCAACATCAATATCGAGAAGATATGAACCCAGTTCAAGTTCTTCCTTTACACACTCACGTTCCCAACTGTACCAGTCGGGGATGTGAGTGAATTTGCCTTCACCGTTAAGACAGGAGAGAAAACCGAGTTCCGTAAGTTCGTAGGAAATATTGCAATTTTTGCAGGAGATGGTGGTTCCGGAACCGTTCATGGAATTTTCTTTTTCACAGTGAGGACACTTATACAGAACACGGTTCAGCCCATCTGCGCGGAATGGTTCGTTTATTATTATTTTGTTCTCCTGCTGCCACTTGAAATGATCGAAGGTGAAATGTCCGGCGAGTATTTTATTGATTTCCTCCGGAGTCATTTTCTTTATATCAGCAGGGCTTAAAATATATTCCATAGTAGCTGAAACATCACATTTTCTAATCTGCAGCATGTTGTACAGAGGGTCACGCGAGAAGGCACCCTCTGTTTTTATCATTACTACGGGAACACCGAGAAATTTGATGCACTTTCCTAAACTGTCAGGCAGTGGGGTTGCGGTTCCGTCGAAGGAATAACTGGCTTCCGGATACATCAGTACAGAGGTTTTTAGGTTAAGAACAGTGTACTTCATATCCTTTACAAGATTTATATCAGTGACAAATTTTTGTGTCGGAATGCAACCGATGGCACGCATTAATGATTCTTTGCCGACAAAACCATCTGCGGTACATACGATTTCAAACGGTCTGGGATAAATAAGCTTTGCGGCAATTTCAAGATCGATAAAACTGGAGTGATTCATAAGGTATAAAGCAGGTTCTTCCTTTTGAAGATGCCCCATCTTTATTTTTTTACTTGTAAAATTTACTTTTTTAAGTTCTGAATCGGCGATAAGCTTTATAATATGTTTTAAAGCAGGGTTGGGCTTTTTTGGAATCTTATGCTCGGAAAGGGGCAATTTCATTACTTCCTCATAAGACATATTTTTAACTTTTATTTTCATTATTGTCTCCTTTGTTGAAATATAAGGGCACAAAATAGGTCTTTTTTCAAATAAAAAGGTAATTGTGTTAATAATAGATTTATTCTTATGAGATAATATCATAAAAAAGTGTTTTTATGGACAACAATTGTGTGGAGGATTTTTAATGACCAAGCGAGTTGCTTTTTTCATTGGTGAAGTATATATGGACTACCAAGCAGCTGTTTATCAGGGTGTTTCGAAAGCTGCGGCAGAGCGAGGTATAAGAGTCGATGTTTTTTCAAACTTTGGTGTTCTTTCCGCAAATTATCTTCAGACAATGGGCGAGCAGAATATTATCAATCTTCCCAAGCTTTCGTTATATGACGGAATACTGATTGCTCCGGATACGCTCAATATACGAGAAATGAGAGCGGATACTCTCGATAAAATCAGAAAAGAATCTTCATGCCCCGTTGTTTCAATCAGAGCAGAGGAAGAAGAATGCTATAACGTTCTTCTTGATAATAAGCAAATAATGGAAGATATTGTAGACCATTTTATTGAAGAACACGGTTGTAAAAGAATTTGTTATTATTCAGGGATAAAAACCATGAAAGATGCCCAAGAACGACTTGAGGGATATTTGGCATCAATGAAAAAACACAATCTTCAGATAGATGACGACATGATTTTTCACGGAAATTATTGGTACGGACCTGAAAAAGAAGCAATTAATCAGTTTTATTTAAACAAAAATAAACCTGATGCCATTGTCTGTGCGAACGATTACATGGCTTTGGCAACATTGCAGGAACTTGAAAGAAGAGGAATTAATGTTCCGGAGGACGTAAAAGTATCCGGTTTTGATAAGGTTTTGGAAGGTCAGTATTGTACCCCCAGATTATCCACGGTAGAAATATCGGGAGAAGAAATGGGATATAAGGCAGTTGAGCTTTTGGCGAAAATAATGAACAAAGAAGAAACCGCTGAAAATGTTTACTGCACAGCTAAACCATACAGAAACGAGTCCTGCGGGTGCGAAGGCGATAAGAACGTGAATATGGCGCTGGAAGCCTATAAGCGTGTTCTTTATCTGAAAATCTCAATTAATAAAGATCTTGAGACCGGTGGTGATTTGGAAAACTGCGAAACGGTGGATGAGGTTCTTTTGGCGGGCATTCGTCAGGCTAATTTTGATTTCAACAATTTGTTTGTTTGCTTTTGTGAGAATGAAGAAGGCGAAGAAGCTGAATTAAGCGACAAATATACAGAGAAATGTTCTTTGCGTGTGGTTTATAACAAAACAACCGGCTCTGAACTGATGAACAAAGTTTTTGACAGGCATCATATTCTTCCGGATGAATATATAACAAATAATAATCCGCTTCTTTCATTTCCACTGCATTTTAGAGGACATTGTATGGGCTATGTCGTTATAGACACCGACTCAACCGAATCCATGCAGGAAGGCTTTTTACTATGGACTCATAATATGTCTAATTACCTTGACAAGGCATATACATACGAACATAACAGACAGCTTCTTCGTTATCGCGAAGAGAGCCGAATGGATGTGATGACGGGTCTGTACAACAGGCGTGGTATGGAAATCGTTGTTCAAAGAAGCATAAAATCAATTTCCGAAAAACAAAAAGTATATATGATGAGCGTTGATATGGACGGGCTGAAACGAATTAATGACACTTTCGGTCATGCAGAGGGTGATGTCGCCATCATTGAGGCCGGTAAGGTTTTGAGAAAAATATCAGGTCCCGGTATATATTGTGCCCGCACCGGTGGCGATGAATTTCAGGTATGTCTTTTGGGTGATGAATTGCTTCTTGACAAAACTCTTGAGCGAATCCACTACTATGTCAATGAATATAACGAGAAGAACAAACGAGGTTACGAATTGTCACTTAGCATAGGCTGGGCTGAATTTGAACCGAAACGTGGTATTCAGTCCTGCATGAAGAAAGCGGATATGCTGATGTACGAAAATAAGATTGCAAAGAAGAAAGCAAGGGTGGAATAGATGCCCGCTTCAAAAATTGGCTTAAAAATGAAAAAATCATGTTGACAATTCAGGTTTGTGTTGTTAATATAACACTTGCGTGTTAACTGAATAGCATGAATGCGGAAGTGCTGGAATTGGCAGACAGGCAAGACTAAGGATCTTGTGCTAGCAATGGCGTGTGGGTTCAAGTCCCATCTTCCGCATTACGGTAAGAGGCTCAGAATACTTGAGAAATCAAGCGTTTTGGGCTTTCTTTTTTTGGAAAATTGGATGATTGTGGGGTTCCCTGAGGGTCCCCGACGTCCAGTGGACGTCGTCTTGGAACCGACCGGAGTGGAACGGAGACCCCACAGAGAAATCGTCACAATCAGAATCTAGAATCGCCCTTACATTGTCTAAATAATCCTTCTGCGCGAAACTGTAATATCTTAGGTTTGTCTCAATAGAGTGACCAAGCATCGCTGCTCTATCAGCAACAGATACTCCCTTTGGAATCAACACATTAGAATTAAGTGACATTCTGAGTGCATGGTTATTAGTTACATTGAAGTTTTTAGACTGGCATAATCTTCGAAGGAATGTGATGTAGGCATCTTTCTTGATCCACTCACCACTTTCATCACAGAAGATGAATTCGGAGTTAATACCGCGTTCATCCTGCTTTGCTCTGATTTCAGCTAACAAGCTTTTTATATTTCTTGTGAGCGGAAATTCTCGTCCATCTTCGGATTCGCCCTTTTCATTTTTGGTGTATGGCACAATATAATATTCCGTGCCACCTTTTTGTTTCTTGGATAATTGCTGGGAATGAATATGGATTGATGTTTCTTTTATATCTTCCCATTTCATAGCACATAGCTCACCAACTCGCACGCCTGTCTCAATGGCAAAAAGCATTGCATAGCCATTGATATAATAATCACCATACTTTTTCATAGTCATCCTGCGTCTTACTTCGGCTTTAAGCATATCAATCTCTTCGGGAGAAAGAATTTTTTCCTCTGGCTTTGCCTTTGAAGTATCACAGGACTTCATATAGGGTGCGTTCTTGATTCGAATAAGAGGATTCTCAGCAATAAGTCTATGCGCATAGGCATATTCAAATATGAGGTTGAGAACGCTCTTAAAGCTTAAAAATGCCTTCTTCGTAGGATGCTCTCGATTTACCAATTCCTGAATATACTTCTTGATTTCTATCTCAGTAATTGCTCGAATATCCCTTGTGGCAAGCTCAGCAAATATAAAACGATTATAATCTGCGCTTATCTTATCAAGAGTGTTTTGTTTTGGATTCTCTGTTACAGCCTTTTCAGCCAGTGCAGCCTTGAAAATAGATTTCAAGGACATATCAGAGATTCCGTCGGCGTAAAAGTTATAAAGCTTGTCAATAAGCCCATCATAGGTAGCAGCCTTTATTTTCTTACCATCAGCCATCTTGGTGATATAGTAAGCCTTAGGGTTACTTTCTGTTGGCTCGTGATAGCTTATCGAACGTGGTGTGCCATCCACGGTTACATGATTGGCAAGCACTAATTGTTGCTTTAACTTTCGTTCTTTTTGGTTAATCACTTCTAATTCACGTCCAGCACCGTCACTATCGATGATACCTAGATTTAACTGTGACTGCAATGATTCTTTTTGTATTTTTATATTTTCTATAAGATTAATAATTTCTTTGCTCTTGTTCATTTTTCTCCTTTTTCAGAAAAGAAAAGGCACCCAACACAGCAAAGGCTGTATCAGATGCCTTGGAACTAACGAACCTTGTTTTTTCAAAACTTTTAATTCGTTATTCTTTTCAATTTCTATTTTTTTGTAGTTTCTTGGTTCTCTGGTTCCACAAAAAAAGAGAAGGTCTACTTAAACGGTAGTTCCTTCTCCTCTTCAAGGGTTAATTGCTTAAATTCCGGCTCATTAAGGTCCTGAATTAGAACCCATGCCTTTTGCTTGCCGTAGGCTTCAAAATAATGTG
>JAZRYK010000042.1:0-10801 GCA_045600725.1 Lachnospiraceae bacterium
CACTATGGAGATTAAGAGAGATTCATACCTTGAACAGTTAAAGATAAGAAAAGATAACAGAATGATTAAGATAATCACAGGAATCAGGAGATGCGGCAAATCATTCCTGTTATTTGTGTTGTTTAAGAAATATTTATTGGAAAGTGGCGTAGATAATGACCATATCATTGAGATTGCATTGGATGGCATTGAAAATGAAGAACTGAGAGATCCAAAGAAGTGTTATCAGCATATTAAAGATGCAATGAAAGATGACCGGAAGTATTATCTACTCTTGGACGAAGTACAGTTTATGCCACGATTTGAGGAAGTGCTGAACAGCTTGCTTCGTATCAGCACCATTGATGTGTATGTAACCGGCAGTAATTCTAAATTTTTATCTAGCGACATTGTAACTGAATTTAGAGGCAGAGGAGATGAGATAAGAATTTATCCGTTGTCTTTTGCAGAGTTCTATGCGGCTTATGAAGGAGATTATGATGATGCTTGGGAAGAATATATGATATACGGTGGTTTACCACAAGTGGCACAATTTTCTGCGGAACGCCAGAAGGCTGAGTATCTTAAAAATATTTTTACCAATGTTTATATCAAGGATGTGGTAGAGCGAAATAGAATTCAAAATGTTGAGGAGATAGGAACTTTGGTGGACATTCTTGCTTCTGCCATAGGAGCCCCTACCAATCCAACCAAAATATCAAATACTTTCAGAAGTGAGAGAGGTATCAATTACAGCAATAAAACTATATCCAACCATATTGATTATTTGGCAGAGGCATTTTTGATTTCTAAAGCGGACCGGTATGATATTAAGGGGAGAAAATATGTAGGAGCAAACCTGAAATACTATTTTTCAGATGTTGGACTTAGAAATGCCAGACTGAACTTCAGACAGCAGGAGCCGACTCATATTATGGAGAACATTGTTTATAATGAGTTGCTTGTGCGTGGCTACAATGTAGATGATGGTATTGTGGATGTATTTGCAAAGAATAGTGATGGAAAGAGAGTTCATAAGCAACAAGAGGTTGATTTTGTAGTAAACCAGGGCAGTCAGAGATATTACATTCAGGTGGCTTATGATATGACTTCTGAGGAAAAGCAAACACAGGAACTTAATTCACTCCGAAATATTCCGGATTCATTTAAGAAGATTGTTATAGTAAATGGAACAAAAAAGCCTTGGAGAAATGAGGAAGGCTTTGTGATCATGGGCATGAAATATTTTCTGCTCAATGAGGATAGTTTGGAGTTTTAGTATCTGTTCCTATGACTTTTGTAAAAGTTGGTAAAAATGAGTTTCAGGTTATTTATGATGAACTTATTACTAGAAAATATTGGGATGGACCAATAGGACTTAAACTATATACGGAGACAAAAAGGGATGTAATAGAAGAGCGTTCAAAATAGAGGAGGCGATTTCAGTGCCATTTAAGATAGTGCGCAATGACATTACAAAAATGAATACCGAAGCCATTGTCAATACTGCGAATGATCATGTATCAGTTGGCACTGGTTGTGATAGTGCTGTTTATAAGGCAGCAGGCGTAGACGTCCTTCTGAAATACAGAGAAGAAAACATAGGATTTGTTCCAGAGGGTGGAGCGTTCATTACTCCTGGATTCAATCTGAAGGCAAAATATATCATTCATGCAGTAAGTCCGCTTTATATGGGCGGTGATCAGGGTGAGGAAGAAAAGCTTCGTTCCTGTTACAAAAAGAGTCTGCAGATTGCAAAAGAGAATGGTATTAAGTCTATTTCGTTTCCGCTGATTTCTACCGGAGGATTTGGTTATCCAAAGGAAGAAGGAATGCGAATTGCAGTAGATGAGATCAACGCATTCCTGTTAAGCAGTGAAATGGATATTTACCTGGTAGTTTTTGATACGAAAGCTACTCGGTTGGGAGAGAAAATCTTTCCAGAACTGGAAGCATTCATTGATCATAATTATGTGAAGGAAGCCCGTGAGGAGGAGTATGGTGACGCATACTTTGGTTCAGTGCGGCCTAATGATCCGGAATATGAAGGATATCTTTCTAATGCCCAGTTGATAGAGAGAAGACTTCGTCGAAATGCTGATTTGGAAGAGTGTGCAATGAAATCAGCGTTGTCAGCTCCAAACATGCCAATGGAAGAGGATATCTGTGATTCTTGCATGAGTATCGAGGATGAAGCAGATTTTGATGAATGTGCTGATGAAGAGGCATTTGATTTATGGGATGATGAGGATGCTGCTCTTGAACTTGAAAAGAATCTGAATGAGAGATTGGCACATAAGGCAGATACTTTTTCTGAATATCTTCTCTACCTGATAGAATCAAAGAATATGACGAATGTTGAAGTGTATAAGAGAGCGTGTCTGACGAAGCAGTATTTTCATAAGATCAATAAGAATAAGGATTTTCATCCGGAAAAGATTAAGGCATTACTTTTATGCGTAGGAGCAAAGCTTAATCTGGACGAGACTAAGGATTTGCTTGCAAGAGCAGGATATGCTTTATCGCCTGCAGATCTGACAGATATTATATTTACATTTTTTATAGAACATAAGCATTACGATGTCATTGATATCGATATTCAGCTTGAAGAGCATGGACTTCCATGCATTATTTCATAGATTTGCGCGAGTAATGAGGAAAATGGATGCTGTGCTCGCACAGGCAGACATTTGACGAATACCGCGTCAGCCACAGATTTGTCTGTGGCTTTTCGGTCGCTCTAGCAGCGACCTGTTTTTATCTTACGTCATATATAATGAGCCCATAAGATAAATCACAGATGCAAAAACAGATTTAAGGAGGGCAAATTTTATGCGTAAGGGATTAACAGAAGTTATTTTTATTTTGGACAGAAGTGGTTCTATGAGTGGTCTTGAGACTGATACAATTGGTGGCTTCAATTCTATGATTGCAAAGCAGAAGAAGGAAGATGGAGAAGCTTATATTTCAACAGTGCTATTTGATGATCAGACAGAGGTGCTTTATGACAGAGTCCCTGTCCAGAGAATTGAGCCAATGAATGATAAGCAGTATTACGTTAGAGGCTGCACAGCGCTCTTGGATGCGCTTGGCGGTGCAATTCATCACATTGGAAATGTACATAAGTACGCCAGAGAAGAGGATAGACCGGAAAAGACTTTATTCATTATTACTACAGATGGAATGGAGAATTCCAGTCGTCAGTATTCTTATGAGAAGGTTAAGAAGATGGTAGAGCGACAGAAGAAAAAATATGGCTGGGAATTCTTATTCTTAGGAGCCAATATTGATGCAATTGAAGTCGCCGGCAGATTTGGAATTGCTGCAAACAGAGCAATCAATTATGAATGCGATAGCAAAGGTACACAGTTAAATTACGAGGTCCTCAGCAGAACTGTAAGTGAATTCAGAGCCTGCGAATGTGATGGCGAAGCAGATATGGATGAGATGTTTGAAGCATGCTGCGCACCAATTATGGAAGATTATAAGAGGAGACATCGTGCGTAGGATGGAATCGGGGGTGTTGCTATTATGAAAAAGAATATATGGCTTGATGGTATGATGGGACTTGTCGTTGGAGATGCACTTGGAGTCCCGGTACAGTTTTTATCAAGAGATGAAATAAAGAATAGACCCGAAGGTCTTGTGACTGGAATGGAAGCTGGCGGCGTTTACAATATGCCGGAAGGCACCTGGTCAGATGATAGCTCGATGGCATTGGCAACGCTTGCAAGCATTATTGAAAAAAAGTGTGCTGATCCGGCTGATATTATGATGCGTTTTGTAAAGTGGGAGATGAAAGGGGAATATACACCTTTTGGTGAGGCTTTTGATCAGGGAAATACCTGCAGCAGTGCCATTTATAAATTTGAAAAACTTCCTGATATAAAGACATGTGGCTCTACAGGAGAATATGCAAACGGCAATGGAGCATTAATGCGAATTCTGCCAGCCTGTTTATATTTCTACGATAGACAGAAGAAGGTATGTACTTCTGAGGATGAAGCGATTGAGGGAATCCATGTTATTAGCGGACTTACTCATAATCATATTAGAAGTAAGATGTGCTGCGGTATTTATTTCTTTTGTGTTAAAAGCATTATCGATGGTGTTAAGAAAGATAAGAAGCCAGTGCTTGGAGCTTTGTTGCAGGAAGGAATTGATAATGGCTTGAAATACTATGGAAGAGATATTCGTAACCTGACAGAGATGGCTTACCTGGGAAGATTGTTTCATTTGTTAGAATTCAAAGATGTTCCAGAAGAGCAGATTAGGACTTCCGGATATGTAATTGATTCTATTGAGGCAGCAGTATGGTGTCTGATTACAACAGATTCTTATAAGGACTGTATGCTCAAGGCAGTCAATCTTGGTGATGATACAGACACTGTGGCTGCAATCGCTGGAGGACTTGCCGGATTATATTATGGATATGAAGAGATTCCGAAAGAGTGGCTTGCGCTGATTAAGAAGCGTGAGTGGATTGAGGGAATGTGTGAAGGATTGGAGTGATTATAGATGGATAGAAGAACAAAGAATGTGGAAATTTTCAAGGATTCTGTAGAGCTTATGAATGGTAGCGGTAGGTTGCAGCAGGCGATTACGGAATCACAGAATAAACAGAAGTTATATTTGGAAACAAGAGATGTTGCGGTTCCAGAGAGTAAAGGGCTTAGCTGTAAAACTGTTGTTTCAACAAAGAGAAGTTTTGAAGCTGCATCTGCTTATGTAAGAGCCGGTAAGAAGGTAGCGGTACTTAATTTTGCTTCTTCCACAAATCCGGGTGGAGGCGTGACACACGGCAGCTCGGCTCAGGAGGAATGTCTCTGCAGATGCAGTACTCTGTATCCTTGTCTGGATATTGATATGATGTGGAATAAGTTTTATAAGCCTCACCGTAAGGCTGGGGATCCACTTTATAATGATGATTGTTTGTATACGCCGGGAGTGGTTGTATTTAAGAGTGATATTTCTTTTCCGGAAAGGATGGAGGAGAAGGATTGGTATCAGGTAGATGTAATCACCTGTGCTGCACCTAATCTAAGGAATATGCCAAGTAATTTAATGAATCCTTTTGCTGGCAATGCTCAGGCAGATATTGAAGAGGACGGCTTGTATGAGCTTCATTTACAGCGCTTAGAAAGAGTATTTAGAGTAGCTGCGGCAAATGGCGCAGAGGTTCTTATATTAGGAGCTTTCGGATGTGGAGCTTTTTGCAATCCGCCTGAGGTTGTTGCCAAAGCTTTCAAAACAATTCAGGAGAAATATGCTTCTTGTTTTGAAACGATTGAGTATGCTGTATTCTGTGGAGGTCATGAAACTCAGAATTATGATGCCTTCTGTGAAGTGTTTGGAGCAGAGAAGAAATATGATTTAAGCAGATTCCTTGAGGCGCACGAAAAGGACTATCAGAGAGCACTTCAGGAAGTGAAGGCTGGATATAAGCGAACTCATTGGATGTGGTATATCTTTCCTCAGATTCTTGGTTTGGGACATAGTAGAACAGCGGTATTTTATTCGATTTCAGATATAGGAGAAGCCAGAGCATATCTAAAGGATGATATTCTAGGTGCTCATACAATAGAATTATGTGAGGCACTTTTATCATTAGAGACAAACGATACAGTGGAAGTATTTGACTGGCCTAATGATATGAAATTGAAATCTTGCATGACGTTATTTGAATTAGCTGATCCAGAGCAGGAATTATTTGGGGCTGTACTTGATAAGTTTTTTGATGGCGAAAGAGATGAAAATACGATTAAGCTTCTGAAGAAAAGGAAATAATTTTTTTCAATACCCCATTACCTGGGTGAATATTATCTCGCTTGAGAGCCACCAGTTTCTTTCTTCAGAGCCACCTATTTCTCGCTTGAGAGCCACCACAACATATAGTGTTGATTCTTTAATAGATCTTTTTATAGTTATTACATGGAGTTTCGCTCCAAATAATCTATAAGGAGGTCTTTTTATTATGTTCTAAAAAGACAAAAGTGAGAAGTATTTTGAACTTCTCGGAAAAGATTTAAGTGGAAGGGAGGTGTCGAAGATATTAGGTGTTTCTAGAAATACTGTAGTTGAGGTGCAAGCACTTTATGAAGCTTCAGGAAAGACATGGGATGAGATCCCCAAATAGAGGTTGACTTATTATTAAATAAAAAAAGTGGAATAATATAATTGACGCACCTCACTTACGACTTTATAATTAAGTCGTAAGCAAAGTCGTAATTAAGTCGTAAGAGATTATGGAGGTATTTCATGGCAATCCCAATTACTATAGAAAAGCTTTTAACAGAAAGTGTTGTTGAATGGGCGAGGATTGAGTTTAGGGAAGGATGGAATCCAGACACCACATTAAAGACCATCAGTGCATTTGCTAATGATATTGATAATTGGGGTGGCGGTTATATTGTTATTGGTGCTGAAGAAAAAGATGGTAAAGTGGTTAGACCTGTAAAAGGAATTGATCCAAATTCGGTTGATAAGATCCAAAAAGAATTGCTTAGATATTGCAAATATTTGAAACCAGTATATATTCCACAGACAGAACCAGTTTATTTTGACGGGAAAATGCTTCTGCTGGTATGGTGTCCAGGAGGATATGAAAGACCATATGCTTGTCCCAAGGCACCTAATTTAAAGAATAGTGAGAAAATATATTATATAAGAAAATTATCTAGTACGATTGAAGCCACCAATATTGACGTAAAAGAGTTGATGTCATTATCTCATAATATTCCTTTTGATGACAGGATAAATCCGAAGGCTGAAATGAAAGATTTAAAATATCCAATTATAAAGAATTATCTTCAAAATGTTGGTAGTAGCTTACTTGATGATATTGATAATTTGGATACAGAGCAGTTGGCACGTAATTTAAGGATAGCAGATGGACCTTCAGAATATTACAAACCATTGAATGTTGGAATCTTGTTTTTTAATGACCATCCTGAAATGTTTTTCCCATATAGTCAAATAGAGATTGTTAATATACCAGATCCGACAGGACAGGGGATGGAAGAGCGCATATTTAAGGGTCCTATAGATGAGCAATTACAAAATGCATTGAATTATATAAAAAATAATGTGATAGCAGAGAAGATTTTTAAGGTTAACGGACAAGCTGAAGCAATAAGAGTTAAAAACTATAGTTATGAAGCTATTGAAGAGTTTCTCTCAAATGCTATTTATCACAAATCATATCAGATTCACGAGCCTGTTACTGTGCGAATTGAAACAGACAAGATAGAGATTACTAGCACACCAGGTCCTGATAGATCAATTTCAGATGATGAAATAAGCAGATATCAGATGCGAACGAGAAGATATAGGAATCGAAGAATTGGAGATTTTCTAAAGGAACTGCATTTGGTCGAAGGAAGAAATACTGGTATTCCTACTGCTATAAAAGCTATTAAAGAAAATGGTTCTCCGTTGCCTTCACTTTTGACTGATGATGAAAGATCTTTCTTTTCTGTTATTATTCCAATTCATGAAGCGTTTCTTGGAAAAGGAATGATAAATAATGAGTTGGAGGCTAGGGATGAGATAGCTATACCAAAACGTAGATCAAAAAAGCAGATAAAAGAATGCATATTAGAATTGTTAACTGATGAAAATGTTTCGGCGAATGAATTATACAAGAGACTAGGGTATTCGGGTAATGCTTCAAAGACCTTTAGAAGTAGCATAGAAGAATTAATAGCAGAAGGAAAAATACATTATGCTTCAGATAACATGCAGGATGCAAATAATGTATTGATAAAAGATTAAGGGATTAAATATTGCCGAGTTTTATGAAAGGAGTTATGTATGTCAAAAGAAAATCCAGGCGTAATTTTTGATGCTTCCAACAGTTGGAATGGATATAATCATCAAGGAAAAACAGGCTGTATGAAGAACTTGGAAGAGAACAATTCTGTAAGATGTTTCAGGTCATTCTAGCGGACAGAGGCAGTGAATTTACAGATCCTTCTGCGATAGAATTCGATGAAGAAGGTAATCGCAGAACCTATGTGTTTTATTGTGATCCACAACGCCCTGACCAGAAAGGAAGCATAGAAGTAACCCATGAATTCATCAGAAGAATTGTCCCAAAGAAAACTTCTTTTGCATTTCTTGCACAAGAAAAAGTTAACCTAATGATGAGTCATATAAACTCTTATACAAGAAAGAAGCTGAGCAATCGATCGGCACATCAACTGTTCAGCTTCTTTTATGGTGAGGATACAGCTACTAAACTCAACTTAAAAGCTGTTCCTGCAAATGAAATCATACTAAAACCTGAACTATTGAAGTAAAACCACCAACGTCATCTCCTGATAATATCGCCTATAAACCAGAGGTGGAAGTTTCCCTTGAAAACACGCAAACGAAGCGTCGACTTCTTATTTGTGTGCAATAAAATATGACTTCATAAGTATAGTAACACCCTAAAAAACCTTATTTCAAGCTGTTTGTAATACTAAAATCCATCCTTGTAATACTAATTTCCAGTTGGTACTGTTTTCGCAAGACTTATTTCTGTTTTCAAGGTACTAATTCCGAAGTTAATCTTGTAAAAATAACTTAATCAGAAGTTACTTTTGCAAAACGGAACTTACAATTGCTATTTACCGTTGATGTTAGTTGAAAAAAAGCAACATCCCAAAATCGGCATTTTTCGTAAAAAGCAACATCCTAAAATCGGCATTTTGTTGACGAGTACTTTTTGTATGCTATAATATCATTAATAGGAGAGTGAGTTATATGCTAAAACGCAAGGTTTATGACAAGTTGCTTGAATGGAAAAAATCAACAGATAAAAAATGCCTTATAATAAAAGGTGCCAGACAGGTTGGAAAAACATATTTAATAAGAGAATTTGGCAAGGCAGAATATAAAAGCTTTGTTGAGATTAATTTTTTAAGCCATCCAGAATACAAAAGTATTTTTAGTGGAAATCTTTCAGGGGATGAAATATATAAAAAAATCAGTGCGTCTATTCCGGGTATTAATATGATACCTGGAAAAACACTGATTTTTTTGGATGAAATACAAAAGTGTGCAAATGCGAGAACAGCACTAAAGTTTCTTGCTGAAGATGGCAGATATGACATAATTGCGTCGGGCTCGCTTTTAGGGTTATCATATGGAAGAGATGATGATGCAGATGTTGAAAAAGTGGAGTCTATTCCTGTGGGATACGAAATTCCAATTGTGATGTATTCGCTTGATTTTGAGGAATTTCTTTGGGCAAATGGATATTCGAAAGATTCTGTTGATTATTTAAAAGAGTTTTTTGTAAAAAGAGAAAAAGTTCCTGATGAAATACATAACAAATATGAAGAGCTAATCAGGGAGTATATTGTTGTTGGTGGAATGCCAGAGGTGGTTGCTGACTTTGTTAAGAATAAAGATTTCAAGCGTGTTCAAGACATTCAGGATAGATTAATATCTGATTATGAGGACGATATTGCACAGCATGCGAAAGGCGTTGAAAAAACTAAGGTAAGAAAATGCTATGATTCTATTCCAAATCAGTTAGCTAGGGAAAATAAAAAATTCAAGTATTCTGAAGTGGAAAAGAAATCTACAGCAAAGAAATATGGCGATAGCATTCAATGGCTAATTGATGCAAATATGGCATTTGCATGCAAGAATATAAGTACACCAGTTTTGCCGCTTCGTTTTAATGAGAAAGAAAATGAATTCAAGATATATATAAATGACATAGGACTTCTCATGGCTATTTTTGGATTTAACACAAAACTCGCAATTTTAAATAATAAATTGACAGGATTTGCGAAGGGCGGAATTTACGAGAATTTAATTGCAGAAGCACTGGTAAAAAAAGGCTATGACCTTCATTATTATAAACCAGATAATGAAAATGAATTGGAATTTCTTATTGAAAAAAATGGAGAAGTAATACCAATCGAGGTAAAAACTGGAAATACAGCAACTAAATCACTTAATCGATATATAGAAAAAAATAAGCCTTCGATTGCTTATAAGATAACTTCAGGAAACGTTGGTATTAAGGATAATAAATTGTCTATACCTCATTATATGATGATGTTTTTGTAGGAATTTTATTGACAGTATATATAATAGTTGTAGGGAATAAAAATGTAGGGAGAGTTGAAAAATGGAAAAAAGAAAATATACTAATTTTGAAGTGAAACAGTATATGGATGAAAACAAACAACACATATTTTATAGAAATAAAGAGGATACAAGAGTGATTGTTCCAAAATATTTTGGAGGAGGATGGACATTCAATTTTGCAAGACCAATTTCTTGGGTTATCTTGGCTGCATTAATTGCAGTTTTCGTAAGTATTATTGTTTTTGCGGTATTATGTGAGTACTATTAATTGTCTTAGGTCTGAAACGCTGCCAAAGCAGCGTTTTAATCTTCTAATCCTATACGGCATCAACTCTTTTTTTATTGAATACTTTCTTTGTATTCGTTTATTTCTTCCATGGTTAGACCGGAGATTTCAATTATTTCCTCTTCCGAGCAAGCACCTCTAGATAGTAATTTAATCGCCATTTCGGCTTTACCCGAAGCCAAGCCTTCCTTTCTACCCTCTCTACGTTCAATTTGAAGCTTTTCATATAATGTCATATATTCTAACCTCCATTTTTTATCCTGCTTGACCTGATTCACAGCCAAATCCAACTTCTTTGAAAAATCTCCTTTTGCTACATTTTTACCCACATAATCCAGGAAGTCTTTCATTTTTGGTGAAAGTCCATTTCTATCACCTTGACTGTTAATTACAACTTTTATTGCCTCATCTTTTAATTCAACTGAATTGTCCTGTTCACAAATGTTC
>JAZRYK010000043.1:0-59541 GCA_045600725.1 Lachnospiraceae bacterium
AGCCGATGACCGGCATATCGTAGGGGACGCAGAGAACATCTCCGTCGCCCATGCTCACAGTTACCGCAAGCTCGTCGCGGCGGCAGCTCCACGGGTCGCCGAACGCAGTCCAGTCATCCGGCATCTCGCACTGAGCGCCGTTTTCATCGAAACTCTGCTTGAAAAGTCCGAATTTGTACCGCAGCCCGTAGCCCTTCAGCGGAAGGTCGCAGGTGGCGGCACTGTCCAGAAAACAGGCGGCCAGTCTGCCGAGACCTCCGTTGCCCAGCGCGGCGTCCTCGATCTCCTCGAGACAGGCCAACTCCACGCCCTTTTCGGCAAAAGCGGCCTTCACCTCGTCCAAGATACCGAGATTGAAAAGATTGGAGTAAACGAGCCGACCCACAAGGTACTCGGCGGAGAAGTAAAAGGCTCTCCGCCCGAGGGCCTGACGCTGTTCGGTCTCACGCCAGAGAGCGTTTATCTCCTCCATGCAGGCGCGGCCGAGACAATCGTGAAGCCGCCGGGGCGTGGTATCGGGCAAGGCTTCATCGTATAAAAAGCGGAGCAGTTCCTCTGTTCTGCTTATGATCTTTTCGGATTTTACGGACATAATTTCCTCCTTATGCTCTATCGGCTTCCCGGGAGAGCGCGAGTATGGTTTCGGCAAGATGATCGTCTGCCTGTCCGGGGATCAGACGCCAGCACCAGTTGTCCGGCAGCAGATGACCCGGGAAATTCATTCGGGCCTCCCTGCCGAGACGCAGATAATCCTGCATCTGGGCAACGAATAGACCGGCTTTTGATTGCATACCGGCACGGAGAATGGCATCACATAGATCTTCCGCATCGGAAAGACCGAGATAATCCCGGGCGTAATCGATGACCGACCCGTTCTGCCCCTCGCACCATTGGACGAGGGTCTCATTGTCATGGGTGCCGGTGTAGCCGACGCAGTTTTCCGTGTAGGTGTGGGGCAGGTACTCGCTGGGCTCCCGGGGGTCAAAGGCGAACTCCAGCACCTTCATCCCGGGAAAGCCGGAGTACCGCACCAGCTCCACGACCTCGTGAGTGAGATAGCCAAGATCCTCCGCAATGAAGTCCATATCCGGGAAAGCGGCCTGTATCGCGTCGATAAACGCCATCCCCGGCCCTTTTTCCCAGTGGCCTTTGCGGGCAGTCTTGTTCCCGGCGGGGATGGACCAGTAGCTCTCAAGCCCGCGGAAATGATCGATGCGGACCACGTCAAAGTGCTTCGCCGCGGCGCCCACACGGCGCAGCCACCAGGAAAAACCGTCTTTTTTCATCCTGTCCCAGTCGTAGATGGGGTTTCCCCAATACTGTCCGTCCCGGGTGAAGGCATCGGGTGGGCACCCGGCCACCACACGGGGACGGCGGGTGCGCTTGAGCTGGAAATTCTCAGGCTCTGTCCACACATCGGCAGAGTCCAGCGGGACATAGATGGGAATGTCGCCGATGATCCTGATCCCGTTCTCATGGGCGTAGGCGAGAAGTGACTGCCACTGTTCCTCAAACTTATACTGGAGAAAAACATGGAACCCGATCTCGTCGGCAAGCTCGGCCCGGTATCTCGCCACCGCGTCGACCCGGCGGAGGCGTATGTCCTCCGGCCAATCCGTCCACGGCCCGTCACCAAGTGCTTTCTTTACCGCCATGAACAGGGCATAGTCCGGCAGCCAGTCCTTTTCACGCTCCGCAAAGGCCGCCAGCTCGGCAGAATGACCTTCCAGAAAACGCTCGTATGCCTTATGCAGAACAGAGAGGCGCTCCTTATACAGAACGCTGTAATCCGTCCTTGCCGGGGAGCTGCCCCAGCAGACAGTATCGACCTCCTCAGGCATGAGAAGTCCCTCTGCTATGAGTCTGTCGGGGTCGATAAAATAGGGATTTCCTGCAAAAGCAGAGAAGGACTGATAAGGAGAGTCCCCGTAGCCGCAGGGGCCGATGGGCAGGATCTGCCAGTAAGTCTGACCGGCTTTTTTCAGAAAACCTATAAATTCATATGCGGCTTTTCCCATGTTTCCGATCCCATAGGGGGAGGGGAGGGAAGAGATGTGCAGCAGTATGCCGCTGCTTCTTTTGTCGGTTATCATATTCATACATCCCGGACGCTGTCTTTCAGAGTGAGTGCGAAGGGCACGCTGAGGTGTCTTGCTTCTGCGCCGTTATCCATACAGTCAATGAGCAGATCAAAGGAATACCGCGCCAGCTTCTCCACGTCCTGCTCCACCGTTGTGAGCCTCGGCACATAGTAGCTGCCGATCATGAGCCCGTCGTAGCCAACCACGGAAATATCCGCCGGGACTTCAAGACCCCAATCCGCGGCACAGCGCATGGCACCGATGGCGATGACATCAGACATGGCAAACACAGCAGACACGGTGGAAGAGGCTGTCAGAACCGCGTCCATGGCCTCATAGCCGGACTCATAGTTGTACCGTACGGTGTGATACATCGCCTCGTCAAATCGGAGACCGTTTTTCTCAAAAGCTTCCCGGCATCCTTCGAAACGTTTCCGGGATGTGTCTGAAAGCTCCCGATCGCCGCCGAGAACGGCAATGTTTTTGTGCCCGGATTTCAGAAGATAGTCCACCGCGCGCTCCGCACCGGCAATGTCGTCGGTAAAAACGCTGGAAAGATTGGCAAAACCAAGATCGGAAGCGTTGTTGGTCACCACCACGGCGGGAACGGTGATGGGAGAAAAGCCCCGGGCAAAGTTGGCGTTGGTGCCGCCAAGAAACAGAACACCGGCGCACTTCCGTTCACGGCAGAGATGGACGGCCCGCTGCACCTCGTCCTCGGCCTCATCAATGAAATCCACGATGAGCGGATGATCGGTCGGGGAAAAGTGCTTCTGAAACTGCTCCACCATCCCGGAGAACATCTCGTTGTTTGTGCCCTTGACTACAAGGAGAACAGAGTTGCTTTTCTGCTGCTTGAGGGATTGGGCGCTGGTGTTCAGCTCAAAGCCGTATTCCTCTGCCACGGCCAGAACGGCCTTGCGAGCCTTTTCACTGACATTGGGCTGGTTGTTCAGTACCCGGGACACGGTGCCCAGCGAATACCCGCTGAGCTTTACAAGATCTTTTATCGTCATGACAGTCACCTCACAGAAAAATGGAAACGTTTCCAATTCCGGATAGCTTCATTCTACACTTTTTCGCCTGCAACGTCAACATCTTTTTCTCTCCCCTACAGCAGAAGAAAGGCTGTAATCCGGTAGAAGTATTGATTAACAGATAGTCAACCTTTTTTTTGATAAAAAATGTATATTTCTTGTTAATGAATGGAGGAAAAAACATAGTATATAGGTGAAGACGGAAAGAGGTGACAGCCGATGACAGACACGGAGATTATCAACCTGTTTTTTGAGCGCTCAGAACAGGCGATTACCGAGCTTGCCAAAAAACACGGCAGCGCGGTGGCAAGAGTGGCAAGAAATATCCTGGGAAACGAACAAGACGCCGAGGAGTGTGTGAATGATACATATCTCGGTGCGTGGAACGCGATCCCGCCCCACAAACCAAATCCGCTGCGTACATTCGTGTGCAAGATAGCGCGCAACCTTGCGACGATGAAATATCACTCCAATACAGCAGAGAAGCGGAATAGCCATTATGATGTAGCTCTTGATGAATTGGAGGAATGTCTGTCTGAAAGCGACACTGTGGAAGAAGAGTATGACGCGAAGGAACTTTCCCAAGCAATCAAGACTAGAGATCTACCGCAGGATCAACAACCTGAGTTACGAGCAGATGGCGGAAATGCTCCGGATGTCGCGGCAGAACGTGCATCGGCTGGGCAAGAACGACTACGCACGTGAGGGCCATTTATAAAAGCTTGCCACGCACGAGGGAATCACATACAGCAAGTTTTTGAAAAAATATAAAATATCTGATAGGGCTATTCTGCCTGACCGAGGGGAAGGTCGGACTTGCAGCTAACAAAACAGGAAGGTCATTTTATGGACAAATCATTGGAAGTATGTCGAAACTGCGAGTCATGTCACGAATTGTGGTGCTGGGACAACTCTCCGGAAGGCAAGCACAGCGGGTACTGCTGTACACTTTTCATGGAACAGGGTGAAGACATAATTGTACAGTTGAATTCCGTCGATATCCCAAACCGCGATTTGTGCGAGTGCTTTACAAATAAGTGGGAAGAATAGTGGATTTTCTCCTATTCTTTCCTTATAATTTGTTCGGAGGCGATCACCTTGACGATCTATGTAATTAAACGGAGGCATATATGAGCAATCTATACCGCATTGAAGACATGAGACATTCGGCTCTGGAAGAGTTTCAGAAAAACCCGGAAGCTGTTATTGCGAAGGCGAAAGACGGCTCGGGCCCGGTGATAATTGAAAATAAGGATACGAAACAGAATCTGATATTGATGTCATGGGATGAGTATCTGAAAATGCAGGAGGCCATCTACGGCACCGAAGCGCGGGATGCTCTCGATGCCGCCGTCAAACGCTCTGCCAATAGTCAATGCAATCCGACGGTCGAGGACCTTGGCGATAGTGGTGAGGATGCGTTTCTGGAAAAAGAATTTGATTTCAGCCGGGTTGTGAAGAATCCGTATGTTTAAGTAAGGGAAAATCTTTCGCATCAAAGTGTCGATTAACAGATAGACAAAGGTGGAATTGTTCACATCCTCATGTTATGATATTCCCAACAAATCTGAATTTGTGGAGGAGAAAGTATATGGCTATAACATATAAAGAAGAACGGATATCTGCGGATGAATATATAGATTTCTTAAAGAGAACAAATCTTGGGTCTCAGTATCCAAAAGAAAGATTTTATGAAAGAATTGGTAAACTGGTTATCAATGTTTCTATAAGTCTTATTGCACGAAATGAGGAAAATAAAATTATTGGAGCATTGTTTGGATTAACAGACTATTGTTATTGGCTTTATGTTACTGATTTAGGTGTGGACAGAGAATACGAAGGTCAGGGCATTGGCAGAAAACTTATGAAGACAGCCCATATTATAGCAGGAGGAGAAAAAGATATAGCAGTATATCTAATCGCAAATGAAGATGCGATTCCATTTTATGAAAAACTTGGTATGAAACTATCCGATGAAGTTATGCAATATAATAAAATTGAATGGACGGATTTTACTGTAGAATAACAACCTATGGTTTGCAAGAAAGATGCCGTAAATTCTTCTTTTCTTCGTAACCTCATTATTTTAGGAAAATGCTACGGAAAGTAGCGAAAAAACATGCAAATGACAACTAATCTTTCTTGCTTGGTAAAGGTTGATTTACTAATCTGTGAGGGAAGTAAAACAAACCAAATTTGCGGAGGATGTAAAAATGACTTTAGAAGAACAAATCAAACATTACAGAAAACAGGCAGGGCTTTCACAAGAAAAAATGGCTGAGAAAATAGGGGTATCAAGACAAGCCATTACCAAATGGGAAAATGGGACAGGAACACCGGACATTGCAAATCTGATGACAATAGCGAATCTTTTCCAAATATCAGTAGACGAATTACTCTCCAATGAGAAAACAGTGAAAAAGCAAGCTGACTATATATATGAAAGCCGTACCGAATATGATATTGCAGGAAAGAAGAATTTTGATATTAAGCTGGGTGGGGCACATAGGGTAGATTTAAAGGCATACAAGGGAGAGAAAATAGTAGTTGAATTGTTTTCAAATGTATATAAGAATCTTCAGGCAGATTATAAAGTGAAAATCGATGACATAAAGAATCGTATCGATATTGAACTTAATAGATTAAATGGTGCAAGTGAAGCTGATGCAAAGGAAGCCTTAATCGTTAATATTTTATTTCCGGATAAATACATTGGAAAAGTAGAATTATCGGTTAATGCCGGAACGCTGAGTATTACCGATGTAGAAAATGAAATTATTGAGGTAACCGGTAAAATCGGTGAAGTTAATTTGCAAGGAAACAAAAGCGAAATTGAGATAGATTCAAATCTTGATATGCAAATTAATCTTGTGTCACACGAGGGAGCGCTTGAGATTAATCAGTTGTCAGCAACATCAAAACTTTTTGTTCCTGCAGGATATAGATTTAGGAGCGCAAAGAAAGGAATTGCAACATATTTATATTACGAAAAGCAGGGCAAAAAGGTAGAAGATTTCTCAGATACTGAAGCCGACAATTATATTGAACTTAATGGAATGAAGAGTGAACTCGTAATAGCGGAAGCGGAGATGTAACAGTAAAGAAGTATATTTATTGTTGAGATGCGATATTGCCATAATCAAGGTAAAAAAGAGCGTATAACTTCTAACAAAGGGTTTTTCCGGTAGTTATATCGGGAGAGCTCTTTTCTTGTGTTCGGACATTTTTTTAATTAATTGATTACATTTATTTGTTACTATTTGGGATGTGATAATTTAGCAGCAAATTTTAATTCCGATTAAGTTGTTTTTCATGAGAACGAAAAACTCGATTTGCGATACAACTAGCGGTTAAATATTATAGAAAATGAGGATTTTTCTGATGAGAAATATGATTGAGAAAGTAAAATATATTTCATTTACATTTTTGTTTATTTGCTTATTTGTTATTTTCAAGTGTAATGCATTTGCCGACGAAACAGACGAGAAAGTTGTAATAGTTGGATATTATGAAAATGAAAATTTTCAGGAAGGTGCATCTGAAGGTGCGGTAAAGTCGGGATATGCATATGAATATTATCAGAAAATTGCAACATATAATAGCTGGAGGAACTTGAAAAGCTGAATCGGTTGATTCCGGAGAATTTGATTTGTGTTTCTATGGATTTAACAAGACTAAAGTATGTGAACGATAATTATGGACACGCTGCAGGAGATGAATTGATTAGGGAGGCCGGAAGACTGATTACGGAAAGCTTTGGCAAGTACGGTAAAATATACAGAACCGGCGACGACGAGTATTACGGACTTTTAAAAGCTGAAAATTCACAATACGAAGATGCCAAAGTGATACTTGATGAACTTTCGGAAAACTGGAAAGGAACATACAGCAGTAGCATGAAAATTGCAATAGGTGCGGCTACTCTGAAAGATGTTGACAGTAAAGATGTGCTGGAAATTTGCAAGTATGCGGATAAGCGTATGTATCAAGCGAAAACAGAGTGGTATAACAGCTTGGGTATAAACAGAAGAGTAAATTAACAGAATTTATTAGCTTCATATAATATGATTTTTTTCATATCGTTAATGTAAAATTAATTACTTTGACATATGCTAAAAAAGTTGGTAATTCATACTTTAAATGAGTGTATATTTTAGAAAGAGATAAACATGTCGGAAGAATTTGATACATTGTCAAAGAGCATAGATTTTGAGAGTTTTGCAAATATTATAGAAACGATTCCCTCTAATATTTTCTTTAAAGATACTGATTTAAAATATCGTTTTTCTACGCATCACTGGAGCCAGGTTAATGATGAGAATATTATCGGAAAAACAGATCTTGATATCAGAAGAGATAAAGAAAATGCGTATACTGCGATGGAAACGGACAGAAACATAATTCGTTCCGGAGTAGGATGCAAATATGTAATAAAAAGTGATTTGGACGGTGTTATAAGCTACCTGGAACTAATTAAAGAACCTGTATTTTCTGAAGATGGCAAGGTTATAGGAATAGTAGGTTTGGCAAATGATGTAACTGAAAAGTATTTGCTTGAGCACGAAGTAAAATCGTCGAATGAGGAGTTGAAAACGACTCTTCAAAAAGTTCAACAGATGAATGTAGCTCAAAAACTGTTTACTGCATCAATGAATCATGAACTTAGAAGTCCGCTTAATGCCATTATCGGCCTTTTGAGAATGGTGTTGGACGATGATGAAATAAAGGGTAACAACAGAAACTACGTAAATGAAGCATATAAGTCTTCGCTAACAATGCTTGAGCTGGTTAATGAACTTTTGGATTTTGCAAAGCTGGAGACAGAAGAATTCAAAATTAGAAAAGAATGTTTTGCTTTTAATACGATTATTAGAAATGTTCAAAATTCCTATTCGGTTCTTGCAGCGGAAAAGGGGCTTGAATTTATTGTCTCTATAGGAGCAGGGTTAAAAGAAGGCAAATATTACGGAGATGATTTGAGAATAACTCAGATCATAAATAATCTTGTTACCAATGCTATCAAGTACACGAACTCAGGTAAGGTAATTCTTGATGTTGACTGGGATGGCAAGGCTTTGCTTATTAAGTGTGCCGATACAGGGCAGGGCATTACTGAAGAAGCCCAAAAAGTATTGTTTGATCCTTTTGTGAGGGTTAATGAAGAAAAAAATAAATTAATACAGGGTACAGGCCTGGGACTGTCAATAGTAAAAAAGATAGTAGAAGCCATGGAAGGAAGCATTAAGGTTGACTCTGCTTTGGGTGAGGGAAGTACCTTTACAGTTATTATTCCTCTGGAAAAATGTGATGAAAGCACCATTGCAGAAGAATCGGATGCAGTTGTTGTAAATTCGGGAAGTATTGATTTTAGCAACAAGAGAATCCTGTGTGTTGATGATACACGTGTAAATGTTACAGTTTTTGAAGGACTATTAAAAACTACAGGAATAGCAGTGGACAAAGCATATTCCGGAATGGAGTGCTTAAAACTCGCCGAGACAAATAAATATGATATAATCTTCATGGACCATCGCATGCCAAATATGGATGGGGTAGAAACGTTTAGATGTCTCAGAGAAAGCGACGGAATCAATAAGGATACACCGGTAGTTGTACTTACTGCAAACGCCGGAAAAGAGTATGAAAAAGAATATGAAGAAATAGGTTTTGACGGATATCTGTCAAAACCTGTTGTGAAAGAAAAACTTATATCTAGTATCAGCTCGTTTAGGTGAAAAAATATGAAATTAACAGAATTACCTGTAAATCAAAGAATGACAATTCAATTGTTATGGGGAGAACAAAAAATAGAATTTTTTTCAAATGTTATAGAAAAAGATGATTCGGTAGTATTTGTGAGCCCGTATTTTCATAACGGGAGCGTGTTGGAACTAAATGTTACTCCGGATAAAAATGTTGTATGCAATCTGTTTACAAACAATCCGTCAACAAAGCAACGAGTTTCCTGGAAGGGCGTTGAACTTACGACTGTAACACGTAATGATAAGACGGTGTATTGCATTAAAACAAATGGTTACAATCATGTCGCTAAGCATGATGACAGACGTAAGCATGATAGGGTTGTTATTTCAGCGAGAGCACAGGTTTTCGACGGGCAACAGGATGAGTGCACAGATGTAGTGGTATATGATATCAGCGATATTGGCTTATCATTTTATGCTCCAAACTCATTTTCATCCAGCGGGAATCAATTGACTGTAGTTTTTTCGGATACAATCGGCGAAAAAAAATTTGATATAAAAGTGCAATGCGCAATTGCCAGAATGACAAATAAGTTAGGAAACCGTTTTGTAGGCTGCAGAATTGTAAACGAAAATAAGGATTACCAATTATATGGTTTTATGAAACGATTGGGAGATAAAAATAAAGGCTAGGTGTGATGTTATAAAGAATCTTTTGTTAGCATGCTAATGAAAGGTTCTTTTTATTTACAGAAAATTACCTGCATTGATACAAGGAAACAAAGATTAAGATTAATTTAAATATAATTGTTTGGGAATAGTATACTTACTGATAATTATTTAAAAGTAATCGGATAATTGATTTCTAAAAAATATTATTTATTAGTTGCACAATTTGAAAAGATTCAAACTGTGCCGGTGATTATAAAACTGCGTGCGGTTTGAAATCAAATGGAGGTAAGTTATGTTAAAAAAAATTAACAATAAGGGTATTTCCCTTTTGGAATTAATTATTGTAATTGCAATAATGGTTGTCCTGGTTGGAATTTTAGCTCCTTCAATGTACCATTATGTAGAGAAAGCAAGACAAGCCAAGGTTGAAAAAGAAGCCAGTGAATTTGTTAGATGCGCGCAAATAGCTTATGTTGAAGCATATTCAAACGGTAAAGCTCCCAAAGCGGATTCGGTAAAGAATAAGACTGTATCATCCAGTCCGTATTATAAGAATGGAACACCGTACGGAAATCTTACAAACTGGTCTGTACATAACGGAGTTAACGGCGGTTACTCAAACGAAACTTTTAATAAAAACTTTTTCGCTATATTGGGAATATCAACCGGAAAAGAATGGAAAAGCGGTTCTTCTCCAATCCCGATTTCGGAAAATCAGCCAAAGCTTAATCCGGCAGGTTCAATGACCAAAGAATGCATTTTCCAAGTCTTTTATGATAAAGATGGTAATATGATTGTTGAATACAGCAGAGATGGTTTTTTTGTAAGAATGGAAAATTCTCTAATGGTTGAATCCGTTAAAGTCAAGAGCAGTACTGAAAAGCATTTTACCTCTTGGAAATAAAGAAAGGTGGATATAAATTTGGAAAATAAAGACATTGTAATAAAAGGGAAAGGCATAAAAGTAAGTATATTATCCGGCACATTTATAGTTATAGGCGTGATAACTATGATTGTCTCATTGGGATTGATAAATAAGATTTATAACAAATATGATGCGATGATGAGTTCATACCAATTCGAGGAGACTGAAACTGAAGCAGTGATGTCTTTTCAGGCTGCATCGATTTTTCTGACAGAGCAGGCAAGACAGTTTGCAATAACCGGAGATATTAAACATGCCGAGAATTATTTTGAAGAAAAAAATGTTCTGAAAAACAGAGAATCGGCTCTGGAGATTATTGAAAATTCTCATATTTTAGAAATTGAAACAAATTTATTGCATAATGCAATGGAACTGTCGGAGACGCTGGTGGTTTATGAGATTCATGCGATGAAACTGACAGCTTATGCAAAAAATATAGATGCATCAAAATTGCCGAGCGAAGTAGCGGCATTTGAGTTACTCAAAGAAGAAAAAGAACTTGATGCATCTGAACAATTGATTTTAGCGCAAGAATTATTGTTCGGAAATGAATATGAAGACTACAAGGACAGAATTAGTTGGGACGTAAACAACGCAATTATTCTGATTGAGGACGAGTCGGGAGCAAAATATCGAGAAGATGAGTCGGATTTGATTTTTACTTTAAATATTACGACATTGTTGATTTTTAGCTTGTTTATTTTGGTTGTGCTGATTTTTATTTTTAACACTCTTTTGGTTGTTAAACCGGCTAAAAAGTTTTTGGATTTACTTGATAAAAAGGAAAAACTTCCTGAAATAGGAGGATATGAATTCAGAAAATTTGCCAGAAAATACAATGACATTTACCGATCAAATAATAAGAACAGAGAACTTTTAAGAGAACAGGGCGAAATTGATGAGCTGACCGGAACATTGAAAGCCGGTACATTGGACTTGGTTCGCCATAACTTGTCACAGTCAGAAGAACCACTGGGTATTATGCTGATTGACATAGATAACTTCAGATCAATCAAAGAAGCCAATGGATATGATATGGCTGATAAGGTAGTAACTAAGGTTGCAAATCTGTTTACTGCTTTATTTAAGAGCAGTGACTATATTATCCGTACAAGCCAGGATGAGTTTGAAATATTCCTTCTCAGAATGGGCAAAGCAGATTCGGAATTACTGGCGGACAGAATTTCTGAAATAAATCAGAAGCTAAAGAACACTTCAGATGAGGTTGTAGCAGCGTCTGTCAGCGTAGGCGTTGCTTTTTCCGAAAAAGGATATACAACAGAGGTTGAGCGAGAAGCAGACATGGCTTTGAATTATGTTAAACAAAACGGACGCGGAACCTGCAAGATATTTTAAGCTTGTTCATACTTATAATTGTTTTGGAACGAGTCGGACGGTAGCATTTTTGCTGCTGTCCGGCTCGTTTTACTGCGTAACGTTAGAATGCGGCAGAAGATATTTTTGAAACAAATCATGTAGGAAACGTGCATGAAGAAAACTGACTGAAACCGATTAATTGTATCGAATCATTGCGGTTTACAAAAAATTGTGTAGATTTTCTTTGATGTTTCTTATAAAATAGGTACAATGTGGCGTTAAGGCCAAACAGTAAGGAGTTAATACAATGAATAGTAGTTTAGAAGTAAGATGGCACGGACGAGGAGGACAAGGCGCAAAGACCGCAGCCCTTCTTCTTGCAGATGTGGCATTTAAAACCGGCGCATATGTGCAGGGATTTCCTGAGTACGGTCCCGAGAGAATGGGAGCACCTATTACAGCTTATAACAGAATCAGCCGTGAGCCTATTCGCGTTCATTCCAATATTTATGAACCCGACCTTGTTGTGGTTGTTGATGAATCACTTCTTGGCTCTGTTGATGTGACCAAGGGATTAAAGAAAGAGGGCGCGATAATTGTAAATACATCAAAGTCTTCAGACGAAATCAGAGGAAGTCTTCGTGGATATGAAGGTCGTGTTTATACAGTAGATGCAAGAAAAATATCTGTTGAAGCACTTGGTAAATATTTCCCTAACACACCTATGCTTGCTGCAACCGTTGCAGTTAGCCGCGTAATGGAGCCCGATGAGTTTGTTAATGAAATGAGAGCATCTTATGAGCACAAGTTTGCCAAGAAACCTGAAGTTATTGAAGGTAACATGAAGGCACTTACAATGACTCTTGATGCACTTTCGGAGGATTAATAATGAGAACAGATATAACAAAGATAAATGAACAATCACCCTATCAGGATTTGACCGAAGGCCTGATTACATATGCAGGTGCAACATCTAAACTGTTTAAAACAGGTGAGTGGAGAACAAATACTCCTGTATTTTTGCAGGAAAAATGTAAGCAGTGTCTTCTTTGCACTCCGGTATGCCCCGATTGTGCAATTCCTGTAAAGGATTCAAAAAGAGCTGATTTTGACTATGACCATTGTAAGGGTTGCGGTATTTGTGCAAAGGTATGTCCTTTCGGCGCTATAGAGATGAGGGAGGGACAGTAGAATGCGTAAAGAAGAATTTGCAAGAAGAGACCGAATGTCAGGAAACGAAGCAGTTGCATATGCTATTCGCCAGATTAATCCGGACGTAATGCCTGCGTTTCCTATTACACCTTCAACTGAGATTCCTCAGATGGTGTCAACTTATATTGCAAACGGAGAAATGGATACAGAGTTTATTCCGGTAGAAAGTGAACATTCTTCAATGTCTGCTACTATCGGTGCTGAAGCTGCCGGTGCCAGAAGCTTAACGGCTACTTCTTCCTGCGGACTTGCTCTTATGTGGGAAGAATTACTCATTGCAGCATCAGACAGAATGCCTCTGGTACTTGCTTTGGTAAACCGTACTTTATCAGGCCCGATTAATATTAACTGCGATCACTCAGACAGTATGGGCGCAAGAGATACAGGTTGGATTCAGATATATGCCGAAAACAATCAGGAAGCATATGATAACTTTATTCAGGCTTATCCTATTGCAGAGGATGAAAGAGTTCATCTTCCCGTAATGATTTGTCAGGACGGATTTATAACAAGCCATGCAGTAGAAAATATAGAACTTTTGGGAGATAAGCAGGTTGCTGATTTCGTAGGTGAATATACCCCCGAAGAATTTCTTCTTAATCCGGGAAAACCTATGTCGGTAGGTCCTTATTCCGTAAGTAACTACGCTATGGAAGCAAGAAAAAATCAGCTTCTTGCGCTTGAAAATTCCAAGGAAGTTATTCTTGAGGTTGCTGACAAGTTCAAAAAGGAATTCGGAAGAGGCTTCGGCCTTTTTGAGGAATATAAAACAGAAGATGCAGATTATATAATGATTATTATCGGCTCTGCTGCAGGAACGGCTAAGCAGGCTGTCGATGATATGCGTGCCGAGGGTAAGAAGGTTGGTGTTCTTAAGCTTCGTGTATTCCGTCCTTTCCCTGCAGAAGAAATTGCTAAAGCAGTTTCAAAGGCTAAGGCTGTTGCAATTATGGACCGAACAGAAAGCTACAATGGCCATGGTGGTCCTCTTGCAAGCGAGGTAACAGCAGGTCTTTACCGTGCGAAGGTATATCTTGAAGCTATTTGCTACACATATGGCCTCGCAGGAAGAGATTTCACTGTTGATACAGTTTATGAGATATTTAATGAACTTGAAGATGTTGTCTGCAACGGTAAGGAAGTTGTACAGCACAGATACATCGGATTACGCGACGGAGGTGACAGGTAATGGCAGGATATAATCTTAAAGAAATAATGAATAAGCCTGAACGACTTGCTCCGGGACACCGTATGTGTGCAGGCTGTGGTGCTACAATCGGTGTAAGAGCCGTTCTTCGTGCACTTCATGAAGGAGACAGAGCGGTAATAGGCAATGCTACAGGATGTCTTGAGGTTTCTTCTTATATGTATCCCTATACTGCATGGGAAGACAGCTACATTCATAATGCATTCGAAAATGCAGGAGCCACCTTGAGTGGTGTTGAGGCTGCATATAAAGTCCTTAAGAAGAAAGGACGCATTCCCGAAGAAGAAACATTTAAGTTCATCACATTCGGTGGTGACGGCGGAACATATGATATCGGTTTTCAGTCACTTTCCGGAGCAATGGAGAGAGGACACGATCTTGTATATGTTTGCTACGATAACGGCGCATATATGAACACCGGTATTCAGCGTTCATCTGCAACTCCTATGTATGCTGATACAACGACAACTCCCGTTGGATCTGAATCCGTAGGAAAAATGCAGAACAGAAAGGATCTTGCAAGTATTATTGCGGATCATGATGTTCCGTATGTTGCACAGTCAACATTTACAGCAGACTTCAAGGATATTCATATGAAGGCTGAAAAGGCAATATATACTGAGGGAGCAGCATTCTTAAATCTTATGACTCCCTGCCCCAGAGGTTGGAGATATGATACTCCCGACATTATGCAGATTTGTAAGCTTGCGGTTGAAACCTGCTATTGGCCTTTATTTGAGGTTGATCACGGTAAGTGGACATTAAACTATGTTCCGAAGAAGAAGCTTCCTATCGAAGAATTCTTACGTCCTCAGGGAAGATTTAAACATTTATTCAAGCCCGGCAACGAAGACCTTCTTGTTCAGTTCCAGGCAGAAGTTGACAGACGTTGGGAAGACTTACTTTATAAGTGCAACAGATAAGGGGGAAGTATGGATAACAAGCTTTTCAGTAACACTCATATTATCGCGTGGTTAAGTTATTTTAGTGAAAATACGGATATTGATCTTGAACATGTAAAGCTTCTGGATATTACAAGGAAGAACAAAAATATTATTCCTACCGTAGAAGCTCACAGATGTGTGCTTGTATTTACTGAAGCAGGACATCCTGATATTTTTTACCGCATGTACAATGCAGGTCTTGGAGAATGCAAAGTTATTTACAATGAAGGCAGTGATCCCGTCGGACCGATTAAGGAAAACTATGTAAGCGAAATGATTGATCGTGGAATCAATGCTTCTGCCGGTATGCTTATTATGAATCCCAATGCCAGAAGTACTATGAAATTCGGTATGGATAATACCTCGTTTGGTCGTGGTTCGGTTCAGTATGTTGGTTCTGAAATCAGAGCTGTTATTCTTTCTAAGATGCAAATCGAAGAAGGAAAGAATATGTGTATTATTTCCGGTGAATCAATTGCTGTTGAGGCGGCACTTATGAATGCTGAAGGCTCTGTGCTGGCAGTTGAATATAACAAGAATGACAGAAGCGCATTGGAAGATAACGTTGACCGTTTTGGACTTAATAATGTTGAAATTATTGATCATATTGATGCGGAATCTTTAAAAGGACATGCTGTTCCTGACGTTACAATGCTTGTTGCTTCAGCATCGATGGAAAATGAAATGAAGGCATTGCTTGAAGTAAATCCCAATATGGAATTTGTTATTTATACGCTTGATTTCATTGCTGCCGGTTCGATGCAGAACTTATGCACAAAGCTTGGCCTTCCCGATCCTGAGATTATTCAGATCAGCGTATCAAAGCTTAACAGAAAACATATTTATGATACACAGCCGGCTCCATGGATTATTACATGCCGAGGCGAATAAATAATTAATATGGTGTAGACAAATAGTTCCACATATCACAATATAGTATTGTGATATGTGGAGTTTTTACTTATCAAGTTAACTTGACACTACAGATGCTTTCTTGTGAAAAGGAGATAACTTATGAAAACATACAATGAAATGTTCAATATAAAAAGTGTTGCGGAAGGCAAAATCTGGACAATGGAGCAGGAACTTTTTAAAGCCTTGGTTTATGTTCCGAACAACGACATACCTTCAGAAATCAACCTTGGCGTAGACACACCGTATCTTATTATTCTTCCGGAAAAAGAAATGACTGAGACGGAAGCAGTTTCTTTTGCGGAAGAAAAGGGTTTTGCAAAAATCGCAGCCAGAACAGGCGGAAGTGTAGTATTTGTAACACCGAACTGTAACGGAGGCTGGGAAAAAGCTGATACTGAGCTTTTTAAAGAACTTATTGCCTGCACTAAGATTGGTCCGGTCTATGAGGACGGAGTTTTAATTAATGCTGACAGGTTTGGAAACAATCCAACAAAATATATGATTCGTGGAGCAATTTTTAAAACAATTCTTTATGCATTCGGAAAATCTGCCGATTATATCGCAGCAAATCTGCTTACTACAATAAACGGCCAATACCTTTGGGGACCCGGCGAGATTACTCCCTGCGCGGTTTCGCTGGAGAGATTAAATGTTATGCCTGTGATTGACAGACCGGACATACCTATTGTATCGATAAACAATTCTGACGAGATTGACAACCTGTTGTTTGAAAAATGCGACAATGTCTATGTTGAAGAAGAAGCAGACTATGTTTGCTCTTATGATGAATTTTTATGGGAATTTAAAAGATGGTGCGGAAATCTTGAAGAAGAACCGGATTACGAAGATTTGGATATGATCTGTGGATATGGCGTGGAAACTGTAAAAACATCACCTGATAATACGGGAGAGTTTGCGGGAACTTCCGAGCATCAGGTCGGATACATGGTTTGGTATAATAAAGGTCTTATGGAAAAGGGTCCTGCTCCGACGGTTATAGCTTCTCATGGGGGAGGCGACTCGTGCCTTTACATAGCGAAGGTTTCCGGATGGTGGGAGATTGCGCATGATTATGATTTTCTTCTTATAGCAATTGAGAATCATACAAGTGTCAGCGCAACCGAAAATATGGAATTAATAGAGAAACTAAAGAAGAAATACAACATCGATGAAAAACGTCTTTATGCTACAGGCTTTTCAATGGGTGGGTGTAAAACATGGGACTTTTGTCAGGAATATCCTGAACATTTTGCGGCACTCGCTCCTATGGATGCAACCTTTGACAGGGATATGAATTTCTTCGGAAAACCTGCATTTAGAGTGAACAGAGAAGTCGAGGTTCCTGTTTTCTACGCAGGAGGAGAGATTACTCCTTTGCCTGAACTGCCTTTCCAGGCCAAAAAGTGCGTTGACAGAATCAAGTACGTTTTTGATATAAACAAAATTGTTACACAATATGATATTGAGTTTGAAGATAAAGACAGCTGGGCAAACCCCATTTGGGGAATTGATGGCGACAGGGTCGAAAAGATTTATGATGAATCCAGGGACAGCACCCTTACAATTAATTATTTTACCAGTACTGACGGAGTAGAACGAACTGCTCTTGCTTCTGTCAGCGGACAAGGTCATGAATGCAGAAAGCATACCTGTGAGCAGGCATGGCTGTTTATGAGCAAGTTTACAAAATAGAACAATATTAAAAATCGCTTAGGTCATCATGCAGACCTAAGCGATTGCTGTTTAATATCCGTTTCTTTTATGGATTTCTTCATCATAGAAAAAGGTTACATTTTCGGGAATATAAATCTTTATATATGAATCATCGTCATTAACGGCTTTGATAAAACATATAGTGCATGTAAGAGTGGAATTATTTACACTTACCTTTATGTTGTCAAGCTCTGTTGCGGAAGCACCTGATATGGTGAATGCACGATAAAGACAGTTGTAACCGCTCTTGTCCTGGTACGAAGAAGAAGCTGTGTCAATGAAGTTATATTCATTAATAAGCAAATCTGCGTATTCGGCCAAACACTCTACAATTGCGGTGTCCCCTTTTTTGGCGGAATAAGTTACAGAGTAACCGCCTACACTAAGTTCTTCTTCTATTTCACCGGCAATGAGTCGCCCCTCCGAGTAGGACTCCAATGAAGGAAGCTGCAATTTAGTTGAGGAAGGATCGTAGTCGGGTTCCTTTGAAGTATCCGTATCCTTGTCTTTGCCTGTAATCAGATCAAATATTGAATCTTTTTCATCTTCCTTTTCATCGGGCTCATTGCTTGTTTCCACGGAAGTCTCAATTGAAGTTTCAACAGATGTTTCAACGGAAACGGAAGGAGTGGAAACGGAACTGTCTGTTTTATCATTGGATTTTCCCTTAGGCATTATGATTACGATAAAAAGAATTGTTATGGATATTGCTACAAGAAGAATACCGATTGCAATCAGCAAACTTCCGATTAATGGTGACTTTGTTTTTTTACACGGTGCTTTACAATGTGGGCAGCGTTTTGCATTATCCGGAACACCGGCTCCGCATTTTTGACAATACATAATAATCCTCACTTGATTTTTTCTTGAACATTCTATCACATAATGAATAACAATCAAAGAAAAATACTCGAATAATATGATAAAAAGACTAAAATGATTTCTCACTTTAGTCTTTGTTCTCGGGCGGTTATTATATTATATTCGCTGAGCTTTCTGAAGACCGGCATATATACCGTCTTTCTTCATTAATTCGTCATGATTTCCTTCTTCGGCTATCCCCCCGTCCTGAATAACAAATATTCTGTCTGCTTCGCGGATGGTTGAAAGTCTGTGCGCAATAACAAAAGAGGTACGTCCTTTTAATATTGTTTTTATTCCTGCCTGAACAAGAAGCTCGGACTTTGTATCAATACTTGATGTAGCTTCATCGAGGATAAGAATTTTAGGATCGGAGATAATGGTTCTCGCAAATGCTAAAAGCTGCTTTTGTCCTTGGCTCAAATTTCCACCTCGTTCAGCAAGCTCTGTATCATAACCCTTTTCCATATTGATTATAAAATCATGAGCACCTACGGTTTTACATGCATTTTCAATTTCTTCATCAGTGGCATCAAGCTTGCCGTATCTTATATTGTCACGTATTGTTCCTGTAAACAGGAAATTGTCCTGTGTCATAATACCAAGCTGACTTCTAAGTGAGAGGATACTTACATCTTTTACATCCTGTTCGTCAATTAAAACATGACCTGACTGTACGTCATAGAAACGGGAAATCAGATTTACGATTGTGGTTTTTCCGGCACCGGTAGGGCCTACAAGGGCAATTGTTTCTCCGGGATTTATATCAAAGGCAACATTCCTAAGGACCTTGACACCATCCTCATACGAAAAACAAACATCATCAAATCGAACACGCCCAACGATAGGGGGCATTTCAACTGCATTGACGTTATCCTTGATAAGCGGTTCCTCATCGATAACTTCGAATACACGCTCGGCAGCTGCAATATTTGAAATAATCTGATTATAAAAGCTTCCAAGATTAGCTATCGGCTGCCAAAAAGAGATGGCATAGCTTGAAAAAGCAAGCAGTACGCCTATACTTTTTGAGTCGATACCGAGTTTAACAATTCCCACATAGTACATACATATTAGTGAAATTGCTTCACTGATTTCTATGACTGAATTAAAGCAGTCGTTGATTCTGACTGCGTCGATAAAACTTTGCCTGTGTTCCTTTGAAAGTTCATCAAAGGTTTCCATTGCTTCATTTTCGGCAGTATATGTTTTTATTATTCTGATCCCTGCTATATCTTCGTGCAGGAATGCATTGAGGTTCGAGGACTTTTTTCTGTGAATCTGCCAACGTTTACGGGACAGCGTTTCAATGATGAAAAGTCCGACAACAAGAATCGGGAAACCTGCGATTGAAGCAAGCGCGAGCTTGGGATTCTTGATAAACATTATAATAAGAACCGATACAACAAGAACAAAATCAGGAATAAGTGTTATAACGAAATTGGATAACACTTCCTTAAGTGAATTTACGTCACCTATTATTCTTGAGAGAATTTTACCTGTGGGACGACCGTCGAAAAACTTAAAATCAAGAGTTTGCAGATGTGTATAAATTTGCTCTCTGATTGTTTTTATGATGCCGTTACAGACCTTTGCCATAATAAGCATTCTGGCCTTTACGAGAACAACCCAGAGAATATTTATTACGACTGCAATTCCGATAAGAACTGCAAGTCCTTCAAAATTCTTCGGAGTTATATAATCGTCAAGGGCACTTTCCAATATAAGCGGATTTACAAGGCTTACACCAACACAGTAAGCCATTATAAGAAGAACAACAATCAGTTGTTTTTTGTACTGAAGTAAATAGGAGAGAAGTCGTTTGACCGTCACCGATTTCTTTACTTCTGACAATTCTTCATCTTCACGGGTTGAATTGACAGCCATTTAAATCGCCTCCTTCTTTTGGGGTTCACCGTACTGTGATACATATGTTTCGTAGTACAAACCGTGTTTTTTAAGTAACTGTTCATGTGTTCCGCGCTCTGCAATACGTCCACCGTCAAGGACGATAATTTCATCTGCATTTTTTACGGAACTGATTCTGTGAGCAATAATAAGCTTTGTCATACCGGTAAGCTTTGACAGCTGCTCCTGAATATCTCGCTCTGTCTCCATATCAAGAGCCGAAGTGGAATCATCCATTATCAGTATGGGAAGCTCCTTTGCAAAAGCCCGTGCAATACTGATTCGCTGCTTCTGCCCACCTGATAAGCCAACACCTCGCTCACCAATAACCGTTTCATATTGCTTGTCCATTTTTTCAATGAATTCACTTGCACCGGCATGTTTTGAAGAACGGCGCATAATTTTGTCTGAAATACTGTGTTTTTTGCCGGTCTTGATATTTTCGGCAATTGTATCCGAGAAGAGGAAAACATCCTGCATTACAAGTGAAACACTTCCTCTTACCTGATCGATTGGTAATTCGCGTATGTCAACATCGTCCAGCTTGATTGATCCGCTTGTAACGTCATAAAGACGTGTAAGAAGGGAAACAATGCTTGTTTTTCCTGCACCTGTAGCACCCATGATTCCCAGGGTGTGTCCGACAGGAACATCAAAGGTCACATCATCGATTATTTCATGAAGATCTTCTTTATGAAATCCGACATGCTCAAAAGTAATATGTCCCTTTACTTTGGGAAGAACAACGGGATTCTCGGGATCATTTATTAAAGCAGCTTCTTCGTATATTTTTTTGATTTTTTTATACGAAGCGATAGCCGATGAAAACATATTTGTAAGCCAACCGAGCATCTCCATGGGCCAGATAATATTACTTGCATATGATATGAATGCAGAAATAATACCGGGCGTTACGATTTCTTCTTTCTGTGTTATATAAATATATCCACCAACAAGAATAACAAGTAACGGAACGACTCTTCCTGTGAAACTAAAGTAAGGATAATATTTTGCAAATATACTGGATTGCTTGATATTCAAATCACAGAAGTCTTTGTTCGTATCCTTGAATTTGCTTATTTCATATGATTCTCTTGCAAATGCTTTCACCGTTCTGACACCAGCAATATTTTCTTCTGCAACAGTGTTTAAGTCTGCGTCCGCATCTGATATGGCTCCGTAGACAGGACCCACCTTTTTTTCTAAGAACAATGCAAGGCAAGCGCAGGATACCATAGCCAGAAGCGGAATGATTGCCATATAAACATTTAGTCTGAACATGCAGAACAAAATCATAATTGTATGGATACATACCTCGATTAAAAGCATTGAAATAAAGGAAAGAGCTTCCCATATTTTATCGATATCATCCTTTAATCGGCTCATGACTTCTCCGGTGTTTGTTTTGTCGAAGAAGCTTGTATCAAGATTCTGTATATGAACAAACAAGTCACGGCGAAGCATTGAGGAAATGGTTGCTGAAAGCCAGTCGAATAGATATTCCTTTGAAAACTGAAAAATCATTCGACCTATACCGACAAACATATATGCAATTAATAACTCCGGAAGCTTTTCGGTCATTCCTCCGATTATTACATCATCGACAATATGAAGTGTAATCTGCGGAGCTATCATTGCAAGAGTTGTTCCTACAATGAGTGAGCCAAGCGCCAAAGCATACATCCACGAATAATGCCTTATATGATAGAAGAGTTTGAATTTGTTTTTCATTGTTATCACCTCTTTTTGCAAAAAAAAACCGAAAGTCATAGTGACTTCCGGTTGAGAGTATACACCTGATTGCGGAGTATTGATTTAAAACGTACCTTTTCCGGAGGTAACTTTAAAAATATCAATATGTTTTTGTGCGACGGATTTTTTTGTTAACATGTTCAACATAAAGCGTACCTCCTTTCACTCTGTCCGTCATATACGGACTGCTTGGAGAATACTACCGAAAAGAATATTTGTCAACAGAAAATATAAAGAGAGTTTTTGTCGCGATATTTTTTGTTGACATATTGAAAAATAAGCATGGTGATTTTATACATTTCAACAGTCAAAAAATGGTCAATATTTCGTTGACTATTCGCTATATTATGATAAAATATTTTGTAATAAAATTGATAATGTGCATAACTATGCGATAAAGGGGATTTATGATTTCAATAACAGAGGTTCTTACAACCGCAAAAAATGCGGGGGCATCCGACGTTCATATCACTGTTGGAGTTCCTCCTAAGATGAGAGTCAACGGTGCATTGCTGAATATGGAGTATGACAGAATGCTTCCTCCTGATACAAAAGCTGTTGCAGATGAAATTATGACAGATATTCAGAAAGCTCGATTTGAAGAAAAGGGTGAGTACGATATGTCATTCTCAATTCCTGATTTGGGACGTTACAGAGTTAATGCTTATCATCAGAGAGGTTCTGTTGCACTTGCTTTCCGATTGGTTGGTACTCAGGTGCCCAGCCCCGAGCAACTTGGTATTCCGTCAAGTATTGTAGATTTATCTCAAAGAAAAAGAGGTCTTGTACTTGTTACCGGTCCTACAGGATCGGGTAAATCCACAACGCTTGCTTCTATTATAGATAATATTAATAAAACTCGTGATGCACATGTAATTACTTTGGAGGATCCTATCGAGTACCTGCATCAGCATAGAATGAGTATGGTCAATCAGCGTGAAATAGGTATTGACACTGATTCTTATGCAAATGCCCTTAGAGCGGCTCTTCGTGAAGATCCGGATGTAATTCTTGTAGGAGAGATGCGTGACTTTGAAACAATCAGTGTAGCAATTACCGCAGCTGAGACCGGTCACCTTGTTCTTTCAACATTACATACAATCGGTGCTGCAAGTACGGTGGACCGTGTTATTGATGTTTTTCCTCCCGATCAGCAGCAACAAATCAGAGTTCAGGTTTCAAATGTTATAGAGGCAGTTATTTCCCAGCAACTTATTCCTACTAAGGATGGCAAAGGCCGTGTTGCGGCATTTGAGGTAATGCATGCGAATCATGCTGTTCGAAATCTTATTCGTGAAGGAAAATCACACCAGCTTGCAAGTGTAATGCAGACAAATGCACGACTCGGTATGATTACTATGGATGATGCAATTACTAATTTGTATTATTCGAATCGTATTTCCAGAGATGATGCGATTGAATTCGCTCAGGATGTTGAGGCAATGAAATTGAAACTCCACTAATAAGTGCCTGTTTTGCGTCGAAAAAGGAGCCGGATACACCTATATCCGACTATTGAGTAATATATAATAAATTGATAAACCGTAAAGGAATTATTTTTCATGGCATATTACGGACAAAAGAGATTACGTCTTGGTGAAATTCTTGTTTCGGAAAATGTTATTTCCGAAGCTAAATTAGAAGAAGCTCTTTCGAAAAAGGGCTCTATGAAGATTGGTGAATATCTTGTTGAAAACAGCATTGTAACAGAAGAACAGATTGCTGCAGCGCTTGCTTCAAAACTCGGATATCTTCAGGCTGAACTTTCGGCAATTGAGATTCCGGATGAGATTAACAGTCTTGTTGACATTAAAAACCTAAAGAAAAACCGAGTTATTCCGATAGGATATAAGGATGGCAATATGAATATTCTTCAGCTTGCCATGGCAGATCCTACAGATATTAATGCAATTGATGATATTTCAATTATTACAGGTTGTCAGGTAGAACCGCTTGTTTCTACCCCACGTGCCGTAATGCTTGCTCTTGACCGCTTCTATGGTTCGGATGAAATGAATTCGAGACTTGAAGAGTACGCGAAAGAGAAGTTCGCCAATGATGAGAATGATACGCTTAACGAGGAAATAAATGGTTCACCTATCGTTGTTCTTGTTAAGGAGATGATTGATAAGGCTGCCCGTCAGCGAGCTTCGGATATTCATATTGAAGCCCTTGAAAAGGAGGTTCGAGTTCGTTACAGAATCGATGGTGCCCTCTATGAGAGAGCAAGATATAACATCAAAGTTTTACCTGCGATTGTTGCACGTATTAAGATTATTTCGGGAATGGATATTTCTGAAAAAAGAAAGCCTCAGGACGGTCGTATAACACAGCTGGTCGACAGAGTTGAATATGATATCCGTGTTTCCTGTTTGCCTTCCGTATACGGGGAAAAAATCGTTATGAGACTTGCGGCCAAGAAGGCTCTTAACAGAGAAAAGAGTCAGCTTGGACTTAAACCCGGTGAAATGAAGCAGTTTGACCATATACTTAAGAACCCTCACGGAATTCTTCTTGTTACAGGTCCTACAGGTTCAGGTAAATCAACTACTTTGTACACTGCGTTGTCAGAACTTAATAAAGAAGATGTAAATATTATTACCGTTGAAGATCCCGTGGAAGCAAATATCGATGGTATCAATCAGGTACAGGTTAATCCCAAAGCAGATCTTACATTTGCTACTGCACTTAGATCTATTCTCCGTCAGGACCCTGATATTATCATGATCGGTGAAATTCGTGACCGGGAAACTGCAGGAATCGCGGTTCAGGCTTCAATTACCGGTCACCTGGTTGTATCTACACTTCACACGAACTCATCAGCAAGTACAATTACCCGTCTTGAAGATATGGGTATTGAGGATTATCTGATTGCGGATTCGGTTATCGGTGTTATTGCACAGCGTCTTGTAAGACGTCTTTGCCCCGAATGCAGAATTGCACGAAATGCGACACATGAAGAGTGTCAGATACTTGGCGTCGATAATACTACTCCTCATATTATTTATGAGCCCAGAATTGCTGCACACGGCGAAAACCGTTGCACAAAATGTGATGGAATGGGATACAGAGGACGAATCGGTGTTTATGAGATTATGGAAATGACACCAAATCTTAAAAACATCATAAGCCGCGGTGGAAATGCAGATGATATTAAGAAAGCAGCACTTTCAGAAGGAATGCACACATTAAGAATGAGTGCTGCAGAATATGTACTTGATGGTACAACGTCATACAGCGAGATGATGAAGGTGTCGTTTGACTCATAAAATTTGTATGCAAATTTTATAACAAACGACAAATAGATGCACACATAATGCTTTGCATTTTGGCGCGAAAAGCGATTTGCACACAGAATGCTACGCACAAATACGTGTTTTATTGGAGAATGAAAATGGCAGCATACGGTTATGAAGCAATTGATGCCTCCGGAAAGACAGTTAAGGGAAGCTGTGAAGCCGAAGGCGTCGAAGATGTAAGAGGTATTCTTAAATCGCAGGGATTAATTCTTGTATCGGTTAAGGAACAAAACCTATTTTCAAAAGATATAAATATAAGCATTGACAGTAAGCCAAAGCCGAGAGATCTTTCGGTTTTTTGCAGACAGTTTGTCAGTATGACAAAAGCCGGTGTTACAATTCTTGAAAGTTTAAAGATGCTTGCTGAACAGACCGAGAATAAGATGCTTGCAAAAGCAGTCGAAGGCGTACGTATCAGTGTAGAGAAAGGTGAGACCCTTGCCAATTCACTGGCAGAATTTCCGAAAGTATTCCCTTCAATTATGGTAAACATGGTTGCTGCGGGTGAGTCCTCAGGTTCTTTGGACGTTGCTTTTGACAGAATGGGTACTCAGTTTGAAAAAACTGCCAAAACACAGGCAATGATTAAAAAAGCAATGATTTATCCTGTTGTGGTTATGGTTGTGGCTTTTGTAATGGTTATTGTAATGCTGGTGTGGATTATCCCTAAGTACACTACAATGTTCGAGCAACTGGATACGGATTTGCCGCTGATAACAGTTATTGTAAAAAATGCGAGTGATTTTCTACTGGCGTATTGGTTTATAATATTACCGATAGTTATTGCTTTGATTGTTATTCTTAAAGGATGGTCTGGAACGGATTCGGGAAGACATTTTTTTGATATGCTGAAGCTCAGATTTCCGGCTTTCGGAAACCTCGAGAAAAAAACAGCAGCGTCCATGATGTCGAGAACTCTGGCAACTCTTCTTGCATCAGGTGTACCAATGATAGAAGCTGTTGAAATAACAGGAAATACATTATCTAATGTATATTTTAAGGAGGCAATGGAACAGGCTAAGGAAGAGATCATGATTGGTCAGCCACTTTCAAGACCCCTTGAGGAATCGGGACTGTTCCCTCCGATGGTCTATCACATGATAAGAATTGGTGAGGAGTCAGGTAATACCGAGGACATGCTTATAAAGCTTGCAGACTATTACGACGAAGAGGTTGAAATGGCCGTTCAGTCATTTATGGCAGCTTTAGAGCCTATGATTATCATTGTTCTTGCTGCAGTTGTAGGAACACTGGTAGCTGCATGTATGGCTCCGATGATTTCAATGTATGATGCATTGAATTCATTATAAAATTGAATCATACGCCTAGTTGTAGGGACAGGGCGTTTGAGATATAAAACAAACTAAAAGGAGATTAAAAAATGAAAAAGTCAAACAACAAAGGTTTCTCTTTAGTAGAACTTATTATCGTTATTGCCATCATGGTAGTACTTATCGGTGTTCTTGCACCTATGTTCTTCAGATATGTTGAGAAGTCAAAGCAGGGATCTGATATCGATGCACTTGCATCAGCAATCACAGTAGCTCAGGCTTACTACGCTGATAAGACAATGCCCGATTCAGTTACACTTACATTAGCAACAGGTGCTGCTATTGATTCTGATGATTCTAACTTAGATACAGAACTTGCTGCAGCCGGAACAACATCATACATCGCAAAAGGTGTAGCAACATTTACAGCTGAATTAACACCTTCAGGTTCAATCACATACACAGTAACTAACAGTGAATATTATGAAGTTAGCGCTACAACAGGAGCTATTGAAGGTAAATAATTAATCTGAAAGAGACTAGACAGTATGATTGAAACAGTTGTAATCAGCGTAATATTTTTCCTTTACGGTATTGTAATAGGATCATTCTTAAATGTTTGTATATATCGTATACCCAAGAAGGAAAGTATAGTAAATGTCAGATCGCATTGTATGGAATGCGGATACCAATTAAAATGGTACGATTTATTCCCACTGTTTTCATTCATATTTCTCAGAGGAAAATGCAGAAAATGCGGAACAAAGCTTTCCGCTCAATACCCTATCATAGAGGCGTCTAACGGCGTCCTCTATGTGGTGGTATATTTGGTTAACAAAGATTTTATAAAGGGGGCGATTGTAGAATCCCTACTCTACTGCCTGCTTTTATGTCTTGTTTTTTCTGCATTACTTGCACTTAGTGTAATTGATTTTAGAACATATGAAATCCCCGTGGGCTTTAACTGGTTTATAGCGGCCATGGGTGTGGCAAATATTATAAGGATGTTTGCTTTTGGAAATCGCAACTGGCGTAACTACTTGGATTTCTTAATTGGGGCCTTGTGCGTTTCTTTATTTTTACTGATTTTGCTTATAGTAAGCAAAGGCAGGGCTATCGGTGGCGGTGATGTTAAACTGATGGCAGCCTGCGGTTTGTTTTTGGGATGGAAATTAATCATCCTGTCATTTTTCATAGGATGCATTGTGGGATCGGTGATACATGTTATCCGTATGAAAGTATCAAAAGAAGGTCATGTACTTGCAATGGGACCTTACTTATCTATTGGGGTAGGATTAGCTGCTCTATGGGGTAATTTATTTTTAGAATGGTATCTTTCCATTCTTCATATTGCGTAAGAATGGGAGAAGGAGAATTATGGCTAACAGAATAATCAGCATTGAAATTGGATATTCGGTTACGAAAATCTGTGAAATGGATTTTCGAGCAAAAAATCCCAAGGTGTATAAATATTTCAGCATACCTACACCGGAAGGATTGTATGATGATGGATTTATCAATGAAAATCCTCAATTTGCTACTACTATCCGTCAAAATTTAGGATTTAACAAAATAAAAACAAAACAGGCAGTATGTACCATTACTTCCAGCAAGATTGCAACGAGAGAGGTACAACTTCCTTTTGTTAAGGAAAATCAGATAGCTGCGCTTGTTGAAGCAAATGCAGGCGATTATTTCCCTATTAACTTAGCTGATTATGAACTCGGACACCTGGTTCTCGGAAATATAAAAGAGGAAGACGGAACGAACAAGTTAAGAGTCATGGTAATGGCTTGCAACAAACAGCTTATCAGTGGGTATGATAAACTTTGTGAGGCTTGCGGTCTTCATCTGGTTAGTGTTGATTATTCAGGTAACTCTATTTACCAGATAATGAAGGGTGAAACCAAGGAATCTACCGAAATGGTTATTAAGGTGGAAGAGAAACAGTCTATCGCGACCATTATTTCCGGTCATTCCATGGTTATGCAGAGAAATATTGTATATGGTGTTGAGAATGCAGTTATCACAATGATGAATAATGCTGCTTTTCCTCAGAAGACGTATGAGGATGCATTTGAGGAGTTAAAACGTATCAGATGCATTAAACTTGCATTAAGTGAATCAACTACCATTGTTGAAAATGATGAGGATGAAATTCAGGTTTCTGAGAAGGTATCTGCCGCTATGCAGGAGATTACCGAGGCGCTTGCACCTCTTATCGGAAATATTGAAAGAGTAATCGATCTTTATAATTCAAAGAATCCGGATGAGCCTATCAGAAAGATTTCACTGATTGGTCTTGGGGCTGATGTCAGCGGTTTATCGAAATTGTTTACAAACGAGATTGGTGTAAAAACAACAGTTTGCAATACAGTAAAGAACATCACCTGGAATCATTCTGCAGGAGACGGAAGCAGCGGAAGATATGTTGCTGCTATAGGTGCCGGAATTGCTCCTATAGGATTCATTAACGAAGAAAAGAAGAAATCCGATTTAAAGGATGTTAATTATAGAAATGTTTCAATTCTTGTTGTCATTTTGGTTCTGTTAATTTGTGCTGCCCTTTCCGCAAAAGGATTTATGGATTATTCGACTCAGGTAGCCAAAGAAGTTGTACTTAAAGGCCAGGAGTTGATGTATCTGCCTGGTGAAGCTGTTCACAATAAATATGAGAATACAAAAATTCTTTATGATGAAGTAAAGGATGGCTATTCACAGACCTTTGGTCCAAATGATAATTTGCTTGAATTCCTTACACAGTTAGAACAGGTTCTTCCTGAGGACGCAATAGTTACTAATATTCAGTCAGACCGCAAAGCAGCCAATGTCACAATTAAGGTTCTTGAGCTTGAGACAGCTGCAAAGGTTCTTGACAATGTCAGAGATTTCCCGGTAGCTGCTGATGTTGCGGTTACAGGTATGGAAGAAGAAGATATGTCAATGACGGAATATCGTAAGCTTCTTGTATCAAAGGGCATTCTTTCTGAAGAAACATTAAATCAGGAAGAAGGAAAAGAAGACAATTCAGATATTGAAGATGAAGAAGGAAACAGAATTACGACCTTCGAAGATGAGGAGGGTAATGAGATTACTGTTTCGGACAAATATATTAAATTTAACTTCACTGTTATGTATTCTCTCGATCATGATGATGAACCGGTGATTGTTAACAAGGATGCAGAGTAGGAGGGAAAACATGAAAGCTAAGAAAAATATTGCTCAGCAGGTAATGCTTTATATTATTCTTTTCGGAATTATACTTACTGCTCTTTGTTACTTCTTTGTATATAAATCTTTTGAAGATAAAGCGGCAAAGATTAAAAATAATAACAATGTTCTTCAGGCACGAGTGGCGGTACTTAAGACATATTATGATGCAATGGCTGATAATCAGAATGCTATTGATGTTATGGATGATGAAATTTTATCAATGCTTGATGAATTCGATGCAGATGATATCAAGGAAGAAGATGTTATTATGCAGGCTGTAAAAACATTGCCTGTATCTGATATTGAGTATACTGCAATTAATATTACTGACAGGGAATCATTTAAAACAATTGGCTCTGATGTGGTTGTGCCTGCCGAGATTGAAGGCCTTGATACTGCATTGATTATGGTAAAAAGAAATGCAACATACGTTTCAAGTGTTGATTATATTAATTTGAAACAATGTATTGCCGAACTTAACAAGCGTCCTTCAAGAAGTACAATTACCAATATGACTTTTGAAAAGAGTAAAGATGAAAAAGTACTTGAGGGTACAATAGAATATGATTTCTATTACGTTATAGGTACTCCCAAAGAGTATGTTCCTCTTCAGATTAAGGATTACAAAGCAGGCCTTGAAGATATCTTCAAGCTGGAAAAGCCTGAAGTAAAAGATGAGGAAGTAATTTCGGAATAATAACTGTTTGAGTAATAAAGAAACGGATTTGACAATAGCAATGACAAAGAATGACACTAATGGTAAACAATTGAATAATAAGGGCTTTTCTCTTGTGGAAGTATTGATTGCCATGATTATTCTTGGCATCGCAATAGGCCCTATTCTTTATAGCTTTGTAACAGGTATCAAAATTAATGCAAAAGCCAAAGAACAACAGCGACTTAATTCCGCTGCACAAAGTATTATGGAAGGCTTTAAAGCTTATAGTATCGATCAGTTAGAAGAGCAGTTTGATGGTTCTAAAGACTTCAAGATATACAATTCGGAGGATGTTATTGACGGAACAGGCACAGCTGTAAGTTCTGTGTCCGGTTATGCTTGTGATATTAGGACATATACTCCTGCTTCAAATCCGCATGGATACATATCCAGAGAAAAAGAAGGAGAATTCTACCTAAAAGGTATGAATTATCAGGGACAGGTTTTTGATGCAAGAGTATCTATTGTTCCTTATTCTTCAGTGTCCTCTTCTTATGATGGTTCGGACGTTATCGAATATATTGAAAATATGAATGGCTATCAGGATTGTGTATACAGACAACAGCCTGATGAAATATCAAAAAATTATTTTAGCCTGCTCACAATTGTGGCTGCCAAGTTAAACGAAATTGATAAAATTTATGGCTATGTGGGTGATGATGACCCTACACTGGGATATCGACCGGCAAATCTGAATATGTCATATGTTAAGATATACAGAAACACAAAAGTTACTATTGATGATTCGGTTGTTCAGATTAAGACTGTTTATACGGCTAAAGTTGACGGTTATCCATATTATAATGATTTAGGTATAAGGCAGTATCTTACCAGTGATTTTGAACTTGTAAAAGATGAAGAATATTATAATAATTCGGCAACAATGGCTGAACTTAATAATGTATTTTTGTTTGTATATCCTGCTTATAAGGATTCGGGGTATCCTGTACAGGAAGATGAGTACGAAATTAATTATGTAGGACTTAACCATTTAGCTACAGGCTCTCACCCTATGGAGGTGTTCTTCGTAAAACAGCAGGATGCAAGTATTGCAAACCTGCTGCTTTGTGAAAACAGTTACTCACCTTCTTTTTCAATTACTAATGTATCGTTCTATCACAATCTTTCTGATAACCTTGCCGATGGTTCAACTACAGGAGCTCCGTATTTTTCGACTATAGGTACAGCCGATATTATTCCCGGTATTTCTTATAAGGTTTTTCAGACACTTGTTTACGAGGTAAAAGTAGAACTGTATGAAGAGGGAACTGTTGATTTAGCAACAAAGACAGTTTCGGGAACTCCTATATATACACTTACGGGAACGAAGAACGACAATTAATTATGAAGAGATTATTGAAAACAAAAAAACTTAATAATAACGGTGATTCACTTGTTCTTGTAATAGTGGTTATTGCCTTTTTAAGCATCCTGGCGACTACACTTCTTTATATTTCCGGCCAAAATTATATTATGAAGGCAACAGAGAGAAAAACCACCGAAAACTTTTACAGAGCAGAAACGGGTTTGGAAGAAGTGAAAGCCGGTATGGAAAAGCTTTGTGGAGAATGTGCCAAAAAAGCGTATGTTGACACGATGATTAAATATACGGTAGCAAGTTCATTTACACGTTATGAAACCTTTCAAAAGGTTTACTTTGAAGATCTTGAAAAAATGTGGAACGATTTGCTTAGTGACCCTGCTACACCGACATATTTAGATGTCTTGAATTCATATGTAGAAGATGATTATAATTTTGGTGTAAGCGGTAGCCACGGGAAGATTGAAATAACTGATACAACATTTAACGGGGCACTTGATACATCACAGATTTCCACCGGATATGTTTATTTACGCGGTGTTAAGCTGACATATACAAATGATGATGGATTTACAACACAGATTCTTACGGATTTTGTATTTACTGTTCCTGATATGAATTGGTCGGTTAACGATTCTTATACTGTGGATAATCCCAGTGCAACCGATGAAAAAGATAAGCGTAAGGAATACGATATTTCAAAGTATGTTAATTATGCTAATTGGCAGAAGATTAGCAATTAGCATTTTGTTAATTTGGATTAATTATAATCTTATAAAGGTATTATGATTTTATGAATAATAAAGACAAAGGCTTTTCACTTGTTGAAGTGCTTATTGTAGTTGCAATTCTGGTTGTTTTGGCCGGGACAGCGGCTATTGGGGTTAATATTGTATCGGGTAGGGCTGCCGGACAATGTGCTTCACAGTTGAAGTCAAGTATTTTATCAAACAGAACAAATGCTTTAGGCAGGACAAGCGCTGAATTAATGGTTTCAAAGGATGCAAATGGAGTATTTATAGTTGAATCGATTAATGGAAGCAGTTTAGCCACCAAATATGTTGGAAAGAAAGATGTTTCAATAAGTTGTTCTATTGATGGAGGAGCATCTTACAATGATTTGAATGGTTCGTCTGTTAGTTTTACTTTTGATAGGAGTAGCGGAGGGCTGGCTTCTGTAAACGGAGCACCGGCTGTTGCTGATATTAAGTTTAAAATAGCGAAAAATTCATCATCTTACATAGTAACAGTTCATCATTTAACAGGTAAAACCGATATTGAATAGGAGAGTGCAATGAAAAAATTGTACAATTTCTTCAAAAACAGAATTAATAATGCCGGTATGTCATTGGTTGAATTGCTTTGTGCAATTGCAATTATGAGTATAGTCGGGGCATCAGTTGCCGGAATAATGGCTGTCAGTGCCAATTCATACAACCGAGGTTCAAATGACGCTGAGATGCAGCAGACGGCGCAGCTTCTTGCAAATCAGGTGAACAATTTGGTTCAGGATGCTAAGGAAGCTGAAGCTAGAACTGTAACAGCAACAAGTTCTGCTTTGAAGATTATTAAAACCGATGGAACAGAGATAAATATTATTCATTCGGACGCTGACAAAACAGTTACTTATTCAATCGGTGGAGAGTCTGAAGTCATGGCGGAAGATGTTGCGGTATTCAAGTGCGATACACTCTACTTCTCAGAAGATGGTATTGTCAGAATGTACATCTGCATTTCAAAAAATGATAATACTTATGCAGGTAATTACACAGCCACATCTCGTAATATTGATATTAATACTACCGTTGTTGACGGTGATTTAACAATGACGTTTACGCATGAATATGTACTTGAACCAAATCAGACGTATGCACTTTCTGCAGAGATGAGCGACGGTTCGGGTGTTGATTGGGCTCTTTCAGGTAATACTGATACAGCAACTGTATTTGGTATGGATCCGACAACAGGTAGAAAGACACTTACTATCGGACCGGACGAAATGTCACCTCAGCTTACACTTACAATTACTTCACAAGCCAGAAGAACAAGTGATGGTGTTACTCCCAGAATTCAGAAAACGGCTTCTGTTTTCATCAGAAGAGTAAGTGATGTAAATATTAGTTTTATAAATAAGGGAACAAATGATGAAACAAAATCGTTAAATGCAGGTACTGTTTACAGACTTACAGCTAATGCCAATGGTTATCATCTTGAAAACAAAGGCCCTTCAATGCCTGATACAGGATATGATTCTTATCTTGAAGAAGGTACTCTTGTGCCCGGTTTGTATACTCGAATCAGTGATAAGAATATTACATGGAAACTTACATTTCTTCATAATGGTGCTGATGCAACAAGCGAATATGTCGAAATGCTTAGTCAGGATACAAGCAATGGACTGAGTAATACTCCTTTTATCGAATTCAGATTAAAGAAGACAATTGACTCGGGAGATCAGCTTATTGTAGTTGCTACATCAACACATTCTAAAGGCTTCATTGAAAATGAGAGTGGTGTAAAAAATAATACGAATGTAACAGGTGTAGGTTACGGAGAAGTAATTGATTATTGGTGGTTATATAAGTCAGTATACAGTTATGATGACAGTAATCTTTCAAGAGGTAGTGACGATTCACAGGGTTGGTTTGATGCTCTTGATATTTTGAAGAATTATGTTATTCCTACAAGACTTACGACAGAGAATCCCGGAGTGGATTGGAACTATTATACGAGATGTCATCCTGTTAAATATCATAGATTCAGAGAAGTTTCTGTTCTTGATGATGGTACAATGAGTTATGGTCCATGGACAAACTGGAGAGAAAATAAGCAGAATGCATCCGATTATGATATTAATGTAAGACCTATTGTTACACAGTCGCTTGATTGTGATAAATCATATGAGCTTCAGATCAGACTGGAAATGGTTCAGAATGAGACCGGCGAAAAGCTTTGGCCTTTTGTGGACACTCCAAAGTCTGAATATACAATTGATGCTGTAGTTAAACCTATTTCAGTACTTTTCAACCTTTCGGATAACTCCATTTACTATGCAATAGGTTCTGATGGTGTAAATCTTTATCCGGGACAGGAATATGAACTTAGGCAGGTGGGGGCGACAGGTATTAAGTCTGACCTTATTAACGGAAAGCTTGTTTGGAATATCGAGAGATATAACGAAAAGACCGATGAATGGGTTGCGGTTGAAACATGTACAGACAACAATAACAATGTTAAGGAAGTTTTCTGGAATACTCAGAATAGTTCGGTCAGATTCGGCTTACATCGTAAGGGAACATACAGAGTAACGGTATCTCTTCGTGATATAGCATATTCTTATTATGTTCCGAGAGACGATTGGTATACAATGGCCGGTGATACAAAGAATTATGATTACTTTGATTTAGAAACAGGTAAAGGTGTTTTCTACTTTACGATAAACAAAAATTCAAATAAGTATACTCCTACAACATTTGAATTTGACGGTAAAGAATATCTTGTAAAAGATTATTTTGCTTGTGATGATAAACTCTACAAGAAGAGTGAGTTTGCTGTTGTTAAGAAGCAGAGCGATCAGCCTGTAGGTGCTTATGCGGGATACGGATCTGCCGGCAGCACATATTATAATTATCTTTACTTCACTGAAAATGGTCTTGATTACACGGCTTATCGCTTGAAGAAGGAAAACGGAAATATTGTTGTATGTGATACAAACGGTAATAAGTTGAATAATTATCCAAATGACTGGAGATTCACACAGGCATTAAGTGAAATGAATAATAGAATACAGTAATTCTAATAGGGTTTGGTATAAATGAAATGCCGAACCCTATTTTGATTTTTATATTTGGCATAAGACTTCATTATCTTTATTGATTGGAGAAGAAAACAGTTATGAAAAAAAGATTTATAATTTTTACTATATTATTGTCTTTTCTGGTTTGCATTAGCAGTTGTGGCATAAAAAATACAACAAGTGACAGTACTGTCGAAACGGAAGACAATATTTCATCGAATCCAATTAACACGACTTCTGAGACGGGTACAAGTTATGACGAAAATCAGGAAGACAAATCGACTGAATATGAAAAGTCAATTGTCCTTTGGAATGAATATCTTGATACAGTAGTATATTTGGATGAAGCCGGAAATTTCATTAAAAAAGTAGATATAGCATCGGATAGTAACGGTGACGAAGAGAAGGATGATTCAGATATTGAATATGGAGATAAATACCTTGTAGAGGCTTTCGGAAATTATCTAATATTTAGTAAGTATTATTCTTCCCCTGAAGCAAGCGGGTATGCTGTCTATGCTTATGATATCAACTCCGGGCTTGAAACTGAACTTCTGAAAACCACGGGCTTTATAAAAACAGATGTTTATGATGGAAAATTATATATTTATGAATATGATTATAATAATATTTCCAGGGAAATCGGTTTTGACTTAGTGACACTCGAAGAAATATCCGATTTGGAGATACAAGGATATGAAATTGTTGGAAGTGCGATGGGACATTACGGATACACAAACTATGGTTCGACAGCACGGGTAAGGGCAAATACAGACTTTGTTCTTGTTAGTCGAGCAGGCTCATCAGAAGGAAAAATTCTTGCAAAATTCGACGGAACCTATTATGAAACTGTATTTTGCAGTGATGATATTTATGATGTTATCGCTTACGATAATGATGCCTATTTGGCATTTGTATATGTTGACTCGAGTTATAACAGATCAATTGTAAAATGTGATTATGCGGGAACTTATTTTAAACATATTTGTTCAAACTATGGTGCCGGTTCCAACGTTTTAGGATATAAGGACGGTAAATTATATTACAGTGTACAAGATCTTTATAACTATGGAGTTGAAGAATATACAATATATGAATATGATATGTCTACTGACAGCGAGAGGGAAGTATATTCAGCAAAAAAACATCCCGGTATGACCTACTCTGTAACACCGGGTGTTACAGGATTTACGATTGTTGACGATAATATTTATTATCTTGCCGACGATGGAAGTGAAATTTGCTGGTATACCGCATCATGTAATGACAGTAACCAAACAGGGACAAAGATAGAAGATTCATCCATTGTTTCGTATGAGTGGAAGAATTTTGGCTCCGTGGAATATATAAATACAGTTGCAATCTGTCCCGGGTGTGAGACCGCTACAGGCAAATTTTATTGTGAATTTTTTGTTCTTGACGATAACCTTTCTCCGGCTGCAAATGTTATAAATGCTAAATTGTTTGAGCACGCTAACTTAGCATCAACAGAGATGGATGTAGAGTTTTCAGGCATTCTTGTTGATACTGATAATTGCGAGGAGCATAAAATGGGTCGGCTTGTTCTTGAGCAATATGAAACAGTAAATTCCGTAAATATATTCGGCAATAAATATTTTCAGGTTAAGACTTCAGGTATCTGGTATGGCGGAGGTGTCCATGGGATGCCATTGATGGATTCTTATATATTTGATTTAAATACAGGAGATAAAGTTTATTTAACAGATATTTATCAAGGCAGTGAAGAAGAACTTTCGGAACTTATTGCAGATAAAGCAGTGAATATGGCACAGGAAGATATTTCTGAATATGGATATACTTCTTTCTATACAGATAATCCTGATGATATCAGAGATTCTGTTCTGAGCAATATAACTTTTGATGGAAATAATGTATATTTTGATGAAAACGGAGCAACGTATTTCTTTGCTCCATATGTAGTAGGCCCGTATGCGTCAGGATTTATAGAGATATTCATTAGTTATGAAGAACTTGGCATATCTTTTTAGGAGAAGGATTGCTAAAAGAATGTTGAAGGAACAATAGTGTTGGATTTATTTGTTCAAATATTAAACAGGGGTGGTATCGCTACCACCCCTGTTTTGAATTACACATTTTGTATTAAAGTTTTTTGAGTTTATTTTTCATAGTATTGAGGAAAATCAAAACTGCAATAGCGATTGTTGACAAAGCACTCAATCCGTACCCCAGGAAAAAGTATTTGTAAAACAAACCGGAAGTATCACTTTGTTTTCTGAAAGATCCTAATATTTTCATTGTTTCAAAAAAATGTGAATTGTTATCTGCACTTATTCTCCATCCAAGACCTATTTTTGTTACAAAGAAGAAGGACACCAATAGGATAATCGCAGTAAAAATTGCACCGATTTTACCAACGCGCTTTCCTCCAAATGCAAAGCAGAAGAATGGTACAAGTGGAAGAATTACGGAATAATAAGGCAAATTAAATCTTAACAATATAAGATAGATAAGGCTTACAACCAATGTTCCGATAAATGCATATAACATTCCGTATGGAATATTAACTTTTATTCCGGATTGCTCCAAAGCTTCTTTTTTGGCACGATGTTCTTCTTCCTTACTGCAATCATCACAAAGGTTATGAACTGAACCATTTAACATGAAAAACGAAGTTCCTACATCTTTGCCACAACATTCACAGCCCGGTTTACACTCATATTTTTGCAGAACTTCGACTACTTCTTCAATTGCAGTTCTTGCATTGTTGTCGGCTTTAAAGGAGACAATACTTCCGAGCTCTAAAATGATTATTTTTCCGTCCGATTTAATATTGTTAAAGTTCTTTAATTTCTTCTTCAGCCGTTCTTCGACTTTTGACAAATTCTCGTTTAGTTTTTCTTTATGTTTATGATCAATATTTACGAACATTTTAATTAGCAAATCATTGTTTCCGGTTGCTTTTTCAACGGCAATAGGGAAGGAATTGTAGTGTCCGTACGCTACAGACCCCTTTATAGTTACGTCACCGTTATTGGAAAATATTTTTTTAAGTACTCCCATAAATTCTCCTTTTTATTTTAATCTTCCCATATAATATCGCTTTCGTCAAATGCAGCAGCAAAAGGGCCGGGGATAATATTTAGGCCGCGCTTGTTACCAAAGTAGTCGTCATCAAATGTGATAGGAGTGCCATCGGTATTTTCATATTTTTCCTCAGGTTCAAATGCTTTTCCGAGTGTATCGGTATGGATCATATGAACTTTGAAGTCTTCGATATATTTGTAAAGATCTGTTTCGAGACGATATTTACCATTATCGCATACAAGATCAACATGCACGGGAGTATCAATGATTTTTTTGTCGTTTTCATGTTTGAAAGCCTGGGCACCGTTAAAATATACATTGCCATGAATCCATACCGGCAAATGACCGAAATGAGCGCTGGCAAGCTTACCCATATCGGGACGGTGAACATCTAAATCAAATTGTTCAATCCAATCCTCGTAAACAGGATATTCGTTCCAGACATGTGTGCCTACTTCAAAATTGTTAGGTTCTCTGGTCATATCCCAGCCATCAAGATAATCTGCGGGAATAGGAGTGCGCTGTACAAAAATGTTATTGTAAAATCTATCATCGCCGTGAAGAATTGTCATAAATCCAAGAACTTCTGTACGGTGTGGAATATGATAAGGGGTGTATCTGGGTTCGCGCTGACCGTTTACTATACTGTCAACTCCGGAACCAACCATTGAAAATGAGCCGCAAATGAGATTATGAACCATAGCAACTCCTTCTGTGGGAATTCTTAATGAACAAGCAGAAAGAAGAATATTGTTGTCAATAAGCATAGGCCCGTGACCGACTTCGACAAATATATCCTGATCGAAATTGTCAGGTCGAACCTTCATGCCCTTAGGCGGCATATTGTCATGGAATAAATTGTGAGTGATACGTGTTCCCTGAGCTTCCCAGTCGCACCAGATACCCATTGAGCAATGGTGGATGTGATTTCTTCTGAATATAACATCGATTGCGGCATGGAACTTAATACCGGCAATTTCAGCACCCCCGAGCTGATGCATATTGTTGATATTGTGAATGTGATTATCTTCAATAATTGAGAATACGCAGCCCATTCTTCCTACAATACCGGTCTGTTCGCAGTGATGAATTTCGCAGCGTCTTACAATGTGTCCGCCAACAGTTTCCTTTGTCCAACCATCATACTGGGCACGACATACGGCGTCACGTTCCATTTGTGTAGGGCTCTTAACATGCTTTGTAAAGAAATAATTATCATTATTTTCCTGAGAATAATTACCAAATGAAATACCGGAACATTTTGAACCTGAAACATCACAGTCCTCAATTATCCAACCTTTTGACCAATGAGCACCGATCATACCATCCTGGAAAGCAGCGGGAGGAGCCCAGGTTGTTGCTGCTTTGCATACAGTAAAGCCTGAGAGTGTGATGTAACTGATATATTTATCCTGAGGGAAGAAACAGTTTCTTCTTACTGCAATTTCAACCTTTTCGGATGCAGGATTTAAATCCTGGAAATTTGCATAGATAACAGTTTCATTTGTTTCCTTGTCCTGCTCGCAGAACCATTTATAAATTGAATACTGAGGTTCCCAACTGGCTTCATAAACCTCGCCCTTAAGGCATTCATCCAAAGTTTGTGTTTCATAGAACATTCTGTCATTTACGTATACGGAACCGGTATGAATATGATTGTCAGCAAAATACCAGTCGCCTTCAACTTCCTGAATATATGGATTGTATGAACCGAAAACAGAATTGTCGATACGTGTAATATAAGTTGTTCCCTGATAGCACGACCAGTCTGTAACAACCTCAGCACCGGTAATAACGGCCTTTAACGGCTCAACTGATTTGTAGGTTATACGAGCATCTTCTCGTCCTGCATTTCTTGGATTAACATATTCTCTGTAAATACCGGGAAGAACAAGAATTTCATCACCGGCTACAGCAATTTTTGCAGCGTCATTGATGGCTTTGAAGGGAGATTCCTTCGAACCGTTTCCGCCGCGGGTGGCGTTAGCATCAACATAATATTTCATCATTTAATCCCTCCTAAAAAATACCTTTACATTAAATAGCATATATAAATATTATATTGTTTTGATAGGAATTAATTGCACTTTTTGTGGTCATTTTTTGCGTTTTTCTATTGAATCGTACATATGAACAAATTATCAGGTTTAATATATGATTTTGTTGAATATTTCGAACTTTTTCGATATAATTTTTCCCTGAGAATAGTATACATTACGGGGGTAACGTATGAACTTAACTGAACTTATTTTGCAGGCTCGAAAAGAGGAATGCTCTGACCTGCACATCACTGCCGGAACTGAGATTGCAGTCAGAAGATTCGGCGTACTTAAGGTGCTTGATTTAACACCTACACTTGAGGAATCGGAAGAAATGATTTATTCACTTCTTTCGGAAAAGGACATTGAATACATCAAGGCAGGTAATGATCTTGATGTAGCTCTGACAGATGCCACAAAGGGGCGTATTCGTGTGAACGTATATCACCAGCGAAACAATCTTGCTGCGGCAATCAGACTGCTTGAGCCTAAAATTCCTACCTTCGAGGAACTGGGTGGAGGACTTGATAAAATTCTTCCAAATTTCTGTGAAAGAAGAAGCGGCATGGTACTTATCACAGGACCTACAGGCTCAGGAAAATCTACAACACTTGCATCGATGATTGAATACATCAACGCTACTCAGTCAAGACATGTTGTTACTATTGAGGATCCTATTGAATATGTTTTTGATCACAAGCAAGCAATGATTCACCAGCGACAGATCGGCGTAGACGTTGCTAACTTTTCCCTGGCGCTTCGTTCTGCACTTCGTGAGGACTCTGATGTTATCATGGTTGGTGAAATGAGAGACTTTGAAACAATCAGTGCCGCAATTACCGCCGCAGAAACGGGACACCTTGTTCTTTCTACACTTCATACAAAGAGTGCTGTTCAGTCGGTTGAACGTATTATCAGCTCATGTCCTATTGAGGCAAGAGAAACGGTGCTTCATCAATTTGTCAATATTTTGACCGGCGTTGTTACTCAGGAACTTGTACCGCTTAAAGACGGAAGCGGCAGAACTGCTGCCACAGAAATCATGGTTAACACAAAGGCAATATCAAACCTTATTAAGGAACAGAAGATTAATCAGATTAATTCTGCTTTACAGTCGGGAAAACAGCTTGGTATGCATACACTGAACAGCAATCTGCATCAGCTTCTTAAAGAAAACATTATTACAAAGCAGACCGCAATGATTCATTCAAATGCAGCAGATGAACTTGAGAGAATGATTTAGGATTAATGGACAGACTTATTTTTCATATTGATGTGAATAGTGCATTTTTATCTTGGGAGGCGACGAAACGTGTTCAAAATGGTGAACCGGATCTTCGCCTTATTCCTTCTGTAGTAGGAGGAGATCCATCGAAGCGCACAAGCATTGTTACAGCTAAATCGATTCCCGCAAAAAAATATGGGATAAATACGGGCGAGCCGGTTTCAATGGCACTTAGAAAATGTCCGGAACTTGTTATTGTTCGGGGAGACTTTGCATTATATGAGAAGTATTCCAAAGCATTTAAAGCCATATGTAAGGAATACACATCTGATATGGAGTCCTTTTCCATTGACGAGGTTTTTCTTGATATGAGCGGCATGTCAAAAATTTTCCCGGATCCTATAAAAACTGCTCATGAAATAAAGGACAGAATACGAGACGAACTTGGATTTACTGTTAATGTCGGAATAGGAAAGAACAAGCTTTGCGCTAAAATGGCCAGTGACTTTGAAAAGCCCGATAAGGTTCATACACTGTTTCCGGAAGAAATTCACGATAAAATGTGGCCGCTTCCGGTTGTGGAACTGTTTACCTGTGGAAAGGCAAGCGCTGCCAGACTAAATCAAATCGGAATAAATACAATCGGTGAACTGGCTTCAATGGATGAAAAACTTCTTGTTTCCTTGTTTGGAGAAGCACAAGGCACTCACTTACACAGATTTGCAAACGGTATAGATGATTCCCCTGTGGTGGAAGAAGAACGCGAGGCAAAGGGCTTCAGCGCTGAAACAACCGTTGAAGAGGATCTTGTTGATTTGGAAGTTATTAACAGCATTCTTCTTGCCCAAGCCGATGTGGTTTGTCAAAGAATGCGAGCTGAAGAGGCAAAGGCAAGTTGCGTCCATATAACATACAGAACAATTAATTTCCAAAACAAAACGCATCAACGGAAACTGCTGTCACCTACTGACGTAACTGAGGAAGTATATAAAGTTGCAACAGAACTTGTAAAAGAATGCTGGAATTCAGAACCACTTCGATTGATAGGTCTGGGAGTTACTGATATTTCAAGAGATGGCTTTGACCAGTTTTCATTGTTTGATGACGACAAAAAAGAAAAATTAAGAAAACTTGATTCTGCAATGGACTCCATCAGAAAACGGTTTGGAAACGATAGCGTACAAAGAGCCGGAACTATCGAAAGCGGCAGGAGAGTTGCAAGGAAGTATAAAGCTGTTCATAACGGAAATAATGAAAATAATTAATTATATGAATTGGATATTGATAAAAACATTCATTGCTAACTATAAGCAAAAAGTGTATAATTTTTTCGGTTAATTGAAAATCAATTTAAAATAAGGAGAATATATATGGCAAAGAAACCGGTAGTTTTATTAATCCTTGACGGATACGGCTTAAATGAAAAGGCAGAAGGAAATGCTGTTGCAATGGCAAAGACTCCTGTAATGGACAGACTTATGAAGGAATATCCTTTTGTTAAAGGTAATGCAAGCGGTATGGCAGTAGGTCTTCCCGACGGTCAGATGGGTAACTCAGAGGTTGGACACTTAAATATGGGTGCCGGACGCATTGTTTACCAGGAACTTACAAGAATTACAAAGGAAATTCAGGATGGAACTTTCTTTGAAAATGAAGCACTTTTAAAGGCTGTAAACAATTGTAAGGCAAAGGATTCTTCACTTCACATTTATGGTCTTTTATCAGACGGCGGTGTTCACTCACACATTACTCATATGTACGGAATTTTAGAGCTTGCTAAGAAGGCAGGACTTTCTAAGGTTTACCTTCATGCATTCCTCGACGGACGTGATACTCCTCCTACAGGCGGTCTGGGTTACGTTAAAGATGCAATGGCTAAAATGGAAGAAATCGGAGTAGGTGAGGTTGCTACTGTTTGCGGTCGTTACTATGCAATGGACAGAGATAACAACTACGACAGAGTAGAGAAGGCATATAACGCTCTTACAAAGGGTGAAGGAAATACATATGAGTGTCCTGTTTGTGCTATTCAGGCTTCATACGATGCAGGAAAGACAGACGAATTTGTTGAGCCTTCAGTAATCGTTAAGGACGGTAAGCCTGTTGCAACAATTAAAGACGGTGATTCGATCATTTTCTATAACTTCAGACCTGACCGTGCAAGAGAAATTACAAGATGCTTCTGCGATGATAACTTTGATAAGTTTGAAAGAGGAAACAGACTTGACGTTACATATGTTTGCTTCTCAGATTACGATCCTACAATCGCTAACAAGGATGTTGCATTCCACAAGATTGCTGTTACAAATACATTTGGTGAATGGTTAGCTGCAAAGGGCATGAAGCAGGCACGTATTGCTGAAACAGAGAAATACGCTCACGTAACATTCTTCTTCAACGGTGGTGTTGAAACACCTAACGAAAACGAGGACAGAATTCTTGTTAACTCACCTAAGTATGTTCCTACATATGACAAGAAACCTCGTATGGCAGCTTACACAGTATGTGATAAGTTAAGTGAAGCTATTACCCAGAAGAATGAAGACGGTTCTTCATACTACGATGTAGTTATTTGTAACTTTGCTAACCCTGACATGGTTGGTCATACAGGTATCGTTGAAGCTGCAGTTGAAGCGGTAGAGACAATTGATAAGTGTTTAGGCGAAATCGAAGCTCTTGTTAAGGAAGTTGGCGGTGTAATGTTCATTTGTGCTGACCACGGTAACGCAGAGCAGCTTATTGATTACGAAACAGGAGCTCCTTTCACAGCTCATACAACAAATCCTGTTCCTTTCATTCTTGTTAACTATGAAGATGGTTATGCATTAAGAGAGGGCGGATGTCTTGCTGATATTGTTCCTACACTTATTGAGTGTATGGGAGAAGAACAGCCTAAGGAAATGACAGGAAAGAGCCTTCTTATTAAGAAATAATTGTGCTTGAAATGAATGAATATCTATGCTATCATAGACTCTGCTTGACATTAGGAGGTTATTTATGGCAACTTTGAAAATCGTATTAACGGTATTATTTATTATAATTTCATTAGCACTTTTAGTAGTGGTACTTATGCAGGAAGGTAAGGCAGCGGGACTTGGAGCAATCAGTGGTGCTGCAGAAACCTATTGGGGTAAACAAAAAGGAAGATCAATGGAAGGACGTTTGGCAACAATCACAAAGATTCTTGCAGTTCTGTTTATAGTCCTTGGAGCAGCCCTGAACTTAGGTTATTTTATGAATTAATCAAACCAAGCCATCCGGTATAATGCCGGATGGTTTTTTTATTCAATAGGAAATTGCTTTCCTATTGAAAAAAACTCCGCATGGATGCACACTTGCGCGAATGGAAAATTGCTGCAAGCAACATGCGCTCAGCGCGTAATGTCCGTAAGAAGACACTCTATTATCTTTACAGGAACTTATTTGTTCCTAAGCGGATACTTTGTTATTAATGAGGAATATTGTGAAAAAACTTGATATTAAGGATAAAAGAAAAAAGTTAATACTTGAACTGTTCAATGATGATCTTTATTCACCTATGCGCCGTAAGGAACTTGCAATGTTTATGCAGGTGGATGAACAGACAAGACCTGAGTTTGATTCATTAATTGATGAAATGCTTAATGAAGGTCTTATAAGACAGACACCGCGAGGAAAGCTTGTTCTTCCCGGAAACGGTCCTGAAACTCAAGGCGAAAGAATTGCTTTGAGAGCACTGAGAGGAACAAAGAACCCCGTATTTACCGGAAAATTTATCGGTACGAAGAACGGCTTTGGCTTTGTTGAAGTAGAAGGAATGGAAGAGGATTTTTTTGTTCCTGAAGAAGCCTGTCTTAATGCTTTACATGGCGATACAGTAATGATTGAAGTTGTGAAAGCAAAGACTAAAACAGGTCGCGCCGAAGCAAGAATAATCAATATAATCGAACGTTCAAAGGATATTATTGTCGGAACGTATGAGCAGAGCGGAAAAGGCTTTGGTTTTGTTGTGTGCGACAACCAAAAGCTAAAGGACGACATATTTATTTCGAAAGAAAACTCAAAAGGGGCTGTAACCGGACATAAGGTTGTTGTTGATATTTTGTCCTATGGTGATGAGAGAAATAAGCCCGAAGGGAAAATCACCGAGATAATCGGTCATATAAATGATCCCGGTGTTGATATTTTATCAATTGTTCTTGCAATGGGAATTCCGACAGAATTTCCGGAGAAGGTTCTTAATCAGGCTGAACGTGTTTCGAAACCTGTTTCTGATGCTGACATAGCAGGAAGAGAAGACTTGCGTTCCTTACAGATGGTTACAATTGATTCGGAAGATGCAAAAGATCTTGATGATGCAGTGAGCCTTGAAATGAAGGGTGATTTGTATGAACTGGGTGTGCATATAGCCGATGTTTCAAATTACGTTCAGGAAAACTCCGCTCTTGATCATGAAGCACTTAACAGAGGAACAAGCACGTACCTTGCGGATCGTGTTATTCCCATGCTTCCGCATACCCTTTCAAACGGCATATGTTCACTCAATCAGGGCGAGGACAGGCTGTGCTTGTCATGTATCATGGATATTGATTCTTCCGGAAAAATCGTTGATTACAGGATAGTCGAAGGGGTTATTAATGTAGACAGACGTATGAGTTATACCGCTGTCAAAAAGATTATTGAAGATAATGATGAAGAAACAATGAAGGAATACGAAGAGCTTGTTCCTATGTTTTTAAAAATGCATGAGCTTGCAAAGATTTTGAGAGATAAGCGTAAGAAACGCGGTTCCATTGATTTTGATTTTGCTGAATCAAAGCTTATTATGGACAATTGCGGTCATTGTGTCGGAATAAAGCCCTATGACAGGAATGAGGCGACAAAGCTTATTGAAGAATTTATGCTTGCTGCAAATGAGACTGTAGCACAGGATTTTTACTGGCAGGAGCTTCCTTTTCTGTACAGAGTTCATGAAAATCCCGATCCTGAAAAGGTTGATAAGTTACGTACATTTATTCGGAATTTTGGATATATTATTAAAACTTCCAAGGACGAACTTCATCCGAAGGAACTGCAAAAGCTTTTGATGAGTATTGATGGAGGTCCCGAAGAAAACCTCATTTCAAGACTTACTTTAAGAAGCATGAAAAAGGCAAGATACAGTGAAAAGCAGGCCCCGCACTTTGGCTTGGCTTGCGACTACTACTGCCATTTCACTTCTCCGATTCGAAGATATCCCGACTTGCAGATTCACAGAATCATTAAAGACAGAATAAGAAACAGGTTAAATGCAGATAAAATTGAACATTATGAAGAAATATTGCCGGAAGTTGCTGTAAAAACAAGTACAACAGAAAGACGTGCGGACGAATGCGAGCGTGAAACAATTAAGCTTAAAAAAGCGGAATATATGACAGAGCACATCGGCGATATTTATGAAGGTGTTATAAGCGGTGTTACGAATTGGGGTATATATGTGGAACTTGATAATACTGTCGAAGGTCTTGTTCATGTTTCAAGTTTGACAGGTGATTTCTTTGTTTTTGATGAAAATCATTATGAGCTTGTAGGAGAACACACCGGCAGGAAGTTCAAGCTTGGACAAAAGATTAATATCTGTGTAAATAATACCGATCTTTCAACAAGAACAATAGACTTTGTTCTTGCAGATTAGTAACTAAACTAACAGTTTATTTTTTATTTTTATTATTGTATTATAATTGAGACTGAAAAGAGGTGAGGAACGTGGCTAAGGAAACAGCGAAGAAGCTTGTTGCCAACAATAAAAAAGCATATCATGATTACTTTGTTGAAGAAAAATATGAAGCGGGAATGGAACTTCATGGTACCGAGGTCAAGTCCTTAAGAATGGGAAAGTGCTCTGTAAAGGAAGCATTTATCCGAATTGAGAAGGGTGAGTGCTATGTATACGGTATGCACATCAGCCCTTATGAAATGGGTAACATTTTCAATAAGGATCCGCTTCGTCCCAGAAAACTTCTTCTTCACAAGACGGAAATAATGAAACTTTCCGGAAAAATATCGGAAAAGGGTTATACGCTTGTTCCTCTCGAAGTATATTTCAACAATGGAAGAGCAAAACTTGAATTTGGTCTTTGCAAAGGTAAAAAGCTGTACGATAAGCGAGAGACAATTGCAAAGAAAGACCAGAAAAGAGAACTTGAGAGAGAATTCAAAGTCAAAAACCTTTGATTCTCTTTCAGAATAAATTTAATATGGGCCAGTAAAGGTTTCGACGGGGTTTTTGAAGCCGGTGAAGCAAGTCGTTGCGACACGTTAATCGCAAAATTAAAATTAAACGCTGAAGATAATTTAGCATACGCTGCCTAATATGGCAGTAGTCCTCTCCGGAGCACTCACACTCTAGATGTAGGGCTTCGACTATGTGAGAAACGACACATGCAAAGCTTTGAGCATGTGGGCGTATTATGAAGCTACTGAAAGCGTAAGGGTGTTGGTTCCCGTACGCCGGAGGGAATGTCAAATAATCGACTAAGCTTGTAGAAGAACGGGGGATGGGGCTTCGGACATGGGTTCGACTCCCATCTGGTCCACGCAAGAAAAAGAAGTGACGCAATGAGAGTCGAACCAACGCCTTCGGCGTTAAACATGTTTGCTGCGCAAACGTTTGGAGGATCGACTCCCATCTGGTCCACTAGAACGCGAAGATACGAACCCCATCCAAGGTGCGTATCTTCATTGTTTTCAGAATGTAATTCATATAGTTCTCGATGTGAAATGGGAACAGGAAGACAATATTGAAGATAAAAATCATAAGTTAAGCTTTCATAATTGCATGGGGAATATGGTCTGTTCTCGGTATTGTTTCAAAAATAGTTGTTAATATAGCATTGTTAATTGTCTTCAAAAATTTCAAATCAGGTAAATGAGTTTGCAGTCTGCAGGCGTAATTTTATGATATTCAGGGTTTGATTTATTCAAACCCTGTTTTAATATTTTTACTGTCTAAATGAATTGGTTATTTTATTAATAAACCGTTCATAGGTATGGAGTATATATTGCTTATGACTGAAAAATTGTACAATACAAATTCATATATAAAAGAGTTCGAGGCTAAAGTCGAAAACTGTGAAAAACAGGATAATGGAACATATATTGTTGTTCTTGATAAGACAGGATTTTTTCCGGAAGAGGGCGGACAGAGTTGCGATAAAGGAACAATAAATGATATCGAAGTTCTGGATGTAAAATTAAAAGACAGTGTTATTTATCATACAGTTTCTTCTTTCATTGAAGTAGGATGTACCGTTTGCGGAAAAATTGATTGGGAACATAGATATTCCAATATGCAGATGCATTCCGGTGAACATATTTTTTCCGGTTTTGTCAAGAGATTGTACGGGTATAATAATGTTGGATTCCACTTAAGCGAATCCACGGCTACAATGGATTATGATGGGAAATTGTCTTCGGATGACGTAAAAAAACTTGAAATTCTTACAAACAGTGCTATTTGGGAAAACAGAAGAGTGACCATTTTTTTCCCTTCCGAAGAAGAAATAAAGTCCCTCGAATTCAGATCCAAGCCCAAAGGGATAGTGGGTGATTTGCGACTTGTGGAAATTGATGAAATTGATTTGTGTGCTTGCTGTGCTCCGCACGTATCCTTGACCGGTGAAATCGGTGTTTTTAAGATTATATCTTTTGAAAACTATAAAGGCGGAACGAGGCTTAATTATCTATGCGGGAAAAGAGCACTTGAATGTTTTTCTGAAATGATTGATACGGTTTCCGAACTTGGTCGGATTATGAATTCTTCTTTGACTAATCTTTGTGATGATGCTATCAAGAACAAAAAAGCGCTTGCAGACTCGCAGTACGCAAATGTTGAATTAAAAAGGAAAATTGTACTTAACCGCATAGAGGCAAGTATTAACGGACTGTTTGTTCTTTCGGCGGATGAAACTGATTTATTAAAATTTGCCGTTAATGAATTAAAAAGCAGAAGACAGGGAATTTGTGCCGTATTCGCCGGAAATGATGAAAATGGTTATAGATTTATAGTCGAGAGCGGCGAAGAAGATCTTAATAATCTTGCATCGGATTTTAGAGATTTGTTTTCTGCAAGATGTGGCGGTAAGAACGGAAGTATACAAGGTAGTATTGATAAACAAATGGATGAAATAACACGATATTTTAGCGAAAAGTATCAAAAAATATTTGAATAAATGATGTATTGGTGCTATATTAACCAATATGTATTAATATATTTTATGATATGGGGAGCAAATCGGTGATTAAGATTTTTGCGGACAGTACAAGTGATTTTTCCAAAGAGCTTGTCGATCGTTATGAGATTGAAATTGTTCCGTTGTTTATAAGAATGGACGATACATATTATCGCGATGGTGTGGATATTACGCGTCAGGAGATTTTTGATTGGTCAGATAAGACGCAGAAAACACCGGGGACTGCAGCGCCGTCCATAGAAGATGTTATAAATTACTTTAAACCCTATGTGGAGAATGGGGATGACATAATTTATTTTGCAATTTCGGAAGAAATGTCTACATCTGCAAATGTTATAAGGCTTGCTGCTGCTGAACTTGATTACACAGATCATGTTTATGTTATCGATTCCATGAGTCTGTCTACAGGAATCGCACTTCTTGTTATTAAAGCTGTTGAGATGGTTCGTGAAGGATATCCTGCGGAAATTGTTTACAACAGAATTCTCGATTTGAGAAGTTTTGTTAGGGCAAGCTTTGTTGTGGATACATTGACCTTTCTTGGACGAGGCGGTAGATGCAGTGCCGCTACGGCAATGATCGGCAATGTACTTAAGCTTAAACCTAAGATAGAAGTTGTTGACGGTAGAATGATTGCAGGAACAAAATACAGGGGCAGCAATGATAGAGTCATTAGGAATTACGTTTCTGATTTAAAAAATGATATACTCAAGGCTGATCCGGCAAGAGTATTCATTACTCATACGGTAACGTCTGGCGATTCTGTAGCGACAGTACGTAAGTTCCTTGAAGATTTGAATTATTTTGATGAGATTCTTGAAACAGAAGCCGGCTGTGTTATCGGTAGCCATTGCGGTCCCGGAACATTAGGCGTTTTGTTTATTGAAAAGTGATATTTTTGCACTTCGGTGTGATTATATAAATTTTAGGAGGACATATTAAATATGGCTAACATGGTAAAAGAAAAGGACTCAAATAAGGTAAGTTTCTTGAACTCAATTAAGGCAAAGGTTGTTTTGGTGATTGTTGTTGCAACACTTATCACATTTGCAGGAATTGAGATTCCGCTATTGAACATTGTAAAATCTACTGTAGCGGAGACAAATCAGAATTATCTTGTTGATATTGCAACTCAGACCGGTCACCTTCTTGATGTTGAGATTGAGGCTAACGGTTATGATACGGCAATGCAGTATGATACTCTTGCAGGTATTTTTGCAGGTACCGGTATTAAAGGAATGAAAACAAGTTACATTTATGTTGTTGCTGCCGATGCAACAATGATGTATCACCCCACTCAGGAAAAGGTTGGTTCACCTGTTACAAACGAAGTTGTAAAGGGTGTTGCTGCAGGTCTTGAATCCGGAAAGAAGTATACCGAAACTACTTTCGTTGAATATGTGTTTAATGGTGCAACTAAGTATGCTGCATATTATGTTACAAAAGACCAGTCAGCGATTGTAGTTGCTACTGTTGATGAAAATGAGATTATGGCGTCATACACGAGTATACTTAAACTTGGTTCTGTTTTAGGTGTTATTATTCTTCTTGTTGTTTCCGGGATTGGTTTTTTTGTTGCCGGTATGATTGCAAAACCTATTGTTACGATTTCAGAAACAATCAACAATAAAACATCAAAGCTTGACTTTACTTCTACCGAAGAGCTTACATATCTTTCAAACAGAAAAGATGAATGTGGTGTAATGGCCAGAGCGGTTGATAAAATGACAACCGAAATGGCAGGAGTAGTTAATGATTTACAGGTGCAGGTTGATACACTTAAGACCGCAGCAACAGATCTTAATAATTCGGCGCAGGAAACAGCTACAACAGTTGAACAGGTTGAAAAAGCTGTTTCGGAAATTGCAGACGGTGCTAACAGTCAGGCCGAAGAAACCCAGAAGGCAACAGAAAGTGTTATTCTTATGGGTAATATGGTTGAAGAAACGAACGAAGAAGTTGCAAGTCTTTCAGCTAATGCAGCTGTTATGAAACAGTCCGGCGATGATGCAATCGCAACACTTCTTGAACTTGAAAAGATTAATGAGCAGACCAAGACTTCCATCGATGTTATTTATGAGCAGACAAATACAACAAACGTATCTGCAAATAAGATTCGTGAAGCTACTGCAATTATTACTTCAATTGCTGAAGAAACCAACCTTCTTTCACTTAATGCTTCTATTGAAGCTGCACGAGCAGGCGAACAGGGACGTGGTTTTGCGGTTGTTGCTTCTCAGATTTCAAAGCTTGCTGAGCAGTCTGATGAATCTGCAAGACAGATTGAAAGTATTATTGATTCACTCATTGCTGACTCAAATAAGGCTGTCGAGACAATGGATGAAGTTCAGCAGATTATGAAACTTCAGAGTGAAAAGGTTGATAAGACCAGTGAGATGTTTAATCAGGTTAAAGAAGGAATTGATCAGTCTATTTCGGGTATCAACAATATCGCAGATAAGACAAAGAGACTTGATGATGCACGTATTACTGTAGTGGATGTTGTTCAGAACCTTACGGCAATTGCAGAAGAAAATGCTGCTTCTACCGAAGAAACAAGTGCTTCTGTTACTGAAGTAACTTCCATCGTTTACAACATTTCCGAGAATGCTAACAAGCTCGACGGAGTTGCTGATGAATTACAGGGTAATGTTGGTAAGTTCACACTTTAATTCAAATTAAAATATCAGGAGCCCCGCTTTGATAAGCGGGGCTTTTTTAAAGGACGATATGGACGAACAAAATAAAGAAGAATTAACTGTTGCAGGTTATATATTTGCAACACACGAAGATGCGGAGCTTGCTCGCAACGAAATTAAAAAAATCTCATATATAGAGACAAAAATGGATATGACTAATATGACGGTAGTAGCCGGCATATACAATAAAGCATTGGAGAACAATACTTTTCAGACACCGATTGGAATGGAATTTATGCACAACCTTTACAATATGTTGAATGCTGCAGGTATTGCCGATGAGATTAAACCTTTTCCGTTGTATGCGACATTTAAGAGATTGGACATGTCTGAGAAGAAATCCATGCGTCGTACATATTCTACTCAGGCGCAGGAAGATGCTGCTATGAGGGTACGGTTGAGAAACAGTTATCTTATTAGTCTAATTTTAGCAATAGTGATAGTTGTTCTTCTGGTTATAACTTTTAATGGTTCAACCATGAATGCAATTAATTATAAAGCTGCGGTTACAAATCAATATGCTTCATGGGAACAGGATTTAAAAGAGCGTGAGGCTGCCGTACGAGAAAAAGAACGTGAATTAAATATTAATTACGGAGAATAGTTCACATTTTTAACATAAATTTTTTTTATACTTACTTAAATCGAGGGGCGAATCTTTAAGGAGTATATATGGATAAGGTTAAAATTCTTGTAGTTGATGATGAAGAACGCATGAGAAGGCTCGTGAAAGATTTTCTTGTGCGCAATAATTATGAAGTTATTGAAGCCGGTGATGGTGCTGAAGCTTGTGATATTTTTTTTAATGACCAAAGTATTTCGCTAATTATTTTGGATGTTATGATGCCCAAAATGGATGGGTGGGAAGTACTAAAAGAAATTCGTGAATATTCATCCGTTCCTATAATAATGCTGACAGCAAAGGGGGAGGAAAGGGATGAATTGCAAGGTTTTGAACTGGGGGCAGATGAGTATATATCAAAACCTTTTAGTCCTAAAATACTTACCGCGAGAGTGGAAGTTATTTTAAGAAGAACAAACCCTTCGGTAAAAGAAGAAATAATTGAGTATGACGGAGTGGTTTTGGACAAACTTGCACACAGGGTTATTGTTGACGGGAATGAAATAGAATTAAGTTTTAAAGAATTTGAACTGCTTGCTTTTTTTATGGGAAATAAGGGCATTGCATTATCTCGTGACGCAATATTGAATAATGTATGGAATTATGATTATTTTGGAGATGCCAGAACGATCGATACTCATGTGAAAAAATTACGGGCAAAATTGGGCGCAAAAGGTGATCACATAGTTACCATTTGGGGAATGGGCTATAAATACGAATAGTTAAAAATAAAATGAAAACAGTTAAAAGAAATAATAAAATATATAAACATTCGCTTAACCGTCAGATGACTGTGGAATTTGCAGTTATTCTGGCGTTTACAATTATTGCGGTCCTTTTATTCAATATTTTTTTCTTGGAAAAGTTTTATATTAATAACAAGAAAGCCGCAATGCTTGATGTATATTCAAATATAGAAAGCAGTATTGCAAAAGGTGATTCGTATGGCGATGATTTTGATTTGCAAATGCGGCGTTATGCAGGAAAACATAATATCAGTATTGCTATTATTAATTCTGATTTTCAAATGGTCCGTGTGTATTCAAATGAGCCTACGGCAGATATTTTAACGGAACTTAGGGAAAATTTACTTGGAATAAATTATGCGCCTAATGTGATGGATATAAAAGACAATTACGTTATGACCATGAAGCCGGACCGAAAAACCGGGATTGAGTATATTGAAATGTGGGGTGTTTTGCAGAACGGCAGCTTCTTTATGATGAGAACTGCATTAGAGAGTATCACCGAAAGTTCTAAGATTGCAAATCGATTTCTTCTTTATGTAGGAATTATAGGTACGGTTGTTGGCGCAGTATTAATTTATTTTTTGTCAAAAAAAATATCAAAACCTGTTTTGGAACTATCAGATATATCCGAACAGATTGCAGATATGAATTTTGAAGTTGAATATAACGGAAAAGAAAAAAATGAGATAGGTTTGCTGGGGAATAATATAAACAGATTATCTAAAAGCCTTGAGCAGACCATTACTGAGTTAAAAGTGGCAAACCTTGAATTGGAAAAAGACAATGAATTAAAAACTCAGGTTGATGAGATGAGAAAAGATTTTATATCAAATGTTTCTCATGAACTGAAAACTCCTATTGCACTCATTCAGGGGTATGCAGAGGGCTTAAAAGAAGGGGTGAGTACTACTGAAGACAGGGATTACTATTGCGATGTAATAATGGATGAAGCAGCAAGAATGAACATTATGGTAAAAAAACTGCTTGCATTGAATCAGCTTGAATTTGGAGGTTATTCACCTGTGCCGGAGAGATTTGATGTTGTTTCGGTTATTGGGAATTACATTCAATCTGCCGATATACTTATAAAACAGAATAATATATCTGTGTCTTTACCCAATTCTTCTGTTTATGTTTGGGCCGACGAGTTTATGATAGAAGAGGTTTTAAGTAATTATATTTCAAATGCCATAAATCATAATGAGTCCGAATTGGAAAAAAGAATTGACGTTTCGCTCCAAATGTTCGAAAATAAGGTGAGGGTTTCCGTTTTTAATACAGGTAAACCTATTCCTGAGGATGCAATCGATCATCTTTGGGAGAAATTCTATAAAGTTGACAAGGCGAGAACAAGGTCATATGGTGGCAGTGGAATTGGCTTGTCTATTGTTAAGGCAATTATGGAAGCTCATAATCAGAATTATGGAGTAGAGAACCGTGAAGACGGTGTTGTTTTTTGGTTTGAAGTGGACAAAGCCTGAAAGGAATGAATATGGAAACAAATTATGGTGTGCATCCCTATACGGATGTTTTCAGACGAATCGGTTTTTGCAGAGCTAATTCGGATGATGTTAATTTTCACAAATATCTTGATTTGAAACTTGAGGAAGCAGAAAAGGGTCTGGTTGCTCCGGATGTTCTTCTTAATGATGTCAATGTTAATTACAACAGATATCTTGAATATGCGAAGGCTTGTGCAACTCAGAATCAGAATATTGATAACCTCCAAAATGGCAGTGAAGTTCAGCAGGATTGCAATGCCTCAGATGAGTGTGATATGCAGAACAATATTTGCGCAGAAACAAATGAAACGAAGAGCACATCGGATAATGACGGGAACACAATTCAGAACGGTGATGCAGATAATGTTCGTGAAAATGTGAATATTACACCTAATATGGCTTCAATTTCCTATGCTGAAAAAAAAGTTGCTGCACCAAAGACAAAGAAAGAAAAGTCCGATATGGAGTATAAAATCGGTGCCGGTGTTCTTAGTGTAATCGGAGCCGTGTTTATTCTTGTTGCATTCGTTAATTTCGGAAAATATTTCCTTGATGATATCTTTGAGGGATTAATAATATATGCGGCAGGTGCTCTTGTTATATTTATTTCTGAATTAGTATTCAACAGAAAGCTTCCTATATTTTCACGCGTGTTGACCGGTTTGGGCTTTGGTGTTTTATATTTTGCAACCATATTTAATTGTTCAAAGCTGAAAATATTTCCCGTTTGGGTTGCATTGATTCTTTTAGGAGTCACTGCAATACTGAATATTATATTTGCACGTATCAGAAAATCTCAGATTATTGATATTATCTGTACAATTGGAACGGCTTCTTCCGTATTTGTTATGGGATCGGCGGTATCTGATGAAGAACTTCTGCTAATTGCAGGTTTAATTCTGTTCGTTAATGTATTGATGTTTATTAAACGATACAATTCCGCCCATACTGCATCTACGATGATCAGACTTACGGTGTTGTTTTTTGTTTCGATGGCTATAAGAATGTTGAAGAATACAGTTCATGCTGATGAAATTGAAATTCTTGCGTATGTTCTTATTGCGGTATTTGTTATATTTATCTGCTATATTTTTAATACTGCAAATATGCTTATCAAAACTTTTTCACTTATATATATGGGATTGCTTCTAAGTACAGTTGTCTTTGCAAAATCTCTTGGACTTGAAACATATTCATATGTTTGGGTAGGCGGTATTACAGCTATCTGCATTATATCTTTCTTGGCTATGATAACGAAGAAAGAAAAGTGGACTGCGTATTCTGTGTTCGTATTATCAATGATATTTACCGGCATGGACTGCAAAAATCAAATAGTTTCAATTCTTGTTATCACCGCATGTGTTATTTTATCGAAGTTCCTTTTTGCAGTAAAAGCGGTTCAGTTAACAGATGCTTTTGTCTCTACATTGGCTATGATAAGTGCTATTGTTTATCATAAAGAACCATTATCATACCTTATTTTGGCTGTACTGCTTATAGGAACATTAATGAATACCAGATTCAAACTCTATCATGAATTTATGATTACGTTTGGATTCCTGATGTACTCAGCTATTCAGTTTCATGACAAATTTTATTTTGCGCCGGTACTTCTTCTTGTATGCTTGGTACTAATGTCATTATTCAATTTGATTCCTACTATGAAAGTTAAAGGAATTACTGCATTTAATATTTGTACGCTTGTAATAATGACTGTAATTGTTGCTGTTTATCCATTTGCTACGGCATTTGACAGGTTACTTGATTTATTCACTTCCAATGATCATATAAGAATGTACAATATTATTTCAGGTGTAGCGATTATGGTAATCGGAACAATCACTATCCTGGGAGTACTTACTAAGAAATTTAATCTCAAGACGCGTGCAAAATATATTATATTGGCACTTTTCCTTACATATAGTGCGTTATCTCTTGATATCGATGAAATTTGGAGAAGTGTTGCGCTTATGTCGATTGCGTTCCTTATGATTGCAGTGGGATGTGTAGTTAACAGATTTTCATTACGTATATATGGCCTGATTCTTTCATTGCTTGTATGTCTCAAGGTTGCATTCTATGACTTTAGAGAAGGCACAGAACTTACAAGAATGATTGTATTCCTGATTTTGGGTATTCTGGCAATTGCTATTTCTGTGACGTATCTTCTTCTTGAAAAGTATGAGCGAAATCAGATGAAGAAAATGCAGATTGCAGCCCAGGGCGGGGAAAAAGTTATTCATACTGAACAGGCACATAATGATTCTATGATGCAGGAAGAAGTATCTAATGAAGATATGTCATATAATGACGTAGCAGAACCTGCCGAAATTAAATACAGTGAAGATGAGATAGCACAGGCTGAGTGCGGAAGTTTTTCGATGGATGATATTAAGGAATCTGATGGATTACAGTCTGAAAACAATGTCTCAGATGCTTGTACAGATAGTTCGGATGGAGAGGAGAATGCAAAGTGCGACGAGGAATAATTGCTGTCGCCGGTATATTGTGTTTTTCACTTATGCTTGGCGGATGTGCTTCAACTCCTAAATTGTCTGAAGAAGAAAATGAACTTATCAGTGAATATGCCGTTTCACTTCTTCTGAAATATGACTCACAAAATCATTCAAGGCTGGTTGATGTATCTGAATATGTCACAACATATGAAGCTGCAGTAGCGGCGAGGGAAGAGTCTATCAGGGCATATGAAGAAGAACAAGCCAGACTGGAAGAAGAAAAGAATCAGCAAAATCAGGCTGTATCAGAAGACAAAAAAGATGGGACAGGAGGAGCAGAGATTATAGGTACTCCACAAAAAGAACAAAAAACTTTAGCCGATGTTTTATGTGTCCCTGATTTTAATATTATGTTTTCGGATTATTCAACAAGCACTAACTATAATGGCGCATATGCTTCGTCCGGTAAACAGTTGGTTGTTTTGTTCTTTGATATTACCAGTCCAAACGGTGGAACTTTAGATGGATTTAATAATGTCGAGTCTATAAAGGTTGCCTTTAATGGTGGTAAATATATAAGTAGTACATTTACAACACTTGACCAGGACTTGGCTCAGTGTATTGAAACATTTAATGCCGGTGAAACAAAACGTTTTGTTGTTATTGCTGAGGTTGGAAAAGACTTCGAGGTTTCAAAAATTAAGATTAATGTAACGAATATTTATAATGAATCTATTGAGGCAACTTTAGTACAGTAGTGTAATATAATGAATTGACAACACAATTCAGACAATTTAACAAATATAATGAAATTATTTGTGAATTAATGGTGTATTATAGAGCGAAAAGCTTGATAATACGCCATTTTTAGCTAATAACAAATTTTTTTAAAAAATAGAAAAATTGTTGTTGACATACCTAATTTGCAGTGATATAGTAATCAATGTTCCAAGAAAAAGGAACGCGAAAACACAGTACCTTGACATTTGAACAGCATATGCAACCCTGAAAATCTTTTGAAAAGATCATTCAGAAGTGAGAGACAACTCACTATAAACAAACAACCCAAGAAACAGTAAACGGGATAGATTAGCTAGTGCATAATCTTG